>NZ_JBFBFP010000047.1:0-59591 GCF_040684275.1 Streptomyces sp. NPDC091371
TCGCGAAGCGACGCGACGACGAAGGAGGAGCGCCCTTTACAGGCCGGCCCGACACGGAAGGACCATGGGACTGACGGGAAACCCCCCGCGCCCTCTCTGATTCCGCCCAGTGAAGGTCCCGCCAATTGCCGCCCCCGCCGAACGGTTCAGGCCCCGCGCGCCGAGATGCTGATGGCCCGCCCGCGCGGCGGCAAAGCTCCCTACCCGCCCCCCGCCGCCAGCACCCGCCGCCGGTGCCGCGCCACCCGCTCGCGGTTGCCGCACAGTTCGCTGGAGCACCAGCGGCGGCGGTGGCCGCGGGAGGTGTCGAGGTAGACCCGGGCGCAGCCGTCGCCCGCGCAGGCGCGCAGCAGCGCGAGGTCGCCGGGGTCGGTCAGCAACTCCACGGCGTCGCGGGCGACCGCTGCGAGCAGCGCCCCGCATTCCACTCCGCCGCACAACTCCCGTACGAGGTGCCCGTCCTGGTCCCGTACGGCGCACAGCCCGGGGGGTGGTCCCGCGGCCAGGGCGTTGACCCGGGCGAGGGCGGCCTCTTCCGGTTCGGTCCCGTCGAGTTCGGCCCGTACGAGTGCCTCCACGTCCCGGCGCAGGGTCTGGAAGGCCGCCACCCAGTCGGGGCCGACGCGGGCAAGCGGCGTCCGGTCGGGGACGAGGCCGGCTCCGGCGAGCCATGTGCGCAGCTCGTCGCCGTCTCGGATGCGCTCAGTGGCCACCAGGTCCAGGCAGACCCGCCCTGAGTCGAACCGCATGCGCGTCACCGCCTCGCGTCGTGGGGCGTGCCACCAGATTGCCGCCCGGCGCGCGCATGCGGAAGCCCCCGAACCGGTACCGGTCCCGCGCAGCGGCAACCCGGCGCGCCCCCGGGGCTACCGGGCCGGCGGGTCGTCGTGCAGCAGCCGCTGGAAGAGGCGGTGGTCGCGCCAGGCCCCGTTGATGTGGAGGTAGCGCGGCGCGAGGCCGTACTCCTCGAAGCCGGACTTCCGCAGCACCGCCTGCGAGGCGAAGTTGTCGACCAGCGTCCCCGCCTCCACCCGGTGCAGCCCCACCTCCTCGCGGGCGACCCGCAGGACCTCCGCCAGCGCGGCCGTCGCCAGCCCCTTCCCGTGCCAGGCCGTGTCGACCCAGTAGCCGACCCCGCCGCTGCACAGCGGCCCGAGTGCGATGGACCCCAGGTTGATCGCGCCGACCACCGCACCGCCGGCCGTCTCGACGAGCACCCACGGGACCAGCCGCCCCCCGTCCCGGTCGGCGAGCAGGTCCTCGATGCGGGCCCGCTGACCCGCCTCGGTGTAGTAGGCCTCCGGCCTGATCGGCTCGTACGCCCGCATGTACTCCCGGTTGCGCGCGAACGCCTCGGCCAGCGCGGCGGCGTCGCCGAGCTCGAGGCCCCTCATCTCCACCCCGTCAGTGATCATCCGGCCACGCTAGCCCACACCGGTCAACCCAGCGGCACGTCCCCGTACTTGACCTCCCCGCCCGCGTCCAGCGACAGCCGGTACCCCCGCTTGACCACCGTCTGGATCAGCTTCGGCGCCCCCAGCGCCACCCGCAGCCGGGCCATCGCCGTCTCCACGGCGTGTTCGTCGCGGCCCGCCCCCGGCAGTGCCCGCAGCAGTTCGGCCCGCGAGACCACCCACCCCGGCCGCCGCGCCAGCGTCCGCAGCAGGGCCATCCCGGCGGGCGGTACGGGCCGCAGTTCCGCGTCGACGAGCACCGCGTGCCCGCGGACCTCGAGCCGGTGCCCCGCCACCGGCAGGACCTTCGCCCGGCCCGGCAGCTCCTGGCAGAGCAGCTGGACCAGCGGGCCCAGCCGGAAGCGCTCCGGCTGCACGGTGTCCACCCCGTGCGCCTGCAGCGGCAGCGCGGTCACCGGCCCCACGCACGCGGACAGCACCCCGCCCCGCAGCGACTCCAGCAGGGATTCCCGTACGCCCCGCTCCTCCGCGCGGGACAGCAGGGAGGCCGCTGCCGGGGCGGAGGTGAAGCTGACCGCGTCGATCCCGCCGCCGATCACCGCGTCCAGCAGCCGGTCCAGCGGCGCCAGGTCTTCCGGGGCCATCCACCGGTACACGGGGACGACCACCACCTCGGCCCCGCCGGCCCGCAGCGCCTCGACGAAGCCGGGCAGCGGTTCCCCGTGCAGCTGGAGCGCGATCCGCCGCCCGGCGACTCCGGCGGCGAGGAGCCGTTCCAGTACCTCGGCGAGGGACTCCGAGTCCGGGGACCAGGTCTCCACGAGCCCGGCGGCCCGGATGGCCCCCTTCACCTTCGGCCCGCGCGCCAGCAGTTCGGCGGCCCGCAGCCGCTCCAGCAGCTCCTCGCCGATCCCCCACCCGTCGGCGGCCTCGATCCAGCCGCGGAAGCCGATGGCGGTGGTGGCGACCACGACGTCCGGCGCGCAGCCGATGAGTTCCTTCGTGGCGGCGAGCAGTTCGCTGTCGTCGGCCAGCGGCACGATCCGCAGCGCCGGCGCGTGCACGACGGCGGCCCCGCGGCGGCGCAGCAGGGCGATGAGTTCGTCCGCCCGCCGGGCCGCGGTGACTCCGACGGTGAAGCCCGCGAGGGGGCCGGTGGTGGTGTCGTCCATCGTGACCTGCCTTGCTGACGCGTGCGGGGGGCGGTACGGGTGGACCGAGCCTGCCAAGGTGGCGTGTCAGGCTCGGTTCACCCGTATTTCGCCCCGGTTACACCGACGTGAGCTGCGGTTTCGCCTCGACCCCGGCCGTCGGGAGCACCGCGGCCGCCGGCCGGCGAAGGTATACCGCCCAGGTCACCGCGCAGCACACGGCGTAGAAGCCGAGGAAGGTGACGAAGGCCGCCGTGCCCGATCCGGAGCTGAGGAACGCCTCCCGGAAGACCAGGTTGATGCCGAGCCCGCCGAGCGCGCCGACCGCCCCGATCAGCCCCATGGAGGCCCCGGAGAGCCGTCGCCCGTAGGCGGCCGCGGCCTCGCCGCTCATGCCGCGGGCCAGCGCCTTGGCCTGGAAGATGCCCGGGATCATCTTGTAGGTCGATCCGTTGCCGAGCCCGCTGAGGACGAACAGCGCCACGAAGCCGACGAGGAACACCGCCAGCGAGTGCCGCTGCGAGGCGAAGACCACCACGCCGGTCGCCGCCGCCATGGCCACGAAGGTCCCCAGGGTGATCCGCGCCCCGCCGAACCGGTCCGCGAGGGCACCGCCCACCGGCCGGATCAGCGAGCCGAGCAGCGGTCCGATGAAGGTCAGCGAGGCGGCCTGGAGGGGGGTGCGCCCGAACTGGGTCTGGAGCACGAGCCCGAAGGCGAAGCTGTAGCCGATGAACGAGCCGAAGGTGCCGATGTAGAGGAAGGACATGATCCAGGTGTGGGCGTCCTTGACGGCCTCGCGGACCGCGCCCGTGTCGTTGCGCACGGGTGCCAGGTTGTCCATCCGTACGGCCGCCAGCACCGCCGCGATCACGATGAGCGGGATGTAGGCGGCCAGCAGGATCCGCGGTTCCGTGGCGCCGGCGGTGGCGATGACCAGCAGTCCGGCCAGCTGCACCACGGGCACGCCGATGTTGCCGCCGCCGGCGTTCAGGCCGAGCGCCCAGCCCTTCTTGCGCAGCGGGAAGAAGGCGTTGATGTTCGTCATCGACGAGGCGAAGTTGCCGCCGCCCACCCCGGTGAGGGCCGCGACGAGCAGGAAGGTCCCGTACGAGGTCCCGGGCTCCATGACCACCAGTGCGGCCACCGTCGGCGCGAGCAGCAGCAGCGCGCTGAAGACCGTCCAGTTCCGGCCGCCGAAGCGGGCGACGGCGAAGGTGTACGGCACCCGTACGAGCGCGCCGACGAAGGTGGCGGTGGCGATCAGGAAGAACTTCCCGGCCGGGTCGATCCCGTACTTGGGGCTCATGAAGAGGACCATCACGGACCAGAGCGTCCAGATGGAGAAGCCGATGTGCTCGGAGAGCACGGAGTAGACCAGGTTGCGGCGGGCGACCCGCTCGCCGGTCTCCTTCCAGAAGGTCTCGTCCTCGGGATCCCACTGCTCGATCCAGCGGCCTCCCCTGCGCGGTGCGGTCGTACCGGTCATCACACGCCTCCACAGCTGTCGCGTCCGTGGTGACGACCGTAGGAACGGCGCGTTTCGGCCCCGGTCCCCGCCGGATGACCGCCGGGAAACCTTGCTCTCACCCACCGCCGGGGCCGGGTGTGAGCCCCTTCGGCAGTCGGCTGCCGGGAGGGGGAACCAGCCACCCGCCGTCGGCGGCGAGGCCGGCGGCCGCCGCGCGCAGGGCGTCCAGCCCGGGATGGGTGAAGCCCCTCCTCCACACCATGGACAGCGGCGACAGCGGCACCGGATCGGTCAGCGGCCGCTTCACGCACTGCGGCATGTCGAGGAAGCCGACGGCCACCAGCACCGGGTTGCGGGTCTTGGCCATGACCCGCAGGAACTCCTCCTTGCCGATGGCCACCGGCGCGGGCGGCGCCACCTCGATGCCCCGCCCGGCGAACAGCTCGCGCGCCAGCCCGGTCCACTCGACGGTCCGCGGGTTCCCGGCGCCCGCGTACACGGTCTCCCCGGCCAGCGCGTCCAGCGGTACGGATTCCAGCGCGGCCAGCGGGTGGTCCTCGGGCAGCAGCACGGCGAGCGGCTCGTACCGTACGGGCGCCACCGCGAGCCGCGCCCGCAGTGCGGGGTCGAGCCCTTCGGCGTACCCGAAGGAGACGTCGAGCCGCCCGGCGACGACCTCGGCGGCGGCGTAGGTGAGCCCGCTCTCGAAGCGGGCCATCAGCTCGCAGTCCGGGGCGAGTTCGCGGGCCCGCTCCAGCACGGTCCGGGGGGTGCAGGGCCCGTCGGTGTTGAGGTCGACGAGGAGGGCGCGGGGTGCGGTGAAGGCGGCGGCCAGCTCCTCGTGCGCGGCCAGCACCCGCCGCGCCAGCGGCAGCAGCCGCTCGCCGTCGGCGGAAAGCTCGACGGCGCGGGTGGTCCGTACGAACAAGGCCGCGCCCAGGGTCTGTTCGAGCCGGCGGATGTCCCTGCTGAGTGCCTGCTGGGCGACGTACAGGCGGGCGGCGGCGCGCGTGAAGTGGAGCTCCTCGGCGACGGCGACGAACCCGCGCAGCAGGCGGGGTTCCACATCACGGGGTATCACTCGTGGAGACTAACAACACGAAGGCGTGAATGGGCTCCGAACAGGTGTTGGACCACGGCGCGGGCCCGGCCCGAGGCTTGACCCATGCCCGCCACCACCGCCACCACCGCCCGCTCCCCCCGGATGACCGTCACCGGCACCACCCTCGTCATCGCCGCCCCGGCGCGCACTCCGGTACCCGCCCGGACCAGGCGGCCGCGCGGGCCGTACCGCCGCCTGTTCGCCCTCCCCGGCACCCGCGGCTTCACCGCCGGGAACCTCATCGCCCGGCTCCCCATGGGCATGTTCGGGGTCAGCGCGGTCATGATGATCGCCGGCCAGCGCGGCTCGTACGCCCTCGCCGGCGCGGTCACCGCGACCGGCCTGGCCGCGACCGCGCTGGTGGCGCCCTGGACCGCCCGGCTCGTCGACCGCCACGGGCAGGCCCGGATCGCCCTCCCGGCCGCGCTGATCGCCGTCCTCGGCTCGCTCAGCCTGGTCGTGTGCGTCCGTACGGAGGCCCCGGCCTGGACCCTCTTCGCCTCCTACGCCGCGACCGCGACCACCCCGAACATCGGCGGCCTGTCCCGCGCCCGCTGGACGCACCTGCTGCGCGGCGACCCGGCCGCCCACCACACGGCGATGTCCTTCGAGCAGGCCGCCGACGAGCTGTCCTTCATGCTCGGCCCGGTCCTCGCGGCCTTCCTCTGCACCACCGCCTTCCCCGAGGCGGGCACCCTCGCCGGGGCGGCCCTGCTCCTCATTGGCATGGTGGTCTTCACCCTCCAGCGCTCCACGGAGCCCCCGGTGACGGCGGCGCCCCGGCGCGGCTCCCCCGTGCGCGCCCTGGCGCCGCTGCTGCTCCTGTTCCTGGCCCTCGGCACGGTCTTCGGCTCGATGGAGGTCGCCTCCATCGCCCACCTCGACGAGCTCGGGCTGGGCGCGGCCTCCGGCCTGGTGCTGGCCCTCCAGGCGGCGGGCTCCTGCGCGGCCGGCCTGCTCTACGGCACGCTGCGCCCCCGCTCGCTGCGGACCTGCGTGATCGCGCTGGCGCTGCTGATGACCCTGCCGTGGGCGGCGGCGAACACCGGTTCCCTGGCCGCCCTTTGCGTGGCCCTGCTCCTCGCCGGGATGGCCACGGCCCCGACGATGGTCACCGCGATGTCCCGGGTGCACGCCCGCACCCCCGAAGGGCGCCTCAACGAGGGCATGACCCTCGCCGTCACCGCCATTTTCGCCGGTATCGCCGCCGGTTCGGCGTGCGCGGGCCTGACGGTCGACCACGCCGGCCCGGTGGTGGCGTACGTACTGCCCGCGGGGGCCGCGCTGGCGGCCCTTGCGGTGGCGGCGAAAGGGCGGGCGATCAATCGTATTTGATCCGGCGGGCGGGTGATCGTGCCCGCGTGGTACGCACCGGCGCCGCTCATGATCGGCAATAACTGGGATGTCTTCCCCCAACGCCCTTCCCTGTGCGGAGGAACACCCCTTGCTGTCTGCTTCCCGCTCCGTTTCGTCGGCCCTGATCGTCGCGGCCGTCACCGCGACCGCTCTGGTACCGGCCGTGCCGGCCCTGGCCGACTCGTCGAACATCCGGTTCTCCCAGCCGTACGTCCCCTCGATCGCCCCCGGCATGACGGGCCGCGTCGTCATCGCGGCCCAGGGCGGCTCGCAGCCGGCCCTCAGCAGCACCTTCCGGATCACCGCCCCGGAACGGACCACCTTCCCGGAGGCCCGCTTCTACTGGGACGGCAAGCGCGCGGCCACCACGTGTACGCGATCCGCCGACGCACGCCAGCTGACCTGCAACGCCGCCACCCGCGCGGGCTTCCGCTTCGCGGCGAACGCGCAGACCCAGCTCGGCGTGACCGTACGGGTCGACAAGAACGCCCCGCAGGGCACCACCCTGGTCGGCGGCGAATGGGCGGCCGGCACCGACGCCCCCGCCGCACTGTTCGCCGTCGCCACCCCGGTGGCGGGCCCGAAGGGCGACAAGGGCGACGACGGACACGACGGGCACCACGGCCACGACGGAAGGCCCGGCCACCACGGCAAGCCCGGCAAGCCCGGCCCCAAGGGCGACAAGGGCGACAAGGGCGACCAGGGCCCCGCCGGCCCGCAGGGCCCGCAAGGCCCGGCCGGCCCCGGCGGACCCGCCGGACCCCAGGGCCCGCAGGGCAACCCCGGCCCCGCCGGAGGCCCCCCGGGACCGCAGGGCCCGCAAGGCCCGCAGGGCAACCCCGGACCGGCCGGCCCCCAGGGCCCGCAGGGCAACCAGGGCAACCCCGGCCCCGCCGGCCCGCAGGGACCGCAGGGCAACCCCGGCCCGGCCGGAGGCCCCCCGGGACCCCAGGGACCGCAGGGAGTCCCCGGCCCCCAGGGCCCGCAGGGCACCCCGGGCAACGCCGGACCGGCCGGCCCGCGGGGACCGGAAGGACCGCAGGGCCCGGCCGGAGGCCCCCAGGGCCCGCAGGGACCGCAAGGCCCCCAGGGACCGCAAGGACCCCAGGGCCCCGCGGGCGGTCCCCCCGGACCGCAGGGCCCGCAGGGTCCCCAGGGCCCGCAAGGCCCGCAGGGCCCCAAGGGCGAGAAGGGTGACAAGGGCAAGAAGGGCCGCCCCGGCAAGCCCGGTCCGCAGGGCCCCCAGGGACCGCAGGGACCCCAGGGCCCCAAGGGCCCGAAGGGCGACACCGGCAAGCCCGGCCACTGCAAGAAGTGCGGCGGCCACCACCACGACCACGGCAAGCCCAAGCCCCCGAAGCACACGCACAAGTCGAAGGCCAAGATCGTCAAGCCGGGCAAGAGCCTGGGCGTCCGCTCGGGTCCCGGCACCAAGTACGGGAAGGTCGGCAAGATCGGCAGCGGCGCGGTGGTCAACGTGCAGTGCAAGGTCAAGGGTCAGAGCGTCGACGGCAATGCGATCTGGTACAAGCTCGCCGACGGCTCCGGCTGGATCACGGCCCGCTACGCGCTGAACCTCAACAAGGTTTCGTACTGCTCCTGACGCCCCTCCCCGCATGACGAAGGCCCCGCGGCCGCCATCCGGCCGCGGGGCCTTTGCGTAGTCGAGTCGTACCACTTTCCGGTACCTACCCTGTACCATGAACCCGTACAACTCAGAGAGGAGTGGGCGCCATGTCCATAAGCGCCAGCGAAGCCAGGGCAACCCTGTTCCCCCTGATCGAGCGGGTCAACACCGACCACGCCCCGGTGCGCATCACCTCCAAGAGCGGTGACGCCGTCCTCATGTCCGCCGACGACTACGACTCGTGGCAGGAGACCGTCTATCTCCTGCGCTCCCCCGCCAACGCCCAGCGCTTGATGGAGGCTGTCGCGCGCGACCGTGAAGGGGCGTCCGCCGTCGCCAAGACCCTGGACGAGCTGAGGGAGTTGTCCGGGGGCGAGGAATGAGGAGCGTTCACTTCGACCCCGCCGCCTGGGAGGACTTCCTGTTCTGGCTTTCTTCGGACCTGAAGATGGCTCGCAGGATCACCCGCCTGATCGGCGAGATCCAGCGCGACCCGTTCACCGGGATCGGGAAGCCCGAGCCGCTGAAGGGCGAGCTGTCGGGTTACTGGTCCCGCCGGATCGACGACGAGCACCGCCTCGTGTACCGGGCAGACGAGAAAGAAGTGAAGATCCTCAAGGCCCGCTACCGCTACTGACATGACAAAGGCCCCGCAGCCGAGAGGCTGCGGGGCCTTTGCCCACATGGGATGAGTGGAGATGGCGGGAATCGAACCCGCGTCCAACGGTGCAGAAGCAGGGCTTCTCCGAGCGCATTCCGCTGCGCTTTTCTCAGCCCCGGAGATCACACGGACAAGTCTCCGACGGGCTCAGTCACTGTTTGATTTCCCTCCAACCCCCGTGACCGGGGCTAGAGGTTTAGATCCCTAATTGACGCCAGGATCCGGACCGGGACCACTTCCGGGCTGACGCTCCTCACAGAGGCTTCAGCTCACTGTTATTAGGCAGCGAGGGTGAAGCGGGAGTTATCGCTCTTGGAGTTGGCGATTATTTTTTGCGACATATGGTTTACGAGATCATTGCCGCTTCCTCGGCTCGCTTCCCCTGCATCGACATCCGCTGTCGAAACCGATCATCCCCATGTTGATTTTTCAAACTGCTCCACCCCTGTGAGGTGGTGCTGACGCCATCCTACGCGAAGTGGACCACCGTGTGCCAGGAGGTTAAACGGTGCCCCGCTGCTTGCGGCGGATCGCCGAGATCGCGCGGTTCGTCTCGCGGGTGTCCTGCTTCTCGCGGAGCGTCTGGCGCTTGTCGTACTCCTTCTTGCCCTTCGCCAGGGCGATCTCCACCTTCGCCCGGCCGTCCTTGAAGTACAGGGTCAGCGGCACGACCGTGTGACCCGCCTCGTCCGCCTTGCGCGCCAGCTTGTCGATCTCCTCGCGGTGCATGAGGAGCTTGCGCTTGCGCCGGGCGCTGTGGTTGGTCCAGGTGCCCTGGCTGTACTCCGGCACGTGGACGTTGTAGAGCCACGCCTCGTTGCTCTCCACCGACACGAAGCCGTCGACCAGCGAGGCCCGGCCCTGGCGCAGGGACTTGACCTCGGTGCCCGTGAGTACGAGACCGCACTCGTAGGTGTCGAGGATCGTGTAGTCGTGCCGCGCCTTCTTGTTCTGGGCGATCAGCTTGCGCCCTTTTTCCTTAGCCATAGTGCGGTCATTTTCGCACTACCGACCCACCCCGAGGCCACCCAATACCGCGACGGCCCGCTCCTCCGCCCGCTCGCCCGCCGCCAGGTCCGGGGTGATCCCGCTGCCGTCCAGGCTGCGGCCCCCCGGCGTGCGGTAGGTGCCGACCGTCAGTTCGGCGACCGAGCCGTCGGGGAGTTCCGTCGGCATCTGCACCGAGCCCTTGCCGAAGGTGCGGCTGCCGACCGCCACCGCCCGGCCGCGGTCCTGGAGGGCGCCCGTCACCAGTTCGGCCGCGCTCATCGTGCCGCCGTCCACGAGGGCCACCAGCGGCCGGGTCGTGTCGCCGCCCGGGGTCGCGTAGAGGGCGCGCTGGTCTCCGCGTACGTCGTACGTGGCCACGAGCCCGCCGTCCAGGAAGGCGGAGGCGGCCGTCACCGCCTCGGTGACCAGTCCGCCGGGGTTGCCCCGCAGGTCGAGCATGACTCCGGCGCCGGGCGGGGCGGCGCGGACGGCGGCCTTGACCTGGTCGCCGGAGCCGCGGGTGAAGGAGGCCACCTTGATGACCGTGATGCCGCCGGGGAGCTCGCGCACGGTCACCGGCTCGGTGCGCAGCTGCTCGCGGCGGACCGTCTCGGTGAGGTCGGCGCCGTCGCGGGTCAGGTTCAGTACGACGGGGGTGCCGGCCTCGCCGCGCAGCAGGGAGATCACGTCGGCGACGGCCAGGCCGGTGACGGCGTGCCCGTCGACGCTCAGCAGCCGGTCCCCGGCGCGCAGGCCGGCCCGGGCGGCGGGGCTGTCGGGCTCGACCTTGTCGACCTGGATCCGGCCGTCGCGGGCCCGCTTGGCCCACAGGCCGACGCCGGTCCAGCGGCCGTCGAGGCCCTCGGCGAAGGCGGCGTACTCGCCCTGGTCGTAGACGGTGCCCCAGCGGTCGCCGCTGCGGCTGACCACCTCCTGGGCGGCGTTCTTGCCGGACTTGCCCTCGGCGACGGCCTCGGCGACGGCGCGGGCCACGGCCTCCCGGTCGGCGGTGCCCGTGGCACGGGGCGGTTCGGGGGCGTCCGCCACGAGTGCGGCGGCGGCGCTCTCCCCGCGGTCCCAGCAGCCCGTGCCCACGGCGGCGGTGACGGACGCGAGGAAGACCAGCGTCAAAACGGCCCCGCGACGTGCGTCGCGGGGCCGGAGACAGAAGGCGGGAATACTCGGCAAGCCCGGCATGGCGCCGAGTCTAGGACAAGCCCCGCTGCGGTACGGATGGTTGGCCGGACCGCTCGCGGGGCGCTTGTCACACCTTCAGGTACTTGCGCAGAGCCACGAACGCGGCCATGGAGGGCATCAGCAGGCCGATGAAGAGGACGTACGGGAGCTTGCCGAGCACCGAGGTCCAGCCGAGGAAGTCGATGAGCTGGATCTTGTCGCGCAGGTTCACACCGTGGTCGATCACGAAGTACTGGCCGGAGGCGAGCATCGCGCAGGCGAAGAGCGCGCCGACGAGCCCGGCGACGGCGGCCTCCATGATGAAGGGGACCTGGATGTAGAAGCTGGACGCGCCGACCAGCCGCATGATCCCGGTCTCCCGCCTGCGGCTGAAGGCGGAGACGCGCACGGTGTTGACGATCAGCAGCAGCGCCACGACCAGCATGATCAGCATGATGGCGAGCGCGGCGATGTTGAGGTAGTTCAGGATCCGGAACAGGTCGTCGATGGCCTGGCGCTGGTCGTCGACGGTGTGGATGCCGTCGCGGCCGGCGAAGGCGGAGGTGACGACCTTGTACTTCTCCGGGTTCTTCAGCTTGACCCGGAAGGACTCCTGCATCTGGTCCGGGGTGATGGAGGAGGCGAGTGCCGTGTTGCCGAAGCGCTCCTGGTAGTGCTTGAAGGCCTCGTCCGCCGATTCGTAGGCGACGGACTTCACCAGGGGCATCTGCTTGAGCTCGGCCTCGATCTGCCTCTTCTGCTCATCGGTCACCGCGCCCTTGCGGCAGGTGGCGACGCCCGTGGAGCCCGCGGCCGAACCGTCGGGCTTGGCGGCGGCCTCGCTGGCCTCCTGGGCGTCCTGCTTGTTGCAGAGGTAGATCGAGACGTTGGCCTTGTCGTACCAGTAGCCCTTCATCTTGGTCACCTGCTCGCGCATGAGCAGGGAGCTGCCGAAGAGGGCCAGCGAGAGGGCCACGGAGATGATGACCGCGAAGGTCATGGTGAGATTGCGACGGAGGCCGACGCCGATCTCCGACATGACGAACTGGGCGCGCATGACGTCTCAAGGGCCTTTCAGTGCTGGTAGCCGTAGACGCCGCGCGACTGGTCGCGTACGAGTCGGCCCTGTTCGAGTTCGATGACGCGCTTGCGCATCTGGTCCACGATCTGCTGGTCGTGCGTGGCCATGATCACGGTGGTGCCGGTCCGGTTGATCCGGTCCAGCAGCTTCATGATCCCGACGGAGGTCTGGGGGTCGAGGTTGCCGGTGGGCTCGTCCGCGATGAGCAGGGCGGGCCGGTTGACGAAGGCGCGGGCGATGGCCACGCGCTGCTGCTCACCGCCGGAGAGCTCGCCGGGCATCCGGTCCTCCTTGCCGCCGAGCCCCACGAGCTCGAGGACCTGGGGGACGGCCTTGCGGATCTCGCCGCGCGGCTTGCCGATGACCTCCTGGGCGAAGGCGACGTTCTCGGCCACCGTCTTGTTCGGGAGCAGGCGGAAGTCCTGGAAGACGGTCCCCAGCTGGCGGCGCATCTGCGGCACCTTCCAGTTGGAGAGCTTGGCGAGGTCCTTCCCCAGGACGTGCACCTGGCCGTGGCTCGCCCGCTCCTCGCGCAGGATGAGCCGCAGGAAGGTGGACTTGCCGGAGCCGGAGGAGCCGACGAGGAAGACGAACTCGCCCTTCGCGATGTCGAGGGAGACTTCTCTGAGTGCGGGACGGCTCTGCTTCGGGTAGGACTTGGAGACGCTGTCGAATCGGATCACGGGTGCACCACGGTCGCCGGGAGTAGGTGTGCGTGACCATACGCGAACGAGTGCGAGGTGTGGACCCGGCTACCGGAGTTGCCCGATATGTCCCCGGGTCCGGGGGGCCTGTGACCGCGATTGCCCGGACGGGCCGCGCCGAATGTCGGCGAAGCTGGCACAGTGGTAGGGGGAACGGAGTGGTTCCCCGTGCCGTTGTACATGAGTAAGAGGACCAAGGGGACGAGAGGAGGAGCGCATGACATATGACCGGCTCGTGTGCGCGAACTGCGCCGCGCCCGTCAGCCAGGGCCGCTGCCCGGTGTGCCGGGCGAACCGGGAGCGCCTCCAGCAGCAGGAGGGCCCCTTCTCCGGCCTGAATCCCGTGACGCTCATCGTGCTCATGGTGATCCTCGTGGCGGCGCTCGTCCTGGTGGCGCAGCAGACCGCGTAGGCGTACCGATCACATGCCGTGAACATCGAGAAGGGCCCGGCCACCACAGGTGTCCGGGCCCTTCTCGATGTCTGTCCTACGCGGTCTGCTCCTGCTGCTTGCGCCAGCGGATACCGGCCTCCAGGAAGCCGTCGATCTCGCCGTCGAGCACCGCCTGCGGGTTGCCGACCTCGAACTCCGTCCGCAGGTCCTTGACCATCTGGTACGGGTGCAGGACGTAGGAGCGCATCTGGTTGCCCCAGGAGCTGCCGCCGTCCTTGAGGGCGTCCATCTTGGCCTGCTCCTCCTGGCGGCGCCGCTCGAGCAGCTTGGCCTGGAGGACGTTCATGGCGCTGGCCTTGTTCTGGATCTGCGAGCGCTCGTTCTGGCAGGACACCACGATCCCGGTCGGGAGGTGCGTGATGCGCACGGCCGAGTCGGTGGTGTTGACGCCCTGGCCGCCGGGGCCGGAGGCGCGGTACACGTCGATGCGCAGCTCGCCCTCGTCGATCTCGACGTGGTCGCTGGACTCGACGACCGGCAGCACCTCGACGCCCGCGAAGGAGGTCTGGCGGCGGCCCTGGTTGTCGAAGGGCGAGATGCGCACGAGGCGGTGCGTGCCCTGCTCGACGGAGAGGGTGCCGTAGGCGTAGGGGGCCTTGACGACGAAGGTGGTCGACTTGATGCCGGCCTCTTCCGCGTACGAGGTCTCGTAGACCTCGGTCGGGTAGCCGTGCCGCTCGGCCCAGCGCAGGTACATGCGCTGGAGGCGCTCGGCGAAGTCGGAGGCGTCGACGCCTCCGGCCTCCGCGCGGATGTTGACCAGGGCCTCGCGCTCGGCGTACTCGCCGGAGAGCAGGGTCCGGACCTCCATCTCGTCCAGCGCCTTGCGCACGGACGTCAGCTCGGCTTCCGCCTCCGCCAGGGTGTCCGCGTCGTCCATTTCCTGGGCGAGCTCGAAGAGCACCGCGAGGTCGTCGATGCGGCCGCGCAGGGTCTCGGTCTTGCGGACCTCCGCCTGGAGGTGCGAAAGCTTGCTCGTGATCTTCTGAGCGGCCTCCGGGTCGTCCCACAGGGACGGCGCGGCGGCCTGCTCCTCGAGCACGGCGATTTCTGCCCTCAGCTTGTCGAGGTCCAGGACGGCCTCGATCGACCCCATGGTCGAGGAGAGGGACTTCAGCTCTTCGGAAACATCGACGACTGCCACGGGTCCAGCGTAGCCGGTCCGCGGACGAGGCCGTCCGGGCAGGCCGAATCACCCGTACTGATGGCGGCTCGTACGGGCGTACGCTCAGCGTATGACCGTTCTCCTCGTCAAGCGCCGCCATGTGGACCACATGCGTGTCACCACGACGAGCTGTCTGCCGCCGGACCTGTTCCAAGCCTGATCCACCCCGATCCGACTTGGTCCTGTACGCGGCCCAGCGGTCCCGGCGCCATCCCTGCCGGCGGACCTCCCACCCGCGGCCCCCGCCACCTGAAGGGGAACAGGACCCCGTGACATCCGAAACGGAGCCGTCATGCCGTCCGCGCACACCTCGAACTCCTCGACCTCCTCCCTGCCCGTCCTGGACCTCTCCCAGGCCGACGACCCGGCCCAGCGGCCCGAGTTCCTCAAGCAGCTGCACGCAGCGGCCAGGGACACCGGGTTCCTGCACCTGACCGGGCACGGCGTCACCGCCGCCGAGAGCGCCCGCATCCTGGATCTGACCAGGGCTTTCTTCGCCCTCCCGGAGGCCGACCGGCTCGCCGTGAGCAACCTCAACTCCCCGCACTTCCGCGGCTACACCCGGATCGGCCACGAGCTGACCGGCGGCGCCTCCGACTGGCGGGACCAGCTGGACGTCGGCGCGGAGCGGCCCGCGCCGGTGCTGGGGCCGGGCGACCCGGCGTACCTGTGGCTGGAGGGCCCGAACCAGTGGCCGGCCGCGCTCCCGGAGCTCCGCACGGTGGTCCTGGAGTGGCAGTCCCGGCTCGCGGCGGTGGCCCACCGGCTGCTCAAGGAGCTCCTCGCCTCGATCGGAGCCCCGGCGGACTTCTTCGACGCGGCCTTCGCGGACCGCCCCCACCTGCACACGAAGCTGATCCGCTACCCCGGGTCGGCGCCGTCGGGCGCCGATCAGGGGGTCGGCGCGCACAAGGACTACGGCTTCCTCACCCTGCTCCTCCAGGACTCGGTGGGCGGCCTCCAGGTGGTCCGGGACGGGGGCTACCTCGACGTCCCGCCGCTCCCGGGGGCCTTCGTGGTCAACCTGGGCGAGCTGCTGGAGATCGCCACGGAGGGCTACCTGACGGCGACGGACCACCGGGTGGTCAGCCCGCCGGGCTCGCTGGAGCGCTACTCGGTGCCGTTCTTCTACAACCCGCGTCTGGACGCCGTGATCGACACGGTGCCGGGCGAGTACCTGCGGTCGGCGCCGGGCGTCCTGCACGACGCGTCGAACCCGCTGCACGCGGAGTACGGCCGCAACGAGCTGAAGGGCTGGGTCCGGGCCCACCCGGCCGTGGCGCGGCGCTGGCACCCGGAACTGGTCGTCCCGGCGTAGCCCCCGCCTGCCGGGCCGGGGCCGGGCGGTGCGGCTGCGCCGGGCCGCCTGGGCTCCGCCCAGACCCGCTCCTCAAACGCCGGAGGGGCTGGATGTGGCTGATGCCGTCAGCCAGGCGAGGCTGGATTGCCCGCAGGGCAATTCCAGCCCGCCCGGCGCTTGAGGGCATCGTCGCGCCGAAGCGGCCGCGTGCGGGGCGGACCCGCCGCACCCTCCGGCCTCGCCGGCGTTTGAGGCGCGGGGTCCGGGGCGGAGCCCCGGCAGCGGCGGCGCACGGCTATGGGGTGCGGGGGCCCGACTGCTTGTTGTCCTGCGGGGGCGCCGCGTCGTCCGAGACGGCGAGCCACGTGCCCAGGCCGACCACGGCGGTCAGCGCCACGGCCGCACCCGACAGCGCCAGCCGGCGCTTGCGCGCGGCCTCCGCGCGGTGGCGGGCCGAGCCCGGCCGGTGGCCGCCGGCCGGGCGGGGGACGCGGGCCGTGCCCAGCGCGCCGCCCGCCAGCTCGTCCGGGCCCGGCACCCGCATGGAGGTGTGGGTGTCCCGGTTGGAGTCGGTGGAGGAGCCCGGCACCAGCGGGACCACGCCCCGCCGCCGCACCGGATCGGCGGCGGCCGCGGACGGCTCCTCCGCGGGGTCCGGATCCGGATCGGCGTCGTCCGGCTCGTCCACGTCCAGCGGCGGCATCCCGGCCAGCAGCGGCAGCAGGTCCCGCAGGCGGACCGACAGCTCCGAGGCGCGCAGCCGGGACGCGGGGGCCTTCGCCAGGCACTGCACGATCAGCTGCCACAGCTCGTCGGGGATCCCCGGCAGGGGGACGACGGTCTCCGTGACGTGCCGCCGCAGCACCGCGCCCGGGTGGCCCCCGCCGAAGGGGGTGAAACCGGCCAGCAGCTCGTACAGGACCGTGGCCAGGGCGTATATGTCGACGGCCGCCCGCGGGGGCAGGCCCTCGACGATCTCCGGGGCCAGGTAGTCCGGCGTGCCGATGATCCGGGTGGTGGGGGCCGACGTCCGGACCCCGGCGGCCCGCCGCGGCGAGTCGATCAGCTTGGCCACGCCGAAGTCGGTCAGCAGCGCCGGATGCGCGCCGCCCGGCCCGAGCGGGCCCTGCATGTCGAGGAGGACGTTCTCCGGCTTGACGTCCCGGTGGACGACCCCCGCCGCGTGCGCCGCGGCCAGCGCGTCGGCGACGTCCGCGACGATCGCCACGGCCGCCTCGGGGGCGAGCCGCCGCTCACGGTCGAGGCGCGTGCGCAGGTCCGTACCCCGTACGAGGTCCATGACGAGGGCGAGGTCGTTGCCGTCGACGACGAGGTCGCGGACGCAGACCACGTGCGGATGCTCCAGACCGAGCAGCGCGCTGCGCTCCTGGACGAACCGCCCGACCAGTTCCTGGTCGGAGGCGAGGTCCTCGCGCAGCAGTTTGACGGCGACGGGCCCGTCAGGCCCCTCGCCCAGCCACACCGTGCCCGCGCTGCCGCGCCCCAGGATCTGGTGCGCGGTGTACCGGCTGCCGATCTTCCGTGCCACGACTGCTCCCTCAGCGGCTGGCGTACGCACCAAAGCTACGCGGCCGGGTGCGCCTTGGAGGCCAGCAGGGGCCCTGATTCGCGGTGACCTTCACTTCTGCGGGCGAAAACACGTCCCAGAAGTCGACAAATCCACGAACTCAGCGCTACAGGGCTCCGTTTCAGGGCTGGGTGGAGCCCGTCGCGTCCCCGATGGCGCTCACCCAGTCGACGATCTCGGAGCCCCAGGTCCACAGCTGGTCCCACCAGCCCCGGCCGGTGCCGACCCACTCCTGGAGCGGGGTGAACGTCCAGATGAGCCAGCCCGCGACGAAGAACATCAGGACCAGCACCAGGCAGCCCTTGAGGCAGCCGAGGCCGGGGATCCGCACCGGGTTGGCGCTCCGGCGGCGCGGCTCGCGCGGCTCCCGGGGGGCCTGCGGCGGCGGAGCCTGCGGGGGCTGCTGCTGCGGCTGGCGGTACTGGGGCTGCTGCGGCGGCTGCGGCTGCTGGTACGGCTGGGGCTGGTGCTGCTGCGGCTGGTAGTGCTGCGGCGGCGGGGGCGCGTACTGCTGGTGCTGCGGCTGCTGCGGCTGCCGGTACTGGGGAGGCTGCTGCGGCGGCGGGCCCTGCCGGTACGGCTGCTGCTGCGGGGGCTGCTGGGGCCGGTGCTGCGGCGGCGGGGGCGCCTGGCGCTGCGGGCGGCGGCGCAGGGGGTCCTCGCTCGGGTCGAGGTACTGCATCTGCGTCTGCTCGTTGCGGTCGCGGGCGGCCTGCAGCTGCGACTGCCACGGGTGCGGCGAGTCCGGCCGCTGCACCGGCGGCATCACGGAGGTCGGGTCTGCGCCCGGGCCCCCCGTGTTGGGCAGCACCGTGGTCGCGTCGGCCGCGCCGACCGGCGGCATGACGGAGGTCATGGCGTTCGGGTCGTACGCGCCCATGGGCGCGCCCGCACCGGCGCCGCCTGGCAGCACCTGCGTGGCGTCGGCGGCGCCCGGGGTCTCGGGGACCGGCGCCGGGGAGGGGTCGGGGGCGAGCAGCGCGCCGACGCCGAGCGCGGCCTCCACCTCGGCGGCCGAGGAGTGCACGCCGATGCCGGAGGCGACCACGCGCAGCGCGCGGGCCAGGCTGACGGCGCTGGGGCGCTCGTTCGGCTCCTTGCGCAGGCAGCGCTCGACGACCGTCCACAGCGGTTCGGGCACGGTCGAGGGACGCTGCGGGTCCTCGCTGAGGTGGCGGTGGAGCACTTCGAGGGCGGTGCCGCCGGCGAACGGCGGACGGCCGGTGAGCAGCTCGTAGAGCAGGATGCCGGCGCCGTAGATGTCGACGGCGGAGGTCTGCGGGCGGCCCTCGGCGGACTCGGGGGCGACGTAGGCGGGGGTGCCGACGAACTCGTGGGTGCGGGTCAGGCCCGGGGAGTCCGCGAGGCGGGCGATGCCGAAGTCGGTGAGCATCGGCTTCATCTGGCCGCCGCGCTCGTCGAGCAGCACGTTGGCGGGCTTCAGGTCGCGGTGGACGACGCCGTCGGCGTGGCTGGCGGCGAGCGCGTCCGCGATCTGGGCGGTCAGCAGGCTCGCGGCGACCGGGCTGAACGGGCCGTTCTCGCGGAGGTACTTGTGCAGGTCCGGGCCGTCGATCAGGTCCATGACGAGGGCGAGGAGATCGCCCTCGACGACGAGGTCGCGGGTGCGGACGATGTTGGGGTGGGTCAGGCGCAGCAGGACGGAGCGCTCGCGCAGGAAGCGCATGACGATGTCCGCGTCCTGGGCCAGCTCCTCCTTGAGGACCTTGATGGCCACGGTCTCGCCGGGCTGGCCGGCCACGGCCGCCTCGGCGCCGGCGGTCTCCCTCTGGCGGGCACGCCAGACAGTGCCCGTGGCGCCGCGCCCGAGCGGCTCCTCGAGCAGGTACTTGCTGCCGACTGGCCGCACGTCTCGCGCTCCCTGCTGCTGTGTGTATCGATCGGTTTTCCGGCCCACTCTAGGGGGTGTCCCTGTGGAAGACGCGGGTCGCCGGAGGTTGGTTGCCGCACGTATGTACGAAGGGTGGCGTTCCGGGCGTATGCCCCTGGCGCTTTTTGATCCGGATTCCGCGAGGTCCGGCACGTCCGCTGATCGATCAAGATCACTTGTCGGCGGGTGCTGGGCGTGTTGTCCGCGGCAGGTGCGAGGATGCACACGTACGGAAGGCACGGGACGGGAGCCCCGCCTTCCTGCAGACCTGACCGGACGACGCGTGCGTCCGCGCCGGGTGGGGGGCGACGACCGGGCAGCCATGCCCGTCCCGTCATTCCCCCTGCCGGGCGCCACATCGCGCCCACCGCGCAGAAGGGACCGCTGACGGCGATGCAGATCCGGCTGACCGTCCTCGGGTCGCGCAGCGGCCACCAGACCGCGAGCGCCCCAGCCAGCTGTGACGTGCTCGTCACCGCGCCCGTCGGCACCGTGCTGGCCGCGGTCGCCTCCGGGCTCGCGGCGACCGTCGGCGGACCCGACACCGGGGGCACGGTCGTGCTGTACGCCGGTGCGGAGCGGCTCGACCTCCAGCGGCGGGTGCTGGGCGAGCCGCCGCTCGTCGACGGGGCGGTGCTGGCGCTGAACGTGCCGGTGCCGGACGTGCTGCCGGAGGAGGGCCTCGGCGCCCCGCAGCTGCACGTGGTGGCCGGACCCGACGCGGGCGGCGTGCACCTGCTGCACAGCGGGCAGATCCGCGTGGGCCGCTCGGCCGACGCCGACGTGCCGCTGGACGACCCCGACGTGTCGCGGCTGCACTGCGCGGTGACGGTGCTGCCCGACGGGCGGGTGGCGGTGGCCGACCTGGACTCCACGAACGGCACCACGCTGGACGGCGCCCCGGTGGGCCCGCAGCCGGTCGCCCTGCCGCCGGGCTCGCTCCTGCGGGTCGGCGAGTCCACCCTCCGCCTCTCCCCGGCGGGCGCGGCCCCCCGCCCCACCACCCCGGACCTGGAGGGCCACCTCTCCCTGTCGGCCCAGGTGACGGGCCCTGACGCGGACGGACGGCCGGGCCCGGGCGGCACGCCCACCGGCCCCGGCGGGACCGCCACGCCCCCCGGGGCGCACCCCGGAACCCCCGGCACGACGCCGGACACCCCCGGCACGGCCGTACCCGGGCCGCACGGCCCCGGCGGGGCACCCGCCTCCGGCGGCCCGGCAGGCGCCTCCGGCGCGGTCGGATGGCCGGGCGCGGGCGGCACGCCGACCGGCCCCGGCGGGACGCCGGACGAGTACCCCCACGCGCAGCCCCCCGGGAGGGCGCGGCGGAAGGGGATCGGGGCCTGGGCGCGGAAGTGGGTGCGCGGGGAGGACCTCGCCGAGGCTCCGCCCGAGCCGGTTCCGGCCGTCGCCGTCGCCCCCGACGCCGACGACCCCGCCGCACTGCTGCTCGCAGCACTCGGCCCCACCGAGCGCCTGTGGTCGCGTACGCCCGGCGACCCGCGCCTGCTGGAGGTCGGGCTCGGCGCCGGCAGCCGGATGTCCCTGACCTCCGTCGGGGGCCTCGGCGTGGCCGGCCCGCGGGCCCGGCTGGCCGGGGTCGCCCGCTGGCTGGTCGCGCAGGCCGCCGCCCTGCACGCACCCGGGCAGCTGGAGATCGTGCTGCTGAGCACGGACCGCGCCCGCGGCCTCGCCGACCGCCGCCGCGACTGGGGCTGGCTCGGCTGGCTGCCCCACGTACGCCCCGCGCACGGCCAGGACTGCCGGCTCCTCTTCGCGTACGACCGCGACCAGGCCGCCGCACGCACCGGCGAGCTGACCCGGCGGCTGGACGACGGACCCCTCGGCACGCACTGGGCTGCCGCCGATGCCGACCAGGTCCGGCGGGCCGCCGCCGTGTACCAGGGCCCGTACACCCTGCTCGTCCTCGACGGCGATCCCGGCGCGGGCCCGCTCCGCGACCTCACCGGGCGGCTCGCCTCGCACGGCCCGGCCGCCGGGATCCACGTCCTGGCGCTCGCCGAGGCCCCGGCCGCCACCCCCGCCTCCCCGGTCACCGACACGTACGAGGCGGCCTGCGCGAGCTCCCCCGCCTTCCGGGACTGCGGCGCGGTCGCCCTGCTCAGCGGGGACGTGGCCACGGCCGTCCGGACCTTCACGGTCACCGGCGGCCGCCCGGTGCCCACCGGCGGCACCGCCACCGCCGACGCCGTCTCCGCCGCCTGGGCCGAACGCTTCGCCCGCGCGCTGGCCCCCCTGCGCACCACCGAGGGCTCCGCGGAAGCCGGCGCCTACCGCCCGGCCGCCGCCGCGCTGCCCGCCACCGCGCGGCTGCTGGACGAGCTGGGGCTGGCCCGGGCCACCCCGGCCTCCCTGATGGCCCGCTGGGCCGCCGCCACCGACCAGGGGCAGGGCGTGGGCGGCCTGGCCGAGATCGTGCTCGGCAGCGGCCGGCGCGGGGCAGTCGGCGCCGAACTCGTCCACGACGGCCCGCACCTGCTCATCGAGGGGCCGGCCGGGAGCGGCCGCACGGAGCTGCTGCGTTCGGTGGCGGCCTCGCTGTCGGCGGCGGCCCGCCCGGACCGGCTCGGCCTGGTCCTGCTCGACGGGGCGGGCGGCGAGCGCGGCGACGGCCTGCTGCCCTGCACCGAGCTCCCGCACGTCTCCGCCCACCTGGTGGCCTCCGATCCGCTGCGCATGCGGGAGTTCGCGCAGGCGCTGGGCGCCGAGCTCAAGCGCCGCGCCGAGCTGCTGGACGGCGTGCCGTTCGCCGAGTGGCACTCCGGCCGGGAGCTCGCCGACCGGATGGTGTCGCCCCGCCAGCCCACCGCGGGCGAGCTGCGCGGCGACCTCGACCCGCTGCGCTCGGGCACGCTGCGGCTGCGCTCCTCCGCGACCCGTACCGATCCGGCGGGGCCCAGTCCGCTGCCGCGGCTGGTGGTGCTGGTGGACGACTTCGACGCGCTGGTCGCGCCGGGGCTCGGGGCCACGGGCCGGCCCGCCGCCGGTTCGGTGGTCCGGGCGCTGGAGGCGGTGGCCCGCGAGGGCGCCCGGCTCGGCGTGCACATGGTGGCGACGAGCGCCCGTCCGGACCGTACGGCCGACACCCTCCTCGCCCGTCTGACGACCCTGCGGGTGGAGTTGGACGCCCCCGACCAGCCGGGCCCGGGCCGCGGCCTGCTGCGGCACGCGGACGGGCGGACGGTGCCCTTCCAGGCGGGCCGGGTCACCGGGCGGATCCCCCGGACGGCGACCCTGCGGCCCACTGTGGTCCCGGTGGAGTGGGAGCGGATGGGCGACCCGCCGGCCCGCCGCCCGGTGCGCGAGCTGGGCAACGGCCCGACCGACCTCGCCCTGCTGGCCAGCGCCCTGGACCGGGCCTCGCACCTGGTCTCGGCCGTACCGGTGCTCTTCCCGCCCTCGCCGTAGAAGTGGGCGCGCGCCCCGCGAGGCGGTATTGCGCGGGGCGCGCGGGTCGGCGTAGACCTTGTGGTCCGGGACACACCACGTGCACACACGGGCATCGGGGGCAGAACCATGCGCAAGCACGGAACGGGCCGTACGACACTCACTTGGGCCGCACTGGCCGCGGCGGGCGCGCTCGTGCTCAGCGCCTGCGGCGACGACGGCAAGGGCAAGTCCGCCACGGACGAGGTGTCGAAGGCGCCCCAGGGCGGTTCGGCCGCCCCGCGGGTGGAGTTACCGAAGCTGACCGGCGAGAAGCTGGAGGTCGCGGCGGTCTGGACGGGCCCGGAGCAGGAGAACTTCACCAAGGTCCTGAAGGAGTTCGAGAAGCGGACGGGTGCCTCGGTCACCTTCGTCCCGGCGCAGGACCCGATCGTCACCTTCCTCGGTACGAAGATCGCGGGCGGGGCCCCGCCGGACGTGGCGCTGCTCCCGCAGGTCGGGGCGCTGGTCTCGGCGGTGCAGAACAAGTGGGCGCAGCCGGTGGGCGCGGAGGCCCAGGCCCAGCTCGACGCGAACTACTCGGCGGGCTGGAAGAAGCTCGGCGCGGTCGACGGCACCCAGTACGGCGTGTACTACAAGGCCGCCAACAAGTCGCTGATCTGGTACAACGCGAAGGCCTTCGAGGCGGCGGGCGTGCAGCCGCCGAAGACGTGGAAGGACCTCATCACGGCGGCCGACACCCTCTCCGCCTCCGGCACCCCGGCGGTTTCCGTGGCCGGCGCGGACGGCTGGACCCTCACCGACTGGTTCGAGAACGTCTACCTCTCGCAGGCGGGCCCGGAGAAGTACGACCAGTTGGCCAAGCATCAGATCAAGTGGACGGACGACAGCGTCAAGCAGGCGCTGACCACCCTGGCCGAGCTGTTCGGGCGCAAGGACTTCCTGGCGGGCGGGCCGACCGGGGCCCTGTCGACGGAGTTCCCGAAGTCGGTGACCCAGACCTTCACGGGCGGGGACCGGCCGGCGGCCGCGATGGTCTACGAGGGCGACTTCGTGGCGGTGAACATCGCGCAGACGGAGGCGAAGGTGGGCAAGGACGCCCTCGTCTTCCCCTTCCCGGCGGTCGGCGCGAAGGCGCCGGTGGTCTCGGGCGGTGACGTGGCGGTCGCGCTGAAGCCGTCGAAGGGCGCGCAGGCGCTGCTGACCTTCCTGGCCTCGGCGGACGCGGCGGAGATCCAGGCCCGCGAGGGCGGTTTCGTCTCCCCGAACAAGGCGGTCAGCCCCTCCGCCTACCCCAACGACATCCAGCGGGACATCGCGAAGGCGCTGATCGCGGCGGGTGACGACTTCCGCTTCGACATGTCGGACCAGGCCCCGTCGGCCTTCGGCGGGACCCCGGGCGCGGGTGAGTGGAAGGCCCTCCAGGACTTCCTGGCGAACCCGTCGGACGTGGCGGGCACCCAGGCGAAACTGGAGGCGGACGCCGCCAAGGCCTACGGGAACTGATCCCGGTGGCGGCCACCTCCCGGGAGGCGCGGCGCCGCCGCCTGATCGCGGCGGCGTTCCTCCTCCCGGCCCTCGTGCTGCTGGGCGCGCTGGTCGTGCACCCGATCGGCTACTCGGTCTACCGCAGCCTCTTCGACCGCTCCGGCGATTCCTTCGTGGGCGCCGGCAACTACCGCCAGATCCTCCAGGACGACACCATCCGCACCGCCCTGAAGAACACGGCGGTGTGGGTGGTCCTGGCGCCGGCCACGGCCACCGCCCTCGGCCTGATCTTCGCGGTGCTGACCGAACGGGTGCGCTGGGGAACGGCGTTCAAGCTGCTGGTCTTCATGCCGATGGCGATCTCGATGCTGGCGGCGGGCATCATCTTCCGGCTGGTCTACGACCACGACCCCGACCGGGGCGTCGCCAACGCGGTGTGGGTCGGGGTCCACGACACCTTCGCGGAGTCCTCGGCCTTCCCCAAGGCCCGCCCGGGCCGGGACTCCCCGCTGGTCCCGGCCGACGGGGGCGCCTTCGTCACCCGTGATCCCGTACGGGCGGGCACCCCGGCCGCCCTCCCGCTGGTCGGCGTGGCCCCCGAGGCCCTGCCCGAGGGCACCCGTACGGCGAAGGCCGCACCGGCCGAGCCGGGCAAGGTGACCGGGACGGCCTGGCAGGACTTCACCCGGGGCGGCGGCGGCCGCACGAACGCGGTCGACCCGAGCGAGTCGGCCTTCGCCGGCATGCGGATCGAGGCGGTCAAGGACGGCAGGGTGGTCGCTTCGGCGACGACCCGCGCCGACGGCACCTTCACCCTGCCCGCGGCGGCCGACGGCGCCCTGCTGCGGCTGCCCGCCTCGAACTTCCGGGAGGCGTACGCGGGGGTGCAGTGGCTGGGCCCGGCGCTCGTGACCCCGGCGGTCGTCGGGGCGTACGTGTGGATGTGGGCCGGTTTCGCGATGGTTCTGATCGGGGCCGGGCTGGCGGCCGTACCGCGCGAGCTGCTGGAGGCGGCGCGGGTGGACGGGGCGAACGAGTGGCAGGTGTTCCGCCGGATCACCGTCCCGGTGCTGGCGCCCGTGCTGGTGGTCGTCCTCGTCACCCTCGTCATCAACGTCATGAAGGTCTTCGACCTGGTCTTCGTGATCGCCCCGGGCGCGGTCCAGGACGACGCGAACGTCCTCGCGCTCCAGCTGTACCGGACCTCCTTCGGCACGGACGCCGACCCGGGTCTGGGCAGCGCCATCGCCGTACTGCTGCTGGTGCTGGTGGTGCCGGTGATGCTCGTGAACATCCGCCGGCTCAGGAAGGAGGGCTCCCGATGACCGGTTTCGACGAGGTACCGGACCCGAACCCGGCCGAACCGGCCCGGCCGACCGCCGGCGACCCCGCCGCGCGCCCGACCGCCCACACCGGGCCCGCCGCGGCCGGGCCGGGAGCCGGGGCCAGGCCGGGAGCCGGGGCCGCGTCCGGGGCCAGGGCCGGGATCGGGGCCCGCCCCGCCTTCGCCAGGCTCGCCGCAGGCGGCGCGCGCGTGTTCCTGGTGGCCGCCGCGCTGTTCTGGCTGCTGCCCACCCTCGGCCTGCTGGTCTCCTCCTTCCTCTCCCCCGCCGACCTCAACCGGGGCGGCTGGTGGCAGGTGCTGACCGCCCCCTCCCGCCTGACGGCGGCCAACTACGAGCGACTGTTGGCCAACGACACGATCACCGGCTCCCTCCTGAGCACCGTCGCGATCGCGGTACCGGCCACCCTCCTCGTGCTCACCCTGGGAGCGTTCGCCGGATACGCCTTCGCCTGGCTGGAGTTCCCCGGCCGGGACTGGCTCTTCCTCGTCGTCGTCGGGCTGCTCGTCGTCCCCGTACAGGTGGCGCTGATCCCGGTGTCCGAACTCTTCGGCTCCATCGGGCTGTTCGAGACCACGGCGGGCGTGGTCCTGTTCCACACCGCTTTCGGGCTGCCCTTCGCGGTCTTCCTGCTGCGCAACTTCTTCGCGGAGATCCCGCGCGAGCTGCTGGAGGCGGCCCGCCTCGACGGGGCGGGCGAACTGCGGCTGTTCACACGGGTGGTGCTGCCGCTGGGCGGTCCGGCGATCGCCTCGCTCGGCATCTTCCAGTTCCTGTGGGTGTGGAACGACATGCTGGTCGCGCTGGTCTTCGCGGACTCGGCGAACCCGCCCGTCACGGTCGCGCTCCAGCAGCAGGTGCGGCAGTTCGGGAACAACATCGACGTACTGGCGCCCGGCGCCTTCCTGTCGATGGTGGTCCCGCTCGTCGTCTTCTTCGCCTTCCAGCGGCAGTTCGTCTCGGGGGTGATGGCGGGCGCGATCAAGTAGCAGACCACGGTTGACGTGCGGTGTTGACGCTCCGTAACCCGAATGCCACACGCTGCGTAACCCGATCGCCACGCCGGGGGTTGCTGGGAAATATGCCCGCGCCGACCCCTGGATGTGCCGTGCCCCGGTTCAGCGTCATCGTGCCCGCGTACAAGGTCCAGGCGTACCTCCAGGAGAGTCTGGACTCGGTCCTGACGCAGTCGTACCCGGATCTGGAACTGATCGCGGTCGACGACGCCTCCCCGGACGCCTGCGGTTCGATCATCGACGAGTACGCGGCCCGGGACTCCCGGGTGACCGCCGTGCACCTGGCGCACAACCTCGGGCTGGGCCCCGCCCGCAACGCGGGCCTGGCCCGGGCCACCGGCGACTACCTGGTCTTCCTCGACGGCGACGACACCCTCGCCCCCGGCGCCCTGCAGGCCATCACCGACCGGCTGAAGGACACCGGCTCCCCCGACGTCCTCGTCTACGACTACGCGCGCACCTTCTGGACGGGCGAGCTGGTCCGCAACAGCCTCGCGCACCGCCTCTCCGAGGAGGGCCCGGCCAGCTTCCGCCTGGCCGACCGGCCGGCCCTCCTCGGCATGCTGATGGTGGTGTGGAACAAGACCTACCGCCGCGAGTACGTGGAGCGCGAGGGGCTGCGCTTCCCGCCCGGCCTGTACGAGGACACCCCCTGGACCTACCCGGCGCTGCTGGCCGCCGAGTCCGTCGCCGTCCTGGACCGGGTCTGCGTGCACTACCGCCAGCGGCGCACCGGCTCGATCCTGACCACGACCAGCCGCCGCCACCTCGACATCTTCGACCAGTACGACCGGGTCTTCGGCTACCTCGGCGGCCGCCCCGAACTGGAGCGCTGGCGCCCCGCCGTGCACCGCAGGATGGCCGGCCACTTCTGCACCCTGTACGCCGATCCGCGCCGCCTCCCGCGCGCCGCCCGGGCCGAGTTCTTCAAGCGGGCCTCGGTCCTCCTGCGCCGCTACCGGGCGCCGGGCCGGGTCGGCGCGCCGCCCCTGTCCCTGTCCCGTACGGACCAGCTGCGCCACGCCCTCATGCGGCTGGGCACCCGCCGCACGTACCGCCTGCTGTCGGTCCTGCGCTCCTTCGCCCTGGCCGCCGGCCGCGGCGCCGCCGGCCTCGGGCGGGGCCTGCGCGAAGCGGCCCTGCGCCTGCACTACCGCGCCCAGCGCCTGCTCCCGCTCCGCCCGGAGCTGGCGGTCTTCTCCGCGTACTGGCACGGCGGTTACGCCTGCAACCCGGCCGCGATCGAGGCGAAGCTGCGGGAGCTGGCGCCGCGGATGCGGACGGCGTGGATCTGCGACCCGGAGCACGCCCCGACCCTCCCCCGCGAGACGTCCCTCCTGCGGCCGGGCTCGAAGGCGTACTGGACGGCCCTGGCCCGGGCCACGTACCTCACCACGAACGTCAACTTCGAGCGCGCCCTGGTCAAGCGCCCGGGCCAGATCCTGCTCCAGACCCAGCACGGCACCCCGCTCAAGCGGGTCGGCCTGGACCTCCAGGACCGCCCGGCGGCCACCCCGACGACGGACTTCGCGGGCCTGCTGCGGGGCGCGGACCAGTGGGACTACCTGCTCTCGGCGAACCGGCACTCCACGCTGGTGTGGGAGAAGGCCGTACCCGCCTCCTACACCACCCTCGAATACGGCTATCCCCGCAACGACCCCTTCCACCGCGCCACCCAGGCGGACGTCCTGGAACTACGCGAACGCCTCGGCATCCCGGCGGGCTCGACGGCGATCCTGTACGCCCCCACGCACCGCGACTACCGGCGCAGCCGGCCGGACCACCTGGACTTCGAGCGGGTCCTGCGCGACCTGGGCCCGCGCTTCACGATCCTGACCCGTACGCACCTCACGTACGCGGACTCCTACGCGGTGGCGGAGTCCCACCCGCGCCTGATCGACGTCTCCTCGTACCCGTCGGTCGAAGAGCTCTGCCTGGCCTCGGACGCGCTGGTCACCGACTACTCGTCCCTGATGTTCGACTACGCCGCGCTGGACCGGCCGATCGTGATCCACGCGGACGACTGGGAGGCGTACGAGGCCGCCCGCGGCACCTACTTCGACCTCCGCTCGTGCCCGCCCGGCGCGATCGCCCGCACGGCGGACGAGCTGGTGGACATCTTCACCACCGGCCACTGGCAGGGCTCCCGCTCGGCGCAGCTGCGCGCCGCGTTCCGCGCGCGCTTCTGCTCGTACGACGACGGGCACGCGGCGGAGCGGGTGGTCCGCCGCGTCTTCCTCTCCCAGCCGAACCCCGTCCCGGCGGTCATCCCCCTGGAAGACCGCCACCCCTGCCCCCCGGCTACCGCCGCTCCCACCCCGAACCCGACCCCGACCCTGACCCCGGCCTGGCCGTAACCCCTGCGGGATGTACGGGTGCGGCGCGGCTGCTGGGGCTCCGCCAGGCGCGGCTGGATGCCCGCAGGGCAATTCCAGCCTCGCCGGCGTTTGAGGCGCGGGGTCTGGGGCGGAGCCCCAGGGTCTTTCAGCCAGTCCGGCGTTTGAGGACCGGGTCCGGGCAGCGCCCGGGGAACCGGGGGCACCTCCCAGCGGTAGCTGGGGGAGGAAGGGCGGGTAGGGGACGGCTCCGCGCAGCGGCACCCCACCCCCGCCGGGGCTACTCGGCGCGGAGCCCCGCCACCACGGACCGCGCCAGCTCGTCCAGGTAGTCCCCCTGGACGGAGTCCCGGACCACGACCTGCCGCCAGTACAGCGGCCCGATCGCCAGATCGAGCGCCCGATCCGGATCGACCCCGTCCGGAAGCTCGCCGCGCGCCACCGCCTCGCCGACGATGCCCGCGGCAAGCCGCCGCTGCCCGTCCAGCAACGCCCCCCGCACCGCGTCCGCGATCTCCGGGTTCCGCGCCGCCTCAACCAGCAGGTCGGGGATCACCGCGGACGCCACCGGGTGCCGCAGCACGTGCGACATGACCTCCAGCAGGGCCCGTACGTCCCCGTACAGCGACCCCGTCCGCGGCACCGGCAGCCCGTCCACCGCGAAGGCCCCCACCAGGTCGAGCACCAGGTGCAGCTTGGACTTCCACCGCCGGTACACCGCGGTCTTGCCGACCCCCGCGCGCCGCGCGATCCCCTCGATCGACATCCGCGAGAAGCCGACCGCGGCCAGCTCCTCCACCACCGCCGCCCGGATCGCCTCGGTCACGTCCTCACGCAGAACAGCGGCGCCCGCAGGGGCGCGACGGGGGGCAGGGGCGGAAGCGGCAGGATCCGTGGTCATGCACAGAGCATAACCGCGTCACGTCACGACGATACGGTTGCGTTCCGACGCATCACGTCCTACCCTCGCCGTAGCGACGATACGGACCCGTTCCATCGTTCGCCACGCCCCGCCCCCGGCGAAAGCGACCCTCGTGACCACCTCGACCGCACCCGCCAAACCCTCACCCGCCGCCCCGGCCCCCGCCCCGACCTCCGCCCAGCTCGCGGACCTCGCGGCGGCCCACGGCCTCACCCTCAGCGGCGCCCGCCCCACCCTCCCCCGCTACATCGCGGAGCTCTGGGACCGCCGCCACTTCGTGACGGCGTACGCGACCGCCCGCATGCAGGCGACGTACAGCACCGAACGGCTCGGCCAGGTCTGGCACCTGGTGACCCCGCTGCTCAACGCGGCGGTCTACTACTTCATCTTCGGCATCGTCATGCACGCCAGCCACGGCGTGGCGGACTACCTGCCGTTCCTGATCACCGGCGTCTTCGTCTGGGACTTCATCGGCAGCTCCGTCAACGCCGGCACCCGCTCCGTCCACAGCAACCTCGGCCTGGTCCGCGCCCTGCACTTTCCCCGCGCGAGCCTGCCCATCTCCACCGTCGTGCAGCTCTTCCAGCAGCTGCTGGTCACCATGGGCGCCCTGGTCATCCTGCTGATCGCCTTCGGCCAGACCCCGAACCCGGCCTGGCTCCTGGCGGCCCCCACCCTGCTCCTGATGGCCGTCTTCGCCGCCGGCTGCGCCATGATCATGGCCCGGATCGGCAGCAAGAGCCCGGACGTGAGCCAGCTGATGCCGTTCGTCCTCCGCACCTGGATGTACTCCTCGGGCGTCATGTGGTCCATCGACACCATGCTGAAGACGGACCACCTGCCGCAGTGGGTGTTGATGATGCTCAAGCTCAACCCGGCGGCCGTCTACATCGACCTGATGCGCTTCGCACTCATCGACAGCTTCAAGGCGGGCTCGCTCCCCCACCACGTGTGGCCGATCGCCATCGGCTGGGCGCTGCTCGCCGGAGTCGGCGGCTTCATCTACTTCTGGAAGGCAGAGGAGGAGTACGGCCGTGGCTGAGCTCACCGAAACCCGCGTACCCACCGTCATCGCGGACGGGGTCCACGTCATCTACAAGGTCCACGGCGGAGGCAAGGCCAAGGGCGCCGCCACCGCGGCCCTGAGCCGGCTCTTCTCCCGCAAGCCGGCCCCCGGCATCCGCGAGGTGCACGCCGTCAAGGGCGTCACCTTCACCGCCTACAAGGGCGAGGCGATCGGCCTCATCGGCACCAACGGCTCGGGCAAGTCCACCCTGCTGAAGGCCATCGCCGGCCTCCAGCCGGTGGCCGGGGGCCGGATCTTCTCCCACGGCCAGCCGTCCCTCCTCGGCGTGAACGCCGCCCTGATGAACGACCTGACGGGCGAACGCAACGTCGTCCTCGGCGGCCTCGCCATGGGCATGACCCGCGAGCAGATCAAGGACCGCTACCAGGACATCGTCGACTTCTCCGGCATCAACGAGAAGGGCGACTTCATCTCCCTGCCCATGCGTACGTACTCCTCCGGCATGGGCGCCCGCCTGCGGTTCTCCATCGCCGCCGCCAAGGACCACGACGTGCTGATGATCGACGAAGCCCTGGCCACGGGCGACGCCGCGTTCCAGCGGCGCAGCCAGGCCCGCATCGAGGAACTGCGCGAACACGCGGGCACGGTCTTCCTGGTCAGCCACGGCATCGGCACGGTCCGCGAGACCTGCGACCGCGCGATCTGGCTGGAGGCGGGCGTGCTCCGCATGGACGGCCCGGCGGATGTCGTCTGCGACGCGTACGAAGCCTTCACCTCAGCCAGGAACTGACGCGCGCCTCAAACCCTGGGGCTCCGCCCCAGACCCCGCGCCTCAAACGCCGGCGAGGCTGGATATGGCCACTGCCGTCCCCCAGGCGCGGCTGGGTTGCCGCGCAGCGGCAATTCCAGCCCCGCCGGCGTTTGAGGCGCGGGGGTCCGGGGGCAGCGCCCCCGGCAACGGCGCCGCACCCGAAGACACAGGAACGGGCCGGGCCCGGGACCACCAAGGTCCCGGGCCCGGCCCGTTCAGCAGAACCGGCTAGCTGTGCGCCCTCAGCAGCGACCGCATCGTCCGCATCGCCACCGAAAGATTGGCCAGGTCGAAGTCGTCCGACCCCCGGATCTCGTCCAGAGTCGTCCGCGACCGGCCGATGATCGCCGCGTTCTTCTCCTCCCACGCCTTGAAGCGCTCCTCGGGAGTCGAGTCCCCGTCGCCCACCGCCAGAACGTCCGCGGTCAGCGCGGCATGCGCCGCGAACAGGTCCTCGCGGATGGACGCGCGGGCCATGGACTGCCACCGGTCGGCCCGCGGCAGTTCGATGATCCGGTCCATCAGCTGGGTGATGTCCAGGCGGTCGGCGAGGTCGTAGTACACCTCGGCGACGCCCAGCGGGTCCACACCCGTACGGTCCGAGATCGCGACGATGTCCAGCGTCGGGAAGGCCGAGGAGAACCCGGCCACCTTCGCCGCCAGCTCCTCCGGGACGCCCCCGCCCGTCAGCTCGTCGACGATCGACTGGTACCACTCCAGGTCCGCGCCGCGCACCAGCTTCGGCAGCTCCGCCCACACCTCGGCCACCCGCGCCGCGAAGAACGCGATGGTCTCGGTGATCTGGAGCGGCTGCGGCCGGTTGTTCAGCAGCCAGCGGGTACCGCGCTCGACCAGACGGCGCGAGTGCAGCCGCACCCGGGTCTGCACGTCGGCGGCGACCTCGTTGTCGAGGGCCTCCACCGCGTCCCACACATCGGCCAGGCCGAAGATCTCGCGGGCCGAGAGCTGCGCCCGGACGATCTCCTCCAGGGAGGCCCCGGTCTCCTCGCGCAGGCGGTGCAGGAAGGTCGAACCACCGGTGTTGACGGTGTCGTTGACCAGGAGCGTGGTGATGATCTCGCGGCGCAGCGCGTGCGCGTCGATCTGCTCCGGGAACTTCTGGAGCAGCGCGCCCGGGAAGTAGGCGTGGAGCAGGCGGCGCAGGTACGGGTCGTCCGGCAGCTCGGTGTGGATGAGCTCGTCCGCCACCGTGATCTTGGTGTAGGCGAAGAGGACGGCCAGCTCCGGCTGGGTCAGGCCCCTGCCGGTGTTGAGCAGTTCCCGGATCTGGCGGTCCGCGGGCAGGAACTCCAGCTCGCGGTTGAGCAGCCCCTCGCTCTCCAGGCGGCGCATGAAGCGCTGCTGGGCGTGGAGCAGGCTCGGGGCCTGGGCCGAGCCGTTGGCCAGGGCCGTGTTCTGCGCGTAGTTGTTGCGCAGCACCAGCGAGCCGACCTCGTCGGTCATCTCGGCGAGCAGCTTGTTGCGCTGCTTGACGGTCATGTCCCCGTCGGCGACGACCGCGTTGAGCAGGATCTTGATGTTCACCTCGTGGTCGGAGGTGTCCACGCCCGCGCTGTTGTCGATGGCGTCGGTGTTGACCTTGCCGCCGTGGTGGGCGAACTCGATCCGGCCGAGCTGGGTCAGGCCCAGGTTGCCGCCCTCGCCGATGACCTTGGCGCGGATCTCGGAGCCGTTGACGCGGATGGCGTCGTTGGCCTTGTCGCCGACGTCCGTGTGCGTCTCGGCCGTGGCCTTGACGTACGTGCCGATGCCGCCGTTCCACACCAGGTCCACGGGGGCCTTGAGGACGGCCTGCATCAGCTCGGCCGGGGTCATCTTGGTGACGCCCGCCTCGATGCCGAGGGCCTCGCGCATCGCCGCGGTGACCGGGACGGCCTTCGCGCTGCGCGGGTGGATGCCGCCGCCCGCGGAGATCAGCGAGGTGTCGTAGTCGGCCCACGAGGAGCGCGGCAGGTCGAACAGGCGGCGGCGCTCGGCGTACGAGGTGGCCGCGTCCGGGTTCGGGTCGATGAAGATGTGCCGGTGGTCGAAGGCGGCGACCAGGCGGATGTGCTCGGAGAGCAGCATGCCGTTGCCGAACACGTCACCGGACATGTCGCCGACGCCGACGACCGTGAAGTCCTGGGTCTGGGTGTCGTGGCCCAGCTCGCGGAAGTGCCGCTTGACGGACTCCCAGGCGCCGCGGGCGGTGATGCCCATGCCCTTGTGGTCGTAGCCGGCGGAGCCGCCCGACGCGAAGGCGTCGCCCAGCCAGAAGCCGTAGTCCTCGGCGACGCCGTTGGCGATGTCGGAGAAGGTCGCGGTGCCCTTGTCGGCGGCGACGACGAGGTAGGTGTCGTCCTCGTCGTGGCGGACGACGCCCTTCGGCGGCACGACCTCGCCGGCGACCATGTTGTCGGTGATGTCGAGCAGCGCCGAGATGAAGATCTTGTACGAGGCGATGCCCTCGGCGAGCCACGCGTCGCGGTCCACCGACGGGTCGGGGAGGTTCTTGGCGACGAAGCCGCCCTTGGCGCCGACCGGGACGATGACGGTGTTCTTGACCATCTGCGCCTTGACCAGGCCGAGGATCTCCGTACGGAAGTCCTCGCGGCGGTCGGACCAGCGCAGGCCGCCTCGGGCGACCTTGCCGAAGCGCAGGTGGACGCCCTCGACGCGCGGGGAGTACACCCAGATCTCGAAGGCCGGGCGCGGGGCCGGCAGGTCCGGGATGGCCTGCGGGTCGAACTTCATCGACACGTACGAGTGCTGCTCGCCCGCGGCGTTGAGCTGGAAGAAGTTGGTCCGCAGGGTGGCCTTGATGAGGGTGAGGAAGGCCCGCAGGATGCGGTCCTCGTCCAGCGAGGCGACCTGGTCCAGGGCCCCGTCCAGCTCCTCCAGCATGGCGTCGACGAGCTCGCTGCCGGCGGACTGGCGGCCGGGCGACATGCGGGCCTCGAAGAGGGAGACCAGCAGGCGGGTGGTGTGGACGTTGTTGCGGAGGGTGTCCTCCATGTAGTCCTGGCTGAAGGTGGAGCCGGCCTGGCGCATGTACTTGGCGTACGCGCGCAGCACGACGGCCTGCCGCCAGGTCAGCCCGGCGCCCAGCACCAGGGTGTTGAAGTTGTCGTTCTCCGCGTCGCCGGTCCACACGGCCGCGAAGGCCTCCTGGAACCGCTCGCGGGCGTCGTCTCCGAGGTAGTTCTCACCGTTGCCGGCGACGGGCATCCGCAGACCGAAGTCGTAGATCCACGCGCTGACCCGGTCGGAGCGGCGCAGCTCGTACGGCCGCTCGTCGGTGACCTCGACGCCCAGGCGCTGGAGCACGGGCAGGACCGCGGACAGCGAGACCTGCTCACCGGTCCGGTAGATCTTGAACCGGCGCTCGCCGGGGCCCGCGCCGACGGGCTCGTACAGGGAGAGCGCGAAGGGGCGCTCGCTGGCGGAGAGCTTCTCCAGGTGCACCAGGTCGGCGACGGCCGCGCGCGGCGAGTGGTCGGCCTTGTAACCCTCGGGGAAGGAGGTGCCGTAGCGGCGCAGCAGCTCGGCGGCGCGCTCCTCGCCGAGCTCGGCGACCAGGGCCTCGGAGAAGCCGTCGGCCCAGGAGCGGGCGGCGTCGACGAGGCGGCCCTCGATGCGCTCCACGTCGGACTCGGTCAGGACCGGCAGTTCCTTGCCCTGCGGGACGCGGACGACGAAGTGGATGCGGGAGAGGATCGACTCGGTGTTCCAGGCGGTGAAGTCGACGCTGATGCCGTCGAGCTCCTCCTTGAGGATGTCCATCAGCCGCAGCCGGACGCCCGTGGTGAAGCGGTCGCGCGGCAGGTAGACGAGCGCCGAGTAGTAGCGCCCGTACTCGTCCTGGCGCAGGTACAGCCGCAGCCGGCGGCGTTCCTGGAGGTACAGGACGGAGGTGACGATGGGCAGGAGCTGGTCGACCGGGGTCTGGAACAGCTCGTCGCGCGGGTACGTCTCCATGATCTGCAGCAGGTCGCGGCCGTCGTGGCTGCTCGGCGCGAAGCCGGCGCCTTCGAGGACCTCGGAGACCTTGCGGCGGATGACCGGCACGCGGCGCACGGACTCGGTGTAGGCGGCGGAGGAGAACAGGCCGAGGAAGCGGCGCTCGCCGACGACGTTGCCGTCGGCGTCGAACTTCTTCACGCCGACGTAGTCGAGGTACGAGGGGCGGTGCACGGTGGAGCGGCTGTTGGCCTTGGTCAGCACCAGCAGGCGGTGCTCGCGGGCCTTGGCGCGGGCGTCCGCGGGCAGCCGGTTGAAGGACGGCGAGACCGGGTGGCCGTCGTCCTTGCCGCTGTGGTGCGGGTCGGAGCGCAGGATGCCGAGGCCGGTGCCGGGCACGGCGGCCAGGGCGTCGCCGTCGACGAGGTTGTACTCGCGGTAGCCGAGGAAGGTGAAGTGGTCGTCGGAGAGCCAGCGCAGCAGCTCGCGGGCCTCTTCGAGCTCGTACTCGCGCAGGTCCGGGGCGGTGGGCTCCTCGGGCAGGCCTTCGGCGATGCGCAGCGCGGCGTCGCGCATCTTCTCCCAGTCCTCGACGGACTCGCGGACGTCGGAGAGCACGCGCAGCAGGTCGACGGTGATCTGCTTGAGGTCGGCCCGGTCGGTCTCGCGGTCGATCTCGACGTGGATCCAGGACTCGACGAGGGAGTCGTGGGGGCGCGCGGTACGGGGGCCGTGCGCGTCGCAGTCGGGGCCGAGGATCTCGATGAGCTTGCCGGTGACGTCACGGCGGACGACGACCTGCGGGTGGATCACGACGTGGATGCCGCGGCCCTGGCGGGACAGCTCGTTCGTCACGGAGTCCACGAGGAAGGGCATGTCGTCGGTGACGACCTCGACGACCGAGTGGCTGGAGGTCCAGCCGTTCTCCTCCACCGTGGGGGTCTGCACGCGTACGTTCGCGGTGCCCTGCGGACGGTTCTCGGCGATCCGGTAGTGCGAGAGCGCCGCCCCGAACACGTCGACCGGGTCCCGGTCCGAGAGGTCCTCGGGGGCTGTGTGCAGGTAGTAGCGCTGGAGGTAGGAGAGCACGGTGTCCCGGTCGGGACGCTCTCCCTGCTCGGACCCAGTCGGAAGTAGCCCCCCGGCCGGGCTGTTCTCAGCTACCCGGGCCGCCCGTGCGAGCAGCTCGGCCTTTGCTTCGTCCAGCTTGGTCTGCATGTCCTCTGGCTCCTGTCGCGCGCCATTGCGTGACGTAGGTGAAGGAAGGAATGACGGAGCGCCGCCCTGGGGCGGGATGTCCGTCAGTGATCGATATCGACGCTATGCCGTCGGGAGAGGCACCCGGGAGGGAATCAGCCATGTTCGGCAGGGAGTCCCGGGAGCGAGAATCAGCGAAGGCCCGGGCACAGTCGTGCGCCGGGCGCATGCCGGAGGCTCCAGTGCCGCCGATGACTATCGCGCTGATCACGGGTACAAGGCTATCTCGCCCCACCCCCAGGTCGTCATTCACTGCATCTGTACAAATCTCGGGGTGGAACTTTGACACTCTGGCCAGCGACGCGGCCGGCGGACCGTGCCAGGCGCTATTCGGCCAGTTCGCGAGCAGTGCGTACGGCCTCTGCCAGGGTGTCCACGACCGGCACACCGGCCGATTCCAGACTGGCGCGGCTGTGGGAGCCACCCGTGTACAGGACGGCCCGGGCGCCCACGTGGGCGGCGGCGAGCGCGTCGTCCACGGCGTCTCCGATGAGGACCGTACGGCCGCTTGTCACACCCGTCCCGTCCAGGGCGGCCATGTGGCGTACGAGGTGCCCCGCCTTGGAGGTGTGGGAGGGCCCGATCCGCCCGTCGACGCGCAGGAAGTGCCGGTCGATGCCGTGGGCCCGGACGAGCGGGACGAGCTTCTCGTGGGGCGCGAGGGACAGCAGCGACTGGGTGAGCCCGTCCCGCTGCCAGTCCTGGAGCAGCTCGCGGGCGCCCTCGGCGAGCCCGGCGTCCTCGGCGGCGGCCCAGTAGTGCCGGTGGAAGGTCTCGTCCATGACGACCCATTCCTCATCGGTGGGCAGCCGCCCCATGAGCCGCTCGTAGAACTTGGGCACCGGTACGACGTACAGCTCGCGGTAGGTCTCCAGCGTGATCGGCGCGAGGCCGAGCTCGGCGAAGGAGGCGTTCGTCGCGGCTATCACGGCATCGATGTCGTGGAGCAGCGTCCCGTTCCAGTCCCACACGATATGGCTCGTCATCGCAACAGCCCCGGGATCTCCTGCACCCCGAACCACAGCAGCTCGTGGTCCTCGGCCCCGTCCACGGTGAACTGCGCGTCGTCGTCCCCGCCGTCGGCGGCCTCCAGCGCGGCGGCGGCCGCGGAGACGTCTTCCAGGGCGTCATCGGCGTCGACGTGCACGGCGGCGGCCACGGTGAGCCGGACGGCCGCGGCCAGGCTCACCTGCCCGAGCGTCGCCTCGTCGACCCCGGGGATGGCGCTGACGGCCTTGTCGTCCACGTCGAGCGCGACGACGACCCGCTTGCGCGGTGCCCCGTCCTCCTGGGCGAGCATCCGCAGGGAGGCGGCGGCCGCCCGGCCGAGGGCGGCGTACTCCAGCTCCTCGATGTCGTCCGACACGTACCACTCGCGCAGCCCGGGCGTGACGGCGTACGCACGCAGCGGGGCGGGACCCAGCTCACCCGCCTTGTGCGCCTCGGCGAGCCCGGGGAGGGTCAGGGGGACGTACACGCGCATGGCCGGCTGCTTTCGGTAGTCGGAAACCTCCCCAGGATACGGCCGGCCGCGCCCTGACCGTCAGAGTGACCGCCCGGTACTCCTTCGGGCTGTTGGAGTTGGGCCTGCTGCCGTCCACTCCCGGCCCGGACCGGTGCTCAGGAAGGCCCGACCCGGACCTGTACCCACTCGAATAGGTGAAATCGACCACGCCCGCACGGAAAGTAGCCAAGTGGTTGCGCAACGTCATCGACGCATGGAGGATCCGGCGAAGTTACTCACTGGTACGGGAGGTCATCATGGAGACGAAACTGCGCGGCACGATCGGCGGCTGGGGCAGCCGGCGCCCGGCGGGAGCCTCCCGCACCAGGCCCGCGGGCCGCCGCGACACCCGTCGCCCGGCGGGCCCCCCGCGGACCCTGCAACTCGGCCCCCACCACTGGTTCGCCGACCGGCTGCTGGCGGTCGTCAGCGGCCTGCGCCCAGTCCACTCGCTCCTGGGCCACACCATTGGCGAGGCCTACGACCAGCTGGTCACCCTGGCCCCCGCCGACGGCCCCGCCCGCAAGGGGCTACGCCCGGTCATCCGCCAGTGCGGCCGCTTCACCCCGGGCCCGGGCGTCATCGAAGCCTTCGCCCGCATCGCCACGGGCGACCGCCTGACAGCCATGGCCTTCCGCCTGGAACAGGGCCCAGACCTCCGCTGGCGCTGCGCGGCAGTGGAAATCCAGGGCCCGCTGCCCTGAGGTTTCCAGCCCCGCCGGAGGCAAACCCAGCCCCGCCGGCGTTTGAGGCGCGGGGTCCGGGGCGGAGCCCCGGCAACGGCGCGGCACCCGGCCGACCGCACAAACGCGGCCGGGGCCGGACACCACCCAAGGTGTCCGGCCCCGGCCGACGAGCTCAACCCCGCAGGGGTTACTTCTTCCGGCGACGACCGCCAGAGGCCTTGGCGGCCTTCCGCCGCTCCGCCCGCGTCATCCCGTCACCCTCGCCACCGGCAACGCCGTCGGACTCGAAGTCGCCCTCGACGACCCCGCCCTCCCCGTCCACCGTCGGCGCGGAGAAGTGCAGCCGGTCCGGCCGCTGCGGAGCGTCCAGCCCCTTGGCCCGGATCTCCGGCCGAGAGGCCGCCGGCACCGGCTCCTTCGTCATCGAAGGCACCGCGTCCTGCACCGGAAGCTCCTCGACCTGCTGCTCGACCTGGACCTCCAGGTTGAACAGGTAGCCGACGGACTCCTCCTTGATGCCCTCCTGCATGGCGTTGAACATGTCGAAGCCCTCGCGCTGGTACTCGACCAGCGGGTCCTTCTGGGCCATCGCCCGCAGGCCGATGCCCTCCTGCAGGTAGTCCATCTCGTACAGGTGCTCACGCCACTTGCGGTCCAGCACCGACAGCACCACGCGCCGCTCCAGCTCGCGCATGATGTCGGAGCCGAGCGCCTTCTCGCGCGCCGAGTACTGCTCGTGGATGTCGTCCTTGACGGACTCCGCGATGAACTCGGCGGTGATGCCCGCCCGGTCGCCCGCCGCGTCCTCCAGCTCCTCGATGGTGACCTTCACCGGGTAGAGCTGCTTGAACGCGCCCCACAGGCGCTCCAGGTCCCACTCCTCGGCGAAGCCCTCGACCGTCTCGGCCGCGATGTACGCGTCGATCGTGTCGTCCATCATGTGCCGCACCTGCTCCTGCAGGTCCTCGCCCTCCAGGACGCGGCGGCGCTCGCTGTAGATGACCTCACGCTGGTTGTTGAGGACCTCGTCGTACTTCAGGACGTTCTTGCGCGTCTCGAAGTTCTGGGTCTCCACCTGCGACTGGGCCGACGCGATCGCGCGCGTCACCATCTTGTTCTCGATCGGCACGTCGTCCGGCACGTTGGCCATGGCCATCACGCGCTCGACCATCTGCGCCTTGAACAGCCGCATCAGGTCGTCGCCCAGCGACAGGTAGAAGCGGGACTCGCCCGGGTCGCCCTGTCGGCCGGAGCGGCCGCGCAGCTGGTTGTCGATACGGCGCGACTCGTGGCGCTCGGTGCCCAGCACGTACAGCCCGCCGAGCTCCTTGACCTCCTCGAACTCGGCCTTCACGGCCGCCTCGGCACGCTGCATCGCCGCGGGGAGGGCGTGCGCCCACTCCTCGATGTGCTCCTCGGGGTCCAGGCCCTGCTGGCGCAGCTCGGCCTCGGCGAGGTCGTCCGGGTTGCCGCCGAGCTTGATGTCGGTACCGCGGCCGGCCATGTTCGTGGCGACGGTGACGGCGCCGCGGCGGCCGGCCTGGGCGACGATCGTCGCCTCACGGTCGTGCTGCTTGGCGTTGAGCACCTCGTGCGGGATGCCCCGCTTGGAGAGCTGCTGCGAGAGGTACTCGGACTTCTCGACCGACGTCGTGCCGACGAGGATCGGCTGGCCCTGCTCGTGCTTCTCCGCGATGTCGTCGACGACGGCGGAGAACTTCGCGACCTCGGTGCGGTAGATCAGGTCCGGCTGGTCCTTGCGGACCATGGCGCGGTTGGTCGGGATCGGGACGACGCCGAGCTTGTAGATCTGGTGGAACTCGGCGGCCTCGGTCATGGCCGTACCGGTCATGCCCGACAGCTTCGAGTACAGGCGGAAGAAGTTCTGCAGGGTGATCGTGGCGAGGGTCTGGTTCTCGTCCTTGATGTCCACCCCTTCCTTCGCCTCGATCGCCTGGTGCATGCCCTCGTTGTAGCGGCGGCCGGCGAGGATGCGGCCCGTGTGCTCGTCGACGATCATGACTTCGCCGTCGATGACGACGTAGTCCTTGTCCTTCTTGAACAGTTCCTTCGCCTTGATGGCGTTGTTCAGGTAGCCGACGAGCGGGGTGTTCACCGACTCGTAGAGGTTCTCGATGCCGAGCCAGTCCTCGACCTTCGCGACACCGGCCTCGTGGATGCCGACGGTCCGCTTCTTCTCGTCGACCTCGTAGTCGCCGGTCTCCTCGATGCCCTTCAGAGGCTGGCCGGGCTCGCCCTTGGTCAGGCGGGTCACCAGCTTCGCGAAGTCGGCGTACCACTTCGTGGCCTGGTCGGCCGGGCCGGAGATGATCAGCGGGGTACGGGCCTCGTCGACGAGGATCGAGTCGACCTCGTCGACCACGGCGAAGTTGTGGCCGCGCTGGACCAGCTCGTCCTTCGACCACGCCATGTTGTCGCGCAGGTAGTCGAAGCCGAACTCGTTGTTCGTGCCGTAGGTGATGTCGCAGCCGTACTGCTCGCGGCGCTGCGCCGGCGACATGTTCGCCAGGATGCAGCCGACCTCCAGGCCGAGGAACTTGTGCACCCGGCCCATCAGCTCGGAGTCGCGCTCGGCCAGGTAGTCGTTCACCGTGATCAGGTGGACGCCCTTGCCGGACAGCGCGTTCAGGTACGCGGGCAGCGTGCCGACGAGGGTCTTGCCCTCACCGGTCTTCATCTCGGCCACGTAGCCGAGGTGCAGCGCCGCGCCACCCATGATCTGGACGTCGTAGTGACGCTGGCCGAGCACGCGCTTCGCGGCCTCGCGCACGGTGGCGAAGGCCTCGGGCAGCAGGTCGTCCAGGCTCTCGCCGTCCTGGAACCGCTGCTTGTACTCGTCCGTGAGCGCCCGCAACTCGGCGTCGGAGAGGTTGACGAAGTCCTCTTCGATGGAGTTGACCTGGTCCGCGATGCGGTGCAGTTTGCGCAGGATCTTGCCTTCGCCTGCACGCATGAGCTTGTTGAAGACGGACACCGAGGTTTGTCTCCTTGCCGGTCGGGCCTGGGCACTGTACGTACACGGGCACGGCAGGTGGGCCCCACCGTAACGGCCATCGTAAGCGAGGACGTGGTCGCGCCGGGAGGTCCGCCGTAGCCGCGAGGGCGCGGGTGCCCGTATTGAGAACGTACGGGTGACACGGAAGGTGCCGCTTCCCCCGCGAGATTCCCGAAAAGTGTTCGCCCCGCAGGTGGCGGTGGCAGCAGAATCCATTCATGGAGCCCACCACACTGACCACCGACCGGCTCGTCCTGAGGCCGTTCGCCCCTTCCGACGAGGACGAGGTGTACGCGGCCGCCCAGGACCCGGACATCCAGCGCTTCACCCTCGTGCCCTCCCCCTACGAGCGCGAGCACGCGCGGACCTTCGTGAACGAGCTGGTCCCGACCGGGTGGCGCGAGGACACGGCGTACAGCTTCGCCGTCCGCCTCGGGGCCGAGGGCCCGCTGGTCGCCGCGGTCGGCGTGCACGTGCACGAGGTGTTCGGGAACCGCGCCTACGAGATCGGCTACTGGGCCACCAAGGAGCACCGGGGCAACGGCTACATGGCCGAGGCCGTCCGCGCCGTAGCCGGCTGGGCCTTCACCGAGCTCGGCGCCGCGCGCCTCGAATGGCGGGCCGACGTCGACAACCCCGGCTCCTGGGCCGTCGCGCGCAAGGCCGGCTTCCAGCTGGAGGGAACCCTGCGCGCCGGCATGCAGGGCCGCGACACCATGCTCGACTGCCGCATCGCCGGCCTCCTCCCCACCGACCTCGGCCTGCCCTCTCGCGTGCCGTACGTGCCGTCGGCTTCCGCGTAGTGGAGCCGATCACGCTGACCACCGAGCGCCTCGTGCTGCGTCCCCACACTCCCGGGGACGCGGCCGAGGTGCACGCCGCCTGCCAGGACCCCGAGATCCAGCGCCGGATCTCGGTGCCGGTCCCGTACGAGCAGGCCCACGCGGAGAAGTACGTGACGGAGAGCGTCCCGACCGGGTGGCGCGAGGACACCGCGTACAACTTCGCCGTCCGGCTCGGGGCGGACGGCCCCCTCGTCGCCACGCTCGCCGTGCACCGGACCGGCGCCCACACCCACGAGATCGGGTACTGGACCGTCGCCGGTCACCGGGGCCGCGGTTACATGACAGAGGCCCTGCGCGCCGTCGCCCGCTGGGCGTTCACCGAGGCGGGCGTCGTGCGCCTCGTCTGGCGCGCCGGGGTCGGCAACGACGCCTCCCGGGCCGCCGCCGAGCGCGCGGGCTTCCGCATCGAGGGCGTCCAGCGCGCCGGCATGGAACACGACGGCGCCCTGCTGGACTGCTGGGCCGGCGCCCTCCTCCCCGCCGACCTCGGACTGCCCTCGCGGCTGCCGTACGCGCCCGCTGTCAGTGGCCGCCGCTAGGCTCCGGAGATGACCTCGACCCCGCTCTCGCTGTCCGCCGACGAGGCCCGCCGGATCGCCCTGCGCGCGCAGGGCTTCCTCGGGGCTCCCGACCGCCGGGGCGGGGTCCGCGGGGTCCTGCGCCACCTCGGCGCCGTACAGCTGGACACCATCTCGGTCCTGGCCCGCTCGCACGAGCTGATCCCGTACGCGCGCCTGGGCGCGGTCGGCCGGGACGCCGTGGAGAAGGCGTACTGGTCGGACCGCCACGCGTTCGAGTACTGGTCGCACGCGGCCTGCATCCTCCCCATCGAGGAATGGCCGCATTTCGCCTTCCGGCGCCGCGCCAACCGGGCCCGCGGCCACCGCTGGCACCACCTCAAGGACAAGGACCACTCGACGAAGGCGGTCCTGGACCGGCTCAAGGCCGACGGCCCGCTGACCTCGACCGAGCTGGGCGGCGCCAAGAACGGCGGCGAGTGGTTCGAGTGGTCCGAGACCAAGATCGCGGTGGAGTGGCTGCTCGACACCGGCGAGGTGGTGTGCAGTGAGCGCCGGGGCTGGAAGCGGGTGTACGACCTGCCCGAGCGCGCCGTCCCCGACGCCCTGCTCCACGACGACCTGGACGACCGCGAGTGCCTGCGCCGTCTCGTCGCACTGGCCGGGCAGTCCCTGGGCGTCGGCACCCGCGCCGACATCGCGGACTACCACCGCCTCAAGGGCGAGCAGTTCGACGCGGTGGTCGCGGACTCCGGGCTGGTCCCGGTCGAGGTGGAGGGCTGGGCCAAGCCCGCCTGGGCCGACCCGGCGGCCCTGGCCACGGCCCCCCGCGGCCGCCACCGCACGACGCTGCTGTCGCCCTTCGACTCCCTGGTGTGGGACCGGCCGCGCACGGAGCGGATCTTCGGTTTCACCCACCGCCTGGAGGCGTACGTCCCCAAGCCGAAGCGGATACACGGGTACTTCGCGATGCCGCTGCTGGCGGGCGGTCTGCTCCAGGGCCGCGTCGACCCGGCCCGCGAGGGCCGCACCCTGGTCGCCCGGCAGCTCTCCCTGGCCTCCCCGAAGGCGGCGCCCGCAATGGCGCAGGCCCTGTGGGAGGCGGCCGAGTGGGTGGGCTGCGACGCGGTCCGGGTGGAGCGCGCGCAGAACGCCGCCGAGGCCGCCGCGGTCACCGCCGAACTGGCGGCACTGGCCACCTGACCGGGCCCCCCAGGGGCGCGGGGAACTGCGCGACCAGCCACGCACGGCCCGCAGTCGATCGCACACGCGGGCCCCACCAGTCCTGCCGACCCCGCGGGAGGCGATCAGCGGATCTCGAGGATCTTCTCCCGCATCGCGTAGACCACGGCCTCCATCCTGGAGTGCAGCTGGAGCTTCTCCAGGATGTTGCGGACGTGGTTCTTCACGGTGTTCTCGGAGATGAACAACTCCTTGGCGATGTCCCGGTTGTTCATGCCGGTGGCCACCAGCTTCAGGACCTCCAGCTCCCGGTCGGTCAGCCGCGGAGCCGGCACCAGCCGCCGCTCGTCGGTCCGCTGGATCATCGACTTGAACTCGGTGAGCAGCTTCGACGCCATCGACGGACTGATCTGCGACTGTCCGTCCGCGACCGCGCGGATGGCCGTCGCCACCTCGTCCGTCGAAATCTCCTTCAGGAGGTACCCGGTCGCCCCCGCCTTGATCGCGTCGTAGAGGTCGGCCTCCTCGTCGCTGATCGTCAGCATGATGATCTTCGCGGAAGGCGCCACCTCCTTGATCGAGGTGCACGCCTCGATCCCGCCGCGCCTGGGCATCCGTACGTCCATCAGCACGATGTCCGGCAGCAGATCGGCCGCCTTGTCCACGGCCTCCGCCCCGTCCCCGGCCTCGCCGACGACCTGGATGTCCTCCTCCTGCGCGAGGACGATCTCCAGTCCGCGCCGGAACAGCGCGTGGTCGTCGACCACGAGCACCCGGATGGGCTCCCCGCCCCGCGAGCCGGCCGCTTCCCCCTCCGCCGCCCGGTCCGCGTCACGACAGCCCGCGCCGTCGTCACCTCGCACCGGCCCGAAGCCGTCCGCCATCGTTCCTCCCCCTGCATGTGCTGAGCCGCCGGACCAACCGGACGCACTCCGCCGCCGGTTGACTGTCCGCCATGATTCCATGCCCGCACCACGGCACGGGGGCGACCGACGGCCACGCCTGGCGCATACCCGTCACACAGGTGCCCCTGCGGACGCCTGAGCGACCCGCAGGGGCGACGAATGGGTGGTCTCAGCCGCCGAGCGCGCCGCCGGCACCGCCTCGCGGTTCCTCCGAGCTGGAGGCCCCGTCGGGATTCACGTGAATGACGCCGTAGTCGTAGGCGTGACGGCGGTAGACGACGCTGGGCAGCTTGGTCTCGGAGTCGACGAACAGATAAAAGTCGTGGCCGACCAGTTCCATCTCGTAAAGAGCCTGGTCGAGCGACATGGGTGCGGCCGAGTGGGTCTTCTCGCGGACGATGAGGGGGCCTTCGCCCTGCACCTCGATGGATCCGATCCGGGTGATCGGTACCCCGTTCGCCTTCTCCTCACCGACCGGCTGGCCACTGCCGTTGAGCGTTGCGGCGCCCGCCACGTCGGCGACCTCCGCCGCCGAGAGACGTCCGTTGCCGCGGCGCGTGTAGCGCTTGTCGTGCTGCTTGCGCAGCCGGGCCTCCAGCTTCTCCTGAGCCAGGTCCAGCGCCCCGTACGGGTCGGCGGCAGAAGCCTCGGCACGGATCACCGGACCCCGCGAATGCAGGGTGATCTCCACGCGGTCGGAACGGTCGGCCTGGCGCGGGTTGTGCTCCTTGGACACCTCGACGTCCAAGCTGATCACCTTCGCGTCGAGCTTCTGGATCCGCTCGGGATTCAGCTTCTCGGCCACGTGCTTGCGGAACCGCTCGGGCACCTCGGTCTTACGGCCCTTGACGACGATGTCCACGCAGAACTCCGTTCCCGGATAGCTCCGCCTCATGGGGCGAAGCGTCTCCCTTTCGCACCAGGCTCCGGTGAAGGCCGGAGCCACGGACTTGGCGACTTCCACCTCCTCCTCCCCCATCGGCAAGATCTACACCCCACCGACTTCGGAGTCGAGAGACAGCGATGCGTGCTGGCCCAAGGCTCGCCAGTCCTTACAACCGAACATATCCCTCTATGACGGTTGTCGGCACCCGCTACCGGGACGTTCTTCCGATCCCGTCACTGATCTCTCTTACTACCTGCAACGATGGGCCTTCCCCGGCAGTTCCAAATCTATTCACGGGATTTTTGGTCTCTTCGGGTATCCGCCCGTCGCGGCGACCACGGCGGCCCTCGGCCCGGCTCCGGCCGCCCCCAGCCCCGCGGCCCGCACGGCCCGCGCCGCCTCCGCCAGCGTGGCCCCCGTGGTGACGAGGTCGTCCACGAGCACGACCGCCGCGCCCGCCACCGCCCGCGCCCCGCCCCGGCGCACCTCCAGCGCCCCCGCGAGGTTCTCCCGGCGCGCCCCGGCCCCCAGCCCCGCCTGGTCCGCCACCGCCCGCCGCAGCCGCAGTACGGGAACCACGCGCGCGGGCACCCCGGCCCGCCGCAGCCTCCCCGCCGCGGCCAGCGCGATCCTGCGCGCCGGATCGTGCCCGCGCGCCCGGACCTGCCGCCGCGCGGAGGGAACCGGCACCAGGGCCACCTCCCGCTCCCCCGGCCCCCCTCCGCCCGCCAGGACCGCCGCCGCCAGGGCATGGCCGAGCGCCCCGGCCAGCGGCAGCGCCCCGCGCTCCTTGTGGGCCAGCAGCACCGCCCGTACGGCCCCCTCGTAGCCCGCGGCCGCGTGCACGACCGGTAACCCCACCGGCGCCGGCGAGGGCCGCACGCGCCCCGCCCCGGCCCCGCTCAGCGCCTCCCGGCAGCCGGCGCACAACAGCACCCGGGCGGCGCCGCACCCGGCGCAGTCCACCGGCAGGACCAGCCCGGCGAGCTCCTGCCACCACCCCCGCATGGATCCACTGTGCCGGGCCCGCCGCACGCCCGCCACCCCTGTGGACAACCACGAAACCGCAGGTCAACCGGCACCCAGCGGCAAACGGGAACCGTCCGGCCGCCCGGCCTCAGCCCGGGTACACCGGAGCCCGGCCGCCCGCCGCCACCGTGCGCCACTGCGCCCCCGGCGGCAGCCACACGATGCCGTCCGCCGAGTACCCCACCACCGGCTTCGGCTTCGCCTCGTCCTCCGAGACGGCCACCGCGACCGCCACCAGCCCGGTGGCCCCGGGCAGGCTCGCCGCGACCATCGAGCCGTCCGCCAGCATGTAGCGGGCCTGCACGACCCCGCCGCTCTCCCGGCCCACCACCAGCAGCCGGCCGCGCGGCGCCCAGCTCATCGCCGTCACGTCCGCCATCTGCGGGGCCGCCGGGCGCAGCTCGCGCACCGACACCGCCTCCGTGCCGCCCTTGCCCTCGGGCCGCTCGATCCGCCCCACCCACAGCGTCTTGCGGCTGCCGGCCTGCTCCAGGAGCAGCGCGATCCGCACCCCGTCGGCGGAGGCCTTCAGCGAGGTGATCTTCCGGCCGTCGAGCCCCGCCACCTGTACCTTCTCGGGGACCCCTGACCCGCCCGGCACCCGCCACAGGCCCGGGTGCTGCGGATCCTGGTCGGCGACCCACAGATCGCCCGCCGCGTCCCAGCTGGGCGCGGTCAGGGTGTCCGTACCGGTCCCCCTGCTCGTGAGCACCGGCTGCTGCGGCATGACGCCGGTCCCGGCCAGCTGCACGACGTACAGGCCGTGCCCGTCATCGGAGACCACGGCCGCGCGCCTCTCGTCGTACGTCACGGCGGCCGAGCTGACCTTGAAGGCGACGGGGGTGCTCAGCGGTCCCGGCACCTGCTCGGGCCGGGCCTGCTGGTCCTCGTTGACCCCGTCGAGCTTCATGCGGACCAGCCGCTTCTCGTTGTCGACGAAGTACTGGTACTCGGGGGTCCTGGGCCGCCCTGCGATCGTGCGCGCCGCCACCTCGTCCACCGAGCACAGCGAGGTCTTGCCGTCGGCGCGCAGCAGTTCGACCTGGTCGAGCCGGGAGCCCGTCAGATCCTTGACCGTGTACAGGAGTTGCGTGGCCATCTTCCGGCACTGCGGCTGCGTGACGTTCTCGGCCTTCTCGTTGAGCGGCACGCGCAGCGGCTTCTGGCCGTCGTACGACAGGGACTTGGTGCCCTCGCGCAGTTCCGTCCCGGTGGGGAAGCTGGACTCGACGACCGGGGCGAGCCAGTTGGAGGGCCCCGCCAGCAGCGACTGGACGGTCTGCGTCGTGGGGTCCATGCGCGAGTCCGGGTCGGCGCGCTGACGCACGTAGACGGGGTCGGCGACGAGCGAACCGCCCGCGAAGTAGTACTTGTTGACCGGCATGTAGATGCGCTGGAAGTCGGACTCACTGAGCACGAGGCTCTTGGGCGGGGTCGCGATCCGCCACTGCCTGCTCTCCTTCTCCTGGACGAGCTGGAGGAACCACTCGTACTGCCCGCCGCCCGTCTCCGGCTGGTACGCGCTGCGCTCGTCCACGGTCGCGAGCTTCTCGCCGGTCACCTTCCAGCGGGGCCCGTCGGGGTCCTTCTCACCGGTCACGGGCGACCGGCTGAGGCCGGACTTGAGAACGGTGACGGTGGAGCCGGGCTTCCAGCTCTTCGCGGCGTCCTCGGTGAGGTATTTGCGGGCCGTCTCCAGCTGCGGGTCGTCGCTGGTCATGGCCTCCAGGAAGCCCTTGACGATCTCGGCCGGCCCCGCCTTGTCGGCGGGCGGTACGCCGAACACCCGGACCTGCGAGTCGACGCCTTGCGAGCCCTGCACCTGGCGGATCTCACCGTGGGTGGGCATGGAGGCGCAGCCGGCCGCCAGCAGGGCGACCGCGCCGAGGGCGCACAAGCGTACGGTGCGCGCGCTCCTGGGCTCAGCGTCCATCGGTTCGGTCCTCCTGTGGTGCCTGCTCGGCGGGCCGGGCCACGACCCTGGCCCCGTTCCCCGGAAGGGCTGTCGGATCGGTGGGCACGGGCACCGCCCCGGCCACCGGCGACCTGGGCGGTATCGGCGACCGGTCGGCGCCCTCCGCCGGCCGGGCGGGCGCCGCGCTGCCCGCCTCTTCGGCGGCGGCCCTGGCCCGGTTGGCCCGGGAGTCCTCGGGCTCCAGCGGGATCGGCGACCCGCGCAGCGGCTCGTCCGCGGTGCGCGGCAGGGTCAGGCGGAACTGCGACCCGCCGCCCGGCTCGCCCCACGCCTGGAGCCAGCCGCCGTGCAGCCGGGCGTCCTCGACGGCGATGGACAGGCCGAGGCCGGTACCGCCGGTCGTGCGGGCCCGCGCCGGGTCGGCACGCCAGAACCGGTTGAACACGCGGGTGGCCTCGCCGGGCTTGAGCCCGACCCCGTAGTCCCGTACGGCCACGGCGACGGCCCCGCCCGCGGACGCGAGCCGGACCACCACGTCGCGGCCCTCGCCGTGCTCCACGGCGTTGACGACGAGGTTGCGCAGCACCCGCTCCACCCGCCGGGCGTCGGCCTCGGCGATGACGGGCTGGGTGTCTCCGAGGACCCGGATCCGGGTCCCCTTGTGCTCGGCGAGCGGCTCGGCCCCGTCGATGACGCGGCGTACGACGTCCCGCAGGTCGATGGGCTCGGCCTGCAGGTCGGCGGCGCCGGCGTCGAAGCGGCTGATCTCCAGGAGGTCCGCCAGCAGCGACTCGAACCGGTCCAGCTGGCCGGCGAGCAGCTCCGCGGACCGTGCGGTGACCGGGTCGAAGTCGACGCGGGCGTCGTGGATGACGTCGGCGGCCATCCGGACCGTCGTCAGCGGGGTGCGCAGCTCGTGGGAGACGTCCGAGACGAAGCGGCGCTGCATCCGGGACAGGTCCTCCAGCTGCTGGATCTTGAGCTGGAGGTTCTGGGCCATCTTGTTGAAGGCCTCGCCCAGGCGCGCGATGTCGTCCTCGCCGGTGACCTTCATCCGCTCCTGGAGCTGCCCGGCCGAGAGCCGTTCGGCGATCCCGGCGGCCATCCGGACCGGGGTCACCACCTGGCGTACGACGAGCCAGGCGATACCGCAGAGCAGGACGACGACGAACAGGCCCGCGGTCACGATGGTGACCTTGATCAGATTGAGGGACTCCTCCTCCTGCGTGAGGGGGAAGAGGTAGTACAGGTCGTACGGGTCCCCGTTGATGTCCGTGAGCCGCTTGCCGACGACCAGCGCGGGCTCCGGGGCCTTCTGCCCCGCCCCGCTGGTGTAGCGGATCTCGGAGAAGGTCTTGAAGGTGCCGGTGGCGTGGTCGACGGCCCGCCGCAGGCCGACCGGCACGCTCGCGGTCGGATCCACGTTGCCGGAGGCACGGGCGCCCTTGACGCCCTGCGCGCCGGGCAGCGCCTGCTCACCGGTGCCCGCGCCGAGCGCGACCACCTCGAAGGCGGTCTGACCGCCACTGGCGAGCTGCTTGACCAGCGAGTTCATCCACGTACTGGCGTCCCGGCCGACCTTGCTGTCGGCGGCGTCGGGTCCGTCCACGGTCGCGGGGGCGTTGGCCTTCTCCTGTGCGACCGCGAACCCTCCCGCGGCCTGGCTCTGCGCCGCCTCCTCCTTCGCGTCGAGGAGGCCCTTGTTCACCTGTGCGATGACGACGAAGCCCAGCGCGAGGACCACGGAGAGCGAGATCAGCAGGGTGGCGGCGACCACCCGGAGCTGGATGTTGCGCCGCCACAGCCGGACAGCCGGAAGCAGCGGCCGGCGTACGAGACGTACGCACAGCCGCAGCAGCGGGCCGCCGGGCGCCCCGTCCTGGAGCAGCCTGCCTCCCCGCAGCGCCCCCCAGAAGGAGCCGCCGCGGGGCCTGCCGGACTGCACGTCAGCTCGGTCCGGCCTTGTAGCCGACACCGCGCACCGTCACAACGATCTCGGGGCGCTCCGGGTCCTTCTCGACCTTGGAGCGCAGTCGCTGCACATGCACGTTGACCAGGCGGGTGTCCGCCGCGTGCCGGTAGCCCCAGACCTGCTCAAGCAGCACCTCGCGGGTGAAGACCTGCCAGGGCTTGCGGGCGAGCGCGACCAGCAGGTCGAACTCCAGCGGGGTCAGGGCGATGGAGGCACCGTCCCGCTTGACCGAGTGCCCTGCCACGTCGATGACCAGGTCACCGATGGCCAGCTGCTCGGGCGCGGGCTCCTCCGACCGGCGCAGGCGGGCCCGGATACGGGCCACCAGCTCCTTCGGCTTGAACGGCTTGACGATGTAGTCGTCGGCCCCGGACTCCAGGCCCACGACCACGTCCACCGTGTCGCTCTTGGCGGTGAGCATGACGATCGGCACGCCGGACTCGGCCCGGATCAGGCGGCAGACCTCTATGCCGTCCCGACCCGGAAGCATGAGGTCGAGCAGCACCAGGTCCGGCTTCGCCTCCCGGAAGGCAGCAAGTGCCTTGTCACCGTCCGCTACGAACGACGGCTCAAAACCTTCTCCACGCAGCACAATGCCGAGCATCTCGGCCAGCGCGGTGTCGTCGTCGACGACAAGGACGCGTCCCTTCATGGTTGACATCATCCCATTAGCTAATCGTTACCCGGCGGTGAGCTGCCCCACAGCCAAAAGGGCTGGAAATCGCCCCTCGGACCTGCGTGGAGAACAGGTCGACCAGTCTGCCCCGGATCCGGGTGACAATTGAAGGTACGGGCTGCCGCTTATCCGGGGGGGACGGCTGGTCCGTTCGTGGACCCCACATGGCACGATGGCAGCCGACCAGCGCCCCCGCCACAGCAGGTGCACGTGAAGGAGCGACGATGAACGACTCTCCGGGCTGGGCTACGCCCGGGTCCTCCCCGTCCGACGGCGAGCAGCCGCAGCCTCCCGCACAACCCGCTGACGCACCGAAGTGGTCCGCCGAGCAGCCGCCGCCCGGGCCCGGGGTCCCCCCGGACGGAGTCTGGGGGAGGACGGGCCCGGCCGCCGGCCAGCAGCCGCCCCCGCCCCAGCCTGGCGCGGGCTGGGGCTCGTACGGCCCGCAGCAGCCCCCGTACGGCGGCCAGTACGGCTATCCCGGCGGCCCCGGCCAGTGGGGCCAGCCCCCGGCCGCCAAGCCCGGAGTGATCCCCCTGCGCCCCCTGGGGGTCGGCGAGATCCTCGACGGCGCGGTCGCCACCATGCGCACGCACTGGCGCTCGGTCCTGCCGATCACCGTGGTCGTCGCCACCGTGGTCCAGGTGCTCAGCATGCTCGTCCAGAAGCTGCTGCTCGAAGACCTCATCATCTCCGCGAACCAGGACGACGTATCGGCCGAGGAGGTGCTCAACAACCTGAGCACCGCCCTGCCGGCCGGCGCCGCGGCCCAGTTCCTCCAGTTCCTCGGCGGCATCGTGGTCACCGCGATGCTCACGATGATCTTCAGCCGTGCCGTGCTCGGCCAGCACTCCTCCGTCGCCGAGGCCTGGCGCGACGCCCGCCCGCAGGTGCTGCGCCTGATCGGCCTGACCCTGCTGATGGCCGTCGGCGCCGTCCTCATGGGCGTGGTGCTGATCGTGCCCGCGGCCCTGGCCCAGAGCATCGGCCTGCTGGTCCTGGCCTTCTTCGTCTGGTTCGGGCTGCTCGTCTGGCTCTGGGTCAAGTTCAGCCTGGCCTCGCCCGCCCTGATGCTGGAGCGGAGCACCGTCTTCAAGGCCTTCGCCCGCTCCTCCAAGCTCGTCAAGGGCTCCTGGTGGCGGATCTTCGGCATCACGCTGCTGACGCTCATCATCACCGCCCTGTTCGCGGCGATCATCGTCATGCCGCTGCAGATGCTCGGCTTCTCCCTCTTCGGCGGCGGGCTCGACAGCATGCAGGACCCCGCCGCGCAGAACGCCTGGGGAACGCTGATCCTCAGCGCCGTCGGCCTGATCATCGCGCAGAGCGTGGTCATGCCGATCCAGTCCGGCGTCACCGTCCTCCTCTACGTCGACCAGCGCATCCGCCGCGAAGGACTCGACCTGGAGCTCGCGCGGGCGGCCGGCGTCGAGAACTACGGCACGACCGGAGGCTGACCCACACATGATGAGCACGGGGGGCCTCATCACCGCGGCGACACCACCGGTGACGACACCGCACGACCCGGCCCGCGAAGCGGCCGAACGCGAGCTGTCCAAGCCGATCTACCACCAGAACGACCCGGGCCTGCTCGACCGCGCCCTGCGCAAGTTCTTCGAGTGGCTCGACGACGTACTCGGCTCTGCCTCCGGCGCGACCCCCGGAGGCACCTTCGGCCTGCTCGCCATCGTCCTCCTGGCAGCCCTGGCCATCGCCGCCCTGTGGTGGCGCCTCGGCTCCCCCCGGCGCACCGCCACCTCCACCCACACCCTCTTCGACGACGGCATCCGCAGCGCCGCGGACCACCGAACCGCCGCCGAGGCGCACGCCGCCGCCGGCCGCTGGACCGAGGCCGTCCAGGAACGCATGCGCGCCGTCGTCCGCTCCCTGGAGGAACGCACCCTCCTCGACCCCCGCCCGGGCCGCACCGCCGACGAGGCCGCCGCCGAAGCCTCCGTCTCCCTCCCCGAGCACTCCACCGACCTCCGCTCGGCAGCCCGCACCTTCGACGACATCACGTACGGCGGCCGCACCGCCGACGCCGACACGTACGCCCGCATGCGCGCCCTGGACACCACCCTGACCCGCACGAAGCCGCTCCTGACGGGACCCACCGCATGACGCCGCCCGCCGGCTCCGACCGCGCCGGGAACGTGCCGGTCCCCCCGCAGCCACCCACCCCACCCGGGGCCACGCCGCCCGCCGGTTCCAACCGGACCGGGGACCTGCCGGTCCCCCCGCAGCCACCCACCCCACCCGGGGCCACGCCGCCCGCCGGTTCCAACCGGACCGGGGACCTGCCGGGCCACCCGCAGCCGGCCATCCCGCCCGCCGGTTCCGACGGGGTCGGGGGTGTGCCGGGGCGCTCCCCGCAGGACACCGAACTGGGCCACCCTCGGCCCACCGACCCCTGGAAACGTTCGGTGTCCGAGGAGACGCCCCGGCGCGCCACCGGCCCCGCCGGAACCGGCCACCCGGCCCCGGCCCCCGGCAGCCCCGGCGGAACCGGCGCCCCCGGCGGAACCGACCATCCCCCCGCCCCCGGCGAAAGCACCCCGACCCCACTTCAGCGGCGCCGCCCCACCGCCCGCCGCATCCGCCGCGGCCTGCTCCTCTTCGGCGTGCTCGCCGCGGGCGCCACCGTGCTGGCGGCCCTGAACTCCGGCAGCCGCCACGGCCTCCTCGACCCCCGCTCCGCCGACCCCTTCGGCAGCCGCGCCGTCGCCGAGCTCCTCAAGGAGCGCGGCGTCACCACCCGCGTGGTCACCACCGCCCGCGAGGCCGCCGAGGCCACCGGCCCCCGCACCACCCTCCTGGTCACCGACCCCGACCGCCTCGGCACCACCCAGCGCCGCCAGATCCGCTGGGCCTCGGACCTCTCCGGCGGCCGCACCATCCTCATCGCCCCCGGCAGCCACTCCCTCACCGAGCTCGCCCCCGGCGTCCACTCCAAGGGCGACGCCGACGCCGAGAACCTCGACCCCGCCTGCGCCCTCCCCGCCGCCACGTCCGCCGGCCGCGCCACCCTCGGCGACGGCACGCGCTACAGCACCGGCAAAGACGGCAGCACGGGCACCGGCACCGGCACCGGCACCGGCACCACCACCTGCTACCCCGCCGGCGGCCACCCCACCCTCCTGGTCCTCCCCACCGGCACCAACGGGGGCGACACCGTCCTCCTCGGATCCGGCACGATCCTCCTCAACGAAGCCCTCGCCGACGAAGGCAACGCCTCCCTCGCCCTCCAACTCCTCGGCTCCCGCCCGAACCTCGTCTGGTACATGCCGTCGCTGGCGGACGCCGACGCCGAATCCCAGGCCGCCGGAGAGGAACGGAGCCTCCTCGACCTCGCACCCGCCGGCTGGTCCTGGGCCCTGCTCCAGCTCTTCGTCGCCGCGGCCCTCGCCGCACTGTGGCGCGCCCGCCGACTCGGCCCCCTCGTCACCGAGAACCTCCCCGTCGCCATCCGCGCCTCCGAGGCCACCGAGGGCCGCGCCCGCCTCTACCGCAAGGCCCGCGCCCGCGACCGCGCCGCCACCGTGCTGCGCGCCGCCGCCCGCGAACGCCTCGCCGCCCTGACGGGCGTACCGCACGCCCAGGCCCACGACCCCGCCACCCTCGCCCCGGCGGTCTCCGCCCGGCTCACGGACGGCGCCCGGGACGTGACCGACATCCTCTTCGGCTCCATCCCCTCCGACGACGCGGCACTCGTCGCGCTCGCCGACCACCTCGACGCCCTCGAAAGAGAGGTCCGTACGTCATGACGTACCCGACCACCGAGTCCGCGGCCACCGCCACGACCGCGACCGCGACCGCGGACAGCGCCCGTGCTTCCCTCGAAGCGCTCCGCACCGAGATCGGCAAGGCCGTGGTCGGCCAGGACTCGGCCGTCACCGGCCTCGTCGTCGCCCTGCTCTGCCGCGGCCACGTCCTCCTCGAAGGCGTCCCCGGCGTGGCCAAGACCCTCCTCGTACGGGCCCTCGCCGCCTCCCTCGAACTCGACACCAAGCGCGTCCAGTTCACCCCCGACCTGATGCCGAGCGACGTCACCGGCTCCCTCGTCTACGACGCCCGCACCGCCGAGTTCTCCTTCCAGAACGGCCCGGTCTTCACGAACCTCCTCCTCGCGGACGAGATCAACCGCACGCCCCCCAAGACCCAGTCCTCCCTCCTCGAAGCCATGGAGGAGCGCCAGGTCACGGTCGACGGAACGCCCCGCGCGCTCCCCGAGCCCTTCCTCGTCGCCGCCACCATGAACCCGGTCGAGTACGAAGGCACGTACCCCCTCCCGGAAGCCCAGCTGGACCGCTTCCTCCTCAAGCTCACCGTGCCCCTCCCCTCCCGCGAGGACGAGATCGGCGTCCTGACCCGGCACGCCGCCGGCTTCAACCCCCGCGACCTGCACGCCGCCGGCGTCCGCCCGGTCGCCGGCCGCGCCGAACTCGAAGCCGCCCGCCAGGCCGTCGCACGCACCACCGTCTCCTCCGAGATCGCCGGCTACGTCGTCGACATCTGCCGAGCCACCCGCGAATCGCCGTCCCTCACCCTCGGCGTCTCCCCGCGAGGCGCGACCGCGCTGCTGGCCACCTCCCGCGCCTGGGCCTGGCTCACCGGCCGCGACTACGTCACCCCCGACGACGTGAAGGCCCTCGCCCTCCCGACCCTGCGCCACCGCGTCCAGCTGCGCCCGGAAGCCGAAATGGAAGGCGTCACCGCGGACTCGGTCATCACCGCGATCCTCTCCCACGTCCCCGTCCCCCGCTGATGGCCCTCACCGGACGCGCCGCCCTGCTGGCGGCCCTCGGCAGCATCCCCGTCGGCATCCTGGAGCCGAGCTGGACGGGGATGCTCGCGGTCAACGGCACGCTCGCCCTGGCCTGCGCGGTCGACTACGCCCTCGCGGCCCCCGTCCGCCCGCTGATCCTCAGCCGCTCGGGCGACACCTCGGTCCGCCTGGGCGAGACGGCGGACGTGCACCTCACCCTCACCAACCCCGGCACCCGCACGCTCCGCGCGCGCATCCGCGACGCCTGGCCCCCCAGCAGCTGGCTCCCCGGCACGGAAGGCCCCGCTTCCCGCCACACCATGACCGTCCCTCCGGGGGAACGCCGACGCCTCACCACGCGCCTGCGGCCCACCCGCCGCGGCGACCGCAAGGCCGACCGCGTCACGATCCGCTCATACGGCCCCCTGGGCCTCCTGGCCCGCCAGGCCTCCCACCACATCCCCTGGACGGTCCGCGTCCTGCCACCCTTCACGAGCCGCAAGCACCTCCCCTCCCGCCTCGCGCGCCTGCGCGAACTGGACGGCCGCACCAGCGTGCTGACCCGCGGCGAGGGCACCGAGTTCGACAGCCTGCGCGACTACGTCCCCGGCGACGACACCCGCTCCATCGACTGGCGAGCCACGGCCCGCCAGCAGAAGGTGGCAGTCCGCACCTGGCGCCCCGAACGCGACCGCCACATCCTCATCTGCCTGGACACCGGCCGCACCTCGGCGGGCCGCGTCGGCGACGCCCCGCGCCTGGACGCCGCCATGGACGCGGCCCTGCTCCTCGCCGCCCTGGCCACCCGCGCCGGCGACCGCGTGGACCTCCTGGCCCACGACCGCCGCCCCCGCGCCCAGGTCCAGGGCCGCTCGGCCGCCGACACCCTCCCGGCCTTCGTCAACACCATGGCCACCCTCGAACCGGAACTGGTCGAGACGGACTCCCGCACGCTGGTCTCCACCATCCTCCGCAGCGCCCCGCGCCGCTCGCTGGTGGTCCTCCTGACGAGCCTGGAGCAGGCCCCCGTAGAAGAGGGCCTGCTCCCGGTCCTCCCCCAGCTCACGGCCCGCCACACGGTCCTGCTGGCCTCGGTGGCCGACCCCCACATCGCCGCCATGACCGCGGCCCGCGGCAACGCCGACGCGGTCTACGAAGCCGCGGCCGGCGCCCAGTCCCAAGCCCAGCGCCGCCGCACCGCCGACCAGCTCACCCGCCACGGCGTCCACGTCGTCGACGCCACCCCGGACACCCTGGCCCCCGCCCTGGCGGACGCCTACCTGGCCCTCAAGGCCGCCGGCCGCCTATAGCCTCCCGACCGGGGCCCGGCCTGGATACGCTGGTCGGGCACCCACCAGGAGGACACCATGGCCGACCTCACCCCCGAGCAGATGCGCCGCATGCACGATTTCGCGGAGCAGCTCGCGGAGCTGGCCGAGCACCAGGAAGACCACTGGAAGGTGCAGACCACCGACGGTCAGATCTTCCTCACGATGATGAGCCCGACAGCTCCCCACGGGCTCAACGTGGTCCGGCTGCGCCGCCAAATCGAGGCTCAGACCCCAGAGGTCATGGCTCTCAACGACACCAACATGGGGGACCCTCAAACCGGCCTGACCAAGGTCCCCGATCTCATGGTCATCGCGGAAGAGGACACCGACGACACAGCGAAGGTCGTCAACTCCCGCGATGTCCTCATGGTGGTGGAGGTCGTCTCCCGCACGAACTCGCTCACTGACATCCGCGACAAGCTGCACGACTACCCGCGGATGGGAGTCCCGCTGTATGTCGTCGTAGACCCCCGCAAGGACAAGAAGTCCGTCACCGTACACAGCGACCCCTCAACGGGCCCCGACGGCATCCGCTTCCGCAAGACGGTCCCCTACGCCTTCGGCGACACCGTCACGGCCGGCCGTTGGACGCTCGACACGAGCAGCCTCAAGAGCTACCCCGCCGACTGGTAAAGCGGAGGCGGGAAACACACGAGGGATGCCGAATGACGGACGACGCAACCAACGGAACCATCACCTCGGTCCACATAGCCGCATGCCCGGGCCCACACACCGCGCTGGACATCCGGATACTGGGCAGGGCCACGCCCTCGCACAACCGGGACGCGCAGAAGAGCACCGGCGACGAAGTGCTGTACGCCAGCATCGACGCGTACGGGCCGGACGGGACGCTCATCGCGGAGGCAGTTCACCATCGCCCGGGCACGTTCTGAACTGGCTGACGGCGTGTACCTCACCATGCCGGTGGAGGGCACCTGGACCTCGGACTCCGGCACGGTACGCAGCCGCATAGGGCATCCTCGTACAAGCTCCCGCTCTTCGGGTCGATTCCCAGCGCGGCGAGGTCCACCAGGCCATCCATGACCCTGCTGACAAGAACTTGGTACTCATGGGGCATGTCTCCGAGAACCCACGCCCGGCTCGGATCACACTCCCAAGCCCAGCCTTGCTCGTTCTCAACACCCTCCCCGCGGTCGGTCACAGACCGATCTCCCGCTGGGCCTCCGCCAGAATCCGGCTGCTGGTCTCCATGGACGCCCGGAAGGTCTTCTCGTCCGCTGTCACGTCGCCGGCAACCCGCTCCGCTTCCGCGAGCGCAGCGGCTCGTCCGGGCCATCGGTGGATAGCGACGTGGGTCGCCCACTTGATCAGGAAGAACCGCAGCGGGTTGATGGCTCCAGTCTCGGCAGCCCGATCAAACGCCTCATTGCACTCCTGGTCGAAGGCCGCGAGACTCGCCATGTCCAGCCGCCGTACGGCGTCACGGAGCGCCTCACGTGTCATAGCGGGTTGAGCAATGAGCGGGCCGTCAGCCTCTGCGTGCTGTGCTGTCATCCTGTCCTCCACGAGGAAGCCTAGGGCGCCGGGGACTTCTAGCGGGCCGTAAACGCAGAAAAGCCCCGCACCAGAAGGTGCGGGGCTTTCCCACAATGATTGTTCGGCGGCGTCCTACTCTCCCACAGGGTCCCCCCTGCAGTACC
>NZ_JBFBFP010000048.1:0-55267 GCF_040684275.1 Streptomyces sp. NPDC091371
ATCCAGCGCACACAACCGCGTCTCCTCCAACCGCCGCGTCTCCATGTCCAACTGGATCCCGCCCTGCACATCCGCGAACGCCGGACCCGACCACAAACCGAGGGCCTCGCGCAGTTTGCGGGCGGCGCCGGGGAAGTCGCCGGCGTCCATGGCCCGGTAGCCCATCCCGGAGAGCCGCTCGAACTCGCGTATGTCGCTGACGCCGCCGCCGCTGTCGAGCAGGTAGCCGCCGGGCAGCGTGACCAGTACGTCCTTGGCCGTACGCCGCGCGCCCTCCTCGGCCGGGCTCTGGTCCAGGGCCGCCGCGATGAGGGTGCGCAGCTGCAGCACGTAGGTCTGCAGCGTGGTCCGGGCGCTGCGCGGCGGGGTGCCCGCCCACAGCTCCTCGATCAGCGCCGATACCGGGACGACCTGGTCGGCATGGAGCGCCAGGATCGCCAGGACCTGTCGCGGCTTGGGGGCGGTCGGCGTGACGGAGATCCCCTGCTCCCGCACCGCCAGTGTGCCCAGTACTTGGATGTCCACGCCGTACTCCCCTGTCCTTGGATGAGCCGAATCCAGTTAAAAACAGGACCCACGGTTTGTCAATACAAAACCGACCGCGCCGTTTTAATTTCATAACCCATCTAAGGACCCCTCAAACAACCCTCTGACCTGGGCATATGCCATTCATGTGGGAATCGACAGGCGCCACAGGAAGACTCCAGGGCCACTCCAGAACGAGCTGATACGCTCGATAAACCAACCGCACGGTCTGTTGCCTATCCCTCCCGCACCCCCTCCCCCGTCCCCTCGGGCTCCAGCTCCGCGAGCAGCGCGGCCGGCACGAGCGTCGGCAGCAGCAGCCTCCAGAACCGGGTGACCGTGGCCGCCGACAGCCACTCCGCGTCCCGGGCCCCGAGCACCTCGAACCCCACGGTCGCGGCCACCACGGCGCCACCCGCGTCCCCCGCCGCCACCTCCGGCCGCAACTCGCCCCCGTCGTAGGCCTGTTCCAGCGTCCCTTCGACCCAGGACCGCCACCGCTCCCGCAGGTCGACCTCCGGCGCGCGGGACACCTCACCGCTCAGCTCGAAGCCGGCCCGCAGCACGACGTCGCCGCGCAGGTTCTCGGCGAGCCCGTGGGTGACGTCGACCAGGAGCTGCACCCGGCTCGCCCCGGGCGCCGGCTCGGCCTCGGCGACGGCCAGCAGCCGGGCCAGCGCCGCCTCCTCGACCGCGTCGGCCAGAGCGGCCTTGTTGGGGAAGTGGAAGTGCAGCGCCCCGTTGCTCACCCCGGCCAGCGCGCTGATCGCGGCGAGCGAGGCGACCGGGAAGCCCTCCCGGTCGAAGACTTCGGCCGCGGACCGGATCAGGGCGTCACGCGTCCGCGCCGCGCGTTCCTGCTTGACCATGGACTGCTCCGTCACTGCGAGAGAGTGCGCGCCCGCGGAGAGGCGGGCCTGGCGAAGGTGCCGCGGAGCTGCGCGAGGGTGCGGGTCCGCCAACAATCCACTCTAACAAACCGCCTGTGCGGTTTTTAGATGCGCGACAGCCCTCTCGTCCGCCCGCTCCGCTCAGCCGGACTGCGCGCCGCCCCCGCCCTCCAGCAGCAGCTTCTTCTGGGGCTTGCCCATGGCGTTGCGCGGCACCGCCGCGACGAAGCGCACCTCGCGCGGCCGCTTGTGCACCGACAGGTGCGCGGCGACGAACTCGGTGAGCTCGGCGCCGGTGACGCCCTCGGCGACCACGTAGGCGACGATCCGCTGTCCGAGGTCCGCGTCCGGCACGCCGACCACGGCCGCCTCGCGCACCTTGGGGTGGTCGAGGAGGGCGTTCTCGATCTCGCCCGCGCCGATCCGGTAGCCCCCGGACTTGATCATGTCGATGGAGGCGCGGCCCACGATCCGGTGCACGCCGTCCGTCTCGTCGACGGCCGCGATGTCTCCCGTACGGAACCACCCGTCCTCGGTGTACGCGGCGGCGGTGGCCTCCGGCCGGCCCAGGTACCCGGAGAACAAGGTGGGCCCGGTCAGCTGGAGTTCCCCGATCTCCGCGCCCGGCTCGGCCGCGATCCGCGTGGTGATGCCGGGCAGCGGGGTGCCGACCGTGCCGGGCCGCACCTCGCCGCCCGCCCGCCCGCTCAGGGTGATCAGGGTCTCCGTCATGCCGTAGCGCTCCACGGGGCGGTGCCCGGTGAGCCGTTCCAGGTCGCGGAAGACGGGCGCGGGCAGCGCCGCGCTGCCCGACACCAGCAGCCGGGCCCCGGAGAGCGCGGCGGCTGCCTCCGGTTCGGCGGCGATACGGGACCACACGGTCGGCACCCCGAAGTAGAGGCTGCCGCCGGCCGCGGCGTAGGCCCCGGGCGTCGGCCGCCCGGTGTGCACGAGGCGGCTGCCGGTGCGCAGGGCGCCGAGCACGCCGAGGACCAGCCCGTGCACGTGGAACAGCGGCAGCCCGTGCACCAGGGTGTCCTCGGCGGTCCACTGCCAGGCTCCGGCGAGCGCGTCCAGGTCGGCGGCGATGGCGGCGCCGCTGAGCACCACGCCCTTGGGCGGGCCGGTGGTCCCGGAGGTGTAGAGGACCAGCGCGGGGTCCCCGGGCGCGGCGGGCTTCCCCGACCGGCCTGCCGAAGAACGCCGGGCGAAGTCCACCTCGATTTCCGCGGCCCCCGAGTCGCGCAGGATGTGCTCCCGCTCGGCCGGCCCGGCGTCGGGCGGCAGCGGTACGCAGGGCACTCCGGCCAGCAGCCCCCCGACCACCGCGGCGACGGTCTCCAGGGAGGGCGTTGCGGTCACCGCGAAGGCCGGGGCCCCGGCGACGTCCGCGGCCACCGCCCCGGCCGCGCCGAGCAGTTCCTCGTAAGAAGCGGTGCGGCCGGCGACGGTGACGGCGTCCGCGCGGTCCCCGTAGGCACCTTCGAGTGCCGTGAGCAGTGCCGTGAGCACGATGATTCCCCTCTTTGACATCCTCCCCCTCTTAAAAGAGGAGGATTCCAACCCAGGCGGGTTGAGGTTCACGGGCGTTCGAACGGCCGGTGGCCGTTGTCACCCCTCCGGCACCGGCTGATCGCCGGGGGCGGGGAATCCCGCCCTGCCCTGCCGCGACATTGATACTTGCGTTGGTGTCCGCGTTACAGGTGAAGCCACAGAAGGAGCAGACGAACTCGGCTTGGCTCTTGCGCGAGTTCTTGTCGATCCATCCACAGGCACTGCATCGCAGACTGGTGTAGGCGGCGGGTACATCTTCGACCCTGCCCGGCGCCTTGTGCTCAGTGCGCTGGCGCAGCAGGCCCCAGCCCTGGGCGAGGATCGCCCGGTTCAGGCCGGCCTTCTGCGCCACATTCTTGCCCGGCTCGCCCTGGGTGCCCTTGGCCGTGCGCGTCATGTTCTTGATGTTCAGCTTCTCGAACCGCACCAGATCATAGGTGCGGGCCAGCGTGGTCGAGATCTTCTCACACCAGTCCTTACGCCGATTCGCCTCGCGGGCCTTGAGCCGGGCGACCTTGGCGTACTCGGCCGTCTTGGTCTCGCTTGCCTTGGGGGCGCGGGCCGCTCGCCGCTGGTGCTTGCGGATCTTCGCCCGCTCCTTGACGGTGAGCTGCGGACAGTTCAGTTTCCGCCCATCCGAGAGGGCGGCGGTGATCCTCACGCCCCGGTCGATGCCGATGACCTCACCCGCACCCGGCGCCTCGATCGGTTCGGGGATGACCGCGAACGCGATGTGCCACTGGTTGTTCCGGAACGTGACACGGAACGTCTTCGCGTCCGGCAGCTCGGCGCGGGTGCGGCGGAAACGGACCCAGCCACAGCCCGGCACCTTCACCTGCGCCCACCGCTTGTTCAGCTTCTGCACCACAACCGACCGGCCCATGACCTGCCTGCCGGTCTTGGCGTTCAGCTTCGGCCGGCCGTCCACCTCGTACTCGGGTACGCGGTCGGTGCCAATGACACGGAAGCCCTCATGCCTGTACTTCTTGCGCCAGGTCGGCTCACCGAACCCGGAGGTGAAGCGGGCACTCTTGGCCCTCGCGAAGTCCCCCAGTGCCTGCTGCTGAACGTCCGCGTTTCCCGCACCCAGCCACACGTTCTCCCGCCGCGCCTCGGTGAGCTGACGGCACTGCTCCGCAAAGGACGGAGCCGCCGTCCGCCACCGACGCCAATGCGCATGCTGCTCGACCGCCAGGTTCCACACGAACCGGGCATGCGCACAATGCTCCAGCATCTGTTTCTCCTGGTCAGGAGACGGATACATGCGAAACCGCGCCACGTACCCCCCCAACACACACACGACCTGATGCTGTCATCCGATCAACGACACTCCACACGAAAGGTCACTCATTCGATCCACGAACCCATATCCGCCGTCAAGCACCCGCTCAGACACTTGAGGAACTGCGTAAGCCTGCCCAACCCGGAGCTCGCAACCCTTCCTCCGCGCCGGGCTCAAGGAACGGTGGAGGACCTCTCGAAACCTCCGCGCCGCCGGGCGCCCTCACCCGTATAGTCGCCATGCGCCTTGACTATTCGATGACCCGTTCCCGAAGAATCGATGACCGAGACCCTCCGAGGGCGGGCGAGCAGGGGGAGACTGTATGGAGACCGCACGCCTGGCCTCGCTCATCGCCGCAACGCTCACCATGGGCCTGGTCAGCGGTCTGTTCTACGGGTTCTCCGTCTCCGTGATGCCCGGTCTGAAGCGCACCGACGACCGTACGGTCATCGAGGTCATGCAGCACATCAACAAGGCGATCCTCAACGGCTGGTTCGTCCTCGGCTACATCGGCGCGTTCCTCTTCACGGCCCTGGCCCTGGCCCTGCACGTCCCTGCCGACGGCCGTGACGTACTGCCCCCGCTGATCGCGGCCCTGGTCTGCTACATCCTGTCGATGGGGCTCACCAACAAGGTGAACATCCCGCTGAACAACGCCCTGGAGCAGGCCGGCCCGGTCGCCCGGATCAGCGACCCGGCCGCCGTGCGCCGCGCCTTCGAGGGCCCCTGGTCCCGCGCCAACATCTGGCGCACGCTGCTGTGCACGGCCGCGGTGGGCTTCCTGGCCTGGGCCCTGTACCTGCACGGCCAGGCCGGCTGACCCCGGCACGCACGAAGTCCCCCGGGCGGGTGGGCCGGGGGACTTCGTCGTGGTGCGTGGGGGAGATGAGGACCGGCGGGGGTCAGGGTCAGCGGGTGGCCCGGCCGTAGAGGACCAGGGCGCGGGAGAGAGCGGTGAGGGCCACCGTGCACAGCAGGGTGCGGATGATGTTGGTGGAGACCCAGGTGCTCTTGAACTTCTCGACGATCGAGAAGTCCGTGAGCTTCGCCGCGTCGCCCGCGTCGGCCAGCTCGTTGTTCAGCGGGATGTTCACGGTGAAGGTGATCATCAGGACGACGAGGTAGGCCAGGGCGGCCGCCCCGACCCAGATCGCCACGCCGCGGCGGCCCTTGCGGAACTCGATGACCGCCGAGGCCGCGGAGGCGAGCAGGGCGACGACGAACGCCATGCCGAAGAGCCCGTTGCCGTCGATCTGCGCGTTGAAGGCCTGCATGGCGGTGACGTACGTACGCTCGTCTCCGTCGGCCAGACCCGGCATCACCGAGACGTCGAAGGCGAAGAAGAGGCCCGCCATCAGGCCGACGAGCACCGTCGAGACCATGAGGAGGGCGGTGGCGAGCTTGGAACGCCCGGCCGTCGCCGGCGCGGGCTGCTGGGGCGGGGCGTAGTAGCCGCTACCCGCCGGATTGGAGTTCATCTGGGCTCCTTCGTGGATACCCCCACCGTTGGGTGGGGAAGGAAGCGAAGCCCCTGCGGAGCAGGCGGGAAAAGGCGGATCGCCGCCGGGCGATTCGTCGTCCACCAGCAACTGCCCTCAGGGCCCCACACGTTAGCGAGGAACTGGCCTACCTGAATGAGGTCTCCTCCGTCCCGCTCCAGCAGGCACTGCGGCACTTTGCAGGTCGCTTTCGCCGGCTTCTTCGGGAAGCGGGCGAAGTACCCGCGTTTCAACTCGCGGAAGAAGTCCCGCAAGAGCGCGGAGTACACCACCAGCGCGTTCCGGTACCGGGACGGCAAGCTCACCCTGGCGAAGATGCCCGAACCGCTGGACATCGTGTGGTCCCGGCCGCTCCCGGAGGGTGCAAGCCCTTCGACGGTGACCGTGTCGCAGGACAGTGCGGCGCGCTGGTTCGTGTCGATGCTGTGCGAGGACCCCACCGTCAAGCCGCTGACCGCCAGGAATGCGGCGGTCGGTATCGACGTGGGCCTCAGCCATCTGCTGACCCTCTCGACGGGGGAGAAGATCGCCAATCCCCGGCACGAGCGCCGTGACCGTGCCCGCCTGGCCCTGGCCCAGCGCCGTCTGGCGAAGAAGGCCGAGGGCGACGGCGCCAACCGGGCCAAGGCCCGCAGGAAGGCCGCCAGGATCCATGCCCGGATCTCCGACCGGCGGCGGGATCACCTGCACAAACTCTCGACTCGTCTCGTGCGTGAAGACCAAACGCTCGTGATCGAGGACCTGACCGTACGTAACATGGTCAAGAACCGGAGCCTGGCCCGCGCCATCAGCGATGCCGCGTGGTCGGAGTTCCGGAGCATGCTGGAGTACAAGGCCGCCTGGTACGGGCGGGAAGTGATCGCGGTCGACCGCTTCTTCCCCGCCTCCAAGCTGTGCTCCCACTGCGGCACCCTCCAGGAGAAGATGCCGTTGAACGTCCGGACATGGACGTGCGAGGGCTGCGGGACAACCCACGACCGGGACGTGAACGCAGCGCGCAACCTTCTGGCCGCCGGACTGGCGGTGACAGTCTGTGGAGCTGGTGTAAGACCTCAACGGAGAACTCCGGGCGGGCAGTCGGCGACGAAGCAGAAAACCCCACGGCGCGAGCCGCGAGAACCCCCCTTCAGGAGGGAAGAAGTCAAGGGACATCCTCATCTGGGGGGTGGGACTAATGCTCGCCCTCGACACGGACATCCGATCGTGGCATGCCCCGGGACACCCGGCCTTGGGTTTCCACCGACGCTCTAGCTGGGCTCGAGCGGCAGGACTCGTAGGTGGACTCATGCGGAGACTCGTGGGGGACACGGCCGAACATGGTCTGTTGCCCAGGATTCTTCCGACGGGCCCTCGACACGCCCTTGAGCGGTCGTCGAGCGGAGCCACGGCACGGCCGGCACGGGACACCCGCCCATGCGCCGGAGAAGACGCATGGACAGGGCAGGAGCAGGCGGTGCCTCACTCGGGCGGGCTGCTGTACCGCTCCAGCGTCGCCTTGCTCGTGGACCGGTCGACAAGGCGCAGTTCCCACGGCCCGGTGTTCACGTCGAAGTCCTTCCCGAACCCGACCCACTTCCCGGCCATCCGTCGGCCGGTCGGCTCGACCAGAAGCTGAATGGCCCCGTGGTACCGGGCGCCGTTGTAGTAGCCGTCCGAAGCGGTCTGCTCAACCCACGAGCCGGTGACCACGTTGCGGTCAACGGTCAGATCCAGCGTGAGCGGGCTGTCCGGGTTGCTGCTGGCCCCGGGCAGGCTCTGAGCGGTCAGCCGGTTCCCGTGCTGGACGAGCACGACGTAGTGCTTGCCCTCGTACGTCTCGGCCCGGCTGGACGAGTAGAACTCGTAGCGGCTGAGCCACACCCCCGAGAACGTCTCGTCAGCCGCCTGTATGGCTGTCTGCGCACCTACAGCGGCGGAGGTGACCCCGCTTGCTCCCGCGTCCATGTCATGCCCTCCTTTGCCGTCTGTGTGAACTCTTGCCATCGGTACCGGCAACGTGAAGCCCAAGGCCTCCACCGGACGGCCCGTGACCCGCTCTAACGCCCTGGAGTACACACCCCGGGGTGTCTTGCTTGTCCCGGATTCCCAGCGCTGTACCAAACGCTTCGAAGCCTCGTTGGGCTCTCCCAGTTCTTGACCTGCCCGGCGGATGGCCTTGGCGAAGTCGTCTTGGCTCATCCGCAGGCCGATACGTACGGCCCGCAGCACATCGTTCGGCACCACGGCGGTCGTCGTCATGACGTCAAAGCTAGACCGAACTCACACTCAATGACACCCAATTGACGTCCTTGGAGGTGTCACTGACGCCCCTACGGGTGACGCCCCAACGACGCCCGTTCTGCCGTCGTTCCGACGCGCCCCCAAGAGGAGTATCGGCGCACAACAGGGAACGACACAGCGAGGGGACAGCAAGGCACTATGACGAGTCCGACCGACTACCAGACGGCGCCGGTAGAGCTGCCGATGCGGGCGACCCTCGAACCGGTACCCGTAGAGGGCTGCGACGTCTGCGTGGAGCTCGACAAGCAGCGCTCGCACCACCGGCTCATGCGCGACGGAAGCGGCGTGAGTGACTGCAACGTCGAGATGCGGAACCACCCCCACGTGGACGGGAAGCGCCCGTGAGTACGGTTCTTCGCTTCGTCACCCACCGGATCATCAGCCACCCCGCCGGAGGGGTCACCGTGTCCGCGCAGTGCCTCGACGCTGGTTGCGGCTGGACCGCTGGCCCCGTGGCGGACGTGGCACAGGTAGACGTCGACTGCATGAGCCACACGGGCCGTACCGGGCACCCCACCTTTGCCCGCAAGTACGAGGACGTGGCCCTTGTGACCCCCTTCGCTCCCTGACCACACAGACTCCACCTCGGAAGCCTCCGTGGTGGCCCTCAGAACGCTCATGCACCATCCGAAGGGACCGACCAGGGGTCGTCCCTTGACCAGGAAGGCACAGACGTGACGATCACCCACGAAAGCCCGACCGAGGTCCTGAACCTCATCAGCCCGGAGCTGCGGGCGCTGCTCATCAAGGAAGTACGGAAGGACTGGCCCGACCTCACCCACGACCTCGGAGAGCGCGGCGTGAACCAGATGGTGGCTTTCCTGGCCACCAGCGTCCGCACGGACGAGCCGCTGACGCCCTCCCTCCGCGTGGACTGGTTCTGGCACCAATTCCTCAAGCGGAGCGTCCCCTACGTCGCCTTCTCGCGGGCCCTCGGCGTGGACTACATCCACCACATTCCCGACGAGGACGAGGGCGGGGCGGACCCCGAGGCCGGCCGCGCCGCCATGGCCCAGACGACCGCCGCGATCCGCACGGCTGGGTTCACCGTCGACGCCGAGTTCTGGCCCAACGAGGGCGTGGCCGACTGCTCCCAGTGCCACGCTGGGTGCACCGACAGCCCGGTCGGCGGTAAGTAACTCCACCTGATCTCCACAGCCGCCCGGTGACCCTGCCGGGCGGCTGCCCGTAGCGACCAAAGGACGTGAAGTGTCAGACACCCGCAGCGCCGCATGGGACGACTACTCAAAGTCCAAGCCCCAGCGGCGTACGACAAATGCCAAGGGCGAGACCACGTGGTTCAACTGGACTCAGTACGCCGACCACGGCCCCGGGGCCGAAGTGCTGGCGTTGCAGCCGGGTGACACTGTGCTCGACCTCGGGTGCGGGTCGGGTGGGAACGCCGCTCACCTGGCCACCCTCGGCATGACGGCCGTGGGTGTCGACCTCTCCCCAAAGCAGCTTGCCAAGGCACACGAGAGATGGCCCGAGGTGCACGGCATGGAGTTGCACCAGGGCGACGCCCTTGCCTACCTCGGAGAAACCTTCACGGTCTTTGACGCGATCTACAGCGTCTTCGGCGCTGCCTGGTTCACTGACCCCGGGCTGTTGCTCCCCATCGTTCACGCGAACCTCAAGCCGGGCGGCGTGTTCGCCTTCTCCCAGCGGCCCCCTGTCGAGGGCTGCTACGGCTGCCAGGCGTCGTACATTCCCCGGGGGGCCGACGAAGACCCGGCCGTGGTGAAGCGCTGGGACTACCCCTCGGAGACTTGGGCCTCAATGCTCAAGGAATACGGATTCGAGGACGTGACCGCAGAACTAACGGACGCTCCAGCGGTAGGCGGGCGCCGCATCGGAACCCTGCTCGTTCGTGGCGTGCGCTGTGCTGTCTGACCGGTAGCTGCAAGGCTGGAAGCAGAAGGCCCCCGACAGCCACCCAGCGCGGGCAGCCATCGGAGGCAGGGTCAGAAACTCGACGACTTCACGACCCTGTCCACCGCCCGCGGCGACGAGCACTTCGCAACCCTGCGCACCCGCATCAAGGCCCAGCCCGGCAGCAGCACCGTCCGCCGCCTTGCCGCAAGAGCCCAGGCCGTCGCGGCCCAGAGAACCGCCGCCTGACCCAGGACCGATCGCCACGGGTGACGCGGATCGCCGGCATGTACTCCGACCTGACACAGGACCCGAGGGCCTGTCCTCGCCTCAGCTGCGAGGGGTCTCCTGCGGCGAACTGATTCACCACGCTTGCCATGGCACGAGCCATACGCTCATGAAATCGCCGAAGGAAGGGATCCCGGGGGCTGGGAGCACCGAAGAAGTGTCTACCGGACGCGGAAGTTGGCCATCATCCCCATCGCCGAGTGGTCCAGCAGGTGGCAGTGGTAGACGTACGTCCCCTTGTAACTGTCGAAGGTGGCGTGCAGTTTCACGGTCTCGCCGGGGAAGAGGCGGACGGTGTCCTTCGGTCCGGCCTCGGCCGGACCGACCGGGGCGCCGTTGCGCTCCAGCAGCCGGAACTGGACCAGGTGCATGTGGAAGTTGTGCGGGATGATCTTGTTGGCGTTGGTGACGGTCCAGATCTCCGACGTGCCGTGCGCGATGGTCTGGTCGATGCGCTGGTAGTCCCACTCCTGGCCGTCCATCAGGCCCCGCGGCTCCTCGCGGCCGTCCTCGTCCATGCTGAGGACGATGGTGCGCTGCACCGTCGCCTTCGCCATGGCCGGCAGCGTGCGCAGCACGTCGGGCACCCTGCTCGGGTCGGCGGCGGTCCGTACGACGTCGAAGCGCAGCACCTTGCCCACCTGGTCCGGGGTGCCGGGGCCGAGGGTGTTCTCCAGGACGATCTTCGTACCGACCGGGTAGCGGGAGAAGTCGATGACGACGTCCGCGCGCTCGGCCGGGGACAGCCCGACGGTGTCCGTCGTGAAGGGGCGCTCCAGCAGCCCGCCGTCCGTGCCGATCTGGATCATCTGGCCGCCGTCCGACAGGCGCAGCTGGAAGAAGCGCATGTTGGAGGAGTTGAGCAGCCGGAAGCGGTACTTCCGCGCGGCGACCTCGAAATACGGAGTCGGGCGTCCGTTGGCGAGGATCGCGGTCCGGCCGAAGACGTCGTCCATGACGTAGACGAGCTGTCCGGCGTCGTCGAAGCGGGCGTCGCGCAGCGCGATCGGGACCTCGTACTGGCCGGCCGGGAGCGGCAGCGACCGCTCGTTCTCGTCCGAGAGCAGGTACGTGCCGGACAGGCCGCGGAAGACGTGCTCCGACTCCATGTGGTGCGCGTGGTCGTGGAACCACAGCGCGGCGCCCGGCTGCTGGTTGGGGTAGGCGTAGGTGCGCGAGGTGCCGGGGCCGAAGGTGTCCATCGGGCCGCCGTCGTTCTCCGGCGAGACGTTGCCGCCGTGCAGGTGGACCGAGACCGGCATGGTGAGGCTGTTGCGGTGCCGGATCACCACCTTCCGCCCGCTGCGCGCCCGCAGCACCGGGCCCGGGAAGTGGCCGTCGTAGGTCAGCAGCTTCGTCTGCACCCCCGGGATGATCTCCCGCGCGACCTCCTTCATCGTCACGGCGTACGTGTCCTGGCCGCCCAGCACGGATATCGGCGAGAGCACCGGCGGCACCGGCATCCGCACGGTGAACGGCGCCGGCAGCGTGACCGCCTCCGTGGCCTGCGCGGACTGGGCGCTGAGCAGCGGCACCAGCCCGCCGGTGGTGAGCAGGCCCGCACCGGCCGCGCCGATGGCGCCGCCGAGCACGCTGCGTCTGGTGACCATGGGTTTCCTCCTGGGAAGGGTGGGGTGGCGCGGGAGTCGCGCCGCGAGTGCACCAGAGGCGGCTCGCGCGTCACTCGAACCCGGATGGGGTGAGGTTGCGCGGGCCTTGCGGGGGCCCGGCAACCCTTCTCGTGCGTACGTACGACCGCGTACGCCCGACTTGCGCCGCCGCACCCGGCGGCCGCTGGGGGAGGCTCCCGTGGACCTGCACGACCTGCACGACTTACGCGACTGGCTGCCGCGCGCGCTCGGGGTGGCCGAGCGGTGGGGCGGGCAGTTCGGCCCCTACGAGACCCATGACGCGCACCGGATCGCCCCCGACGCGTTCACCGAGGCCTTCGACCGCCTCGCCAAGCGGATGGACCACAACTATCCGTTCTTCCACCCGCGTTACGCCGGACAGATGGTCAAGCCCCCGCACCCGGCGGCCGTCACCGGCTACCTCACCGCCATGCTCTTCAACCCGAACAACCACGCCGCGGAGGGCGGCCCGGCCACCACCGAGATGGAACGCGAGGCGGTCGCCGAACTGGCCGCCATGTTCGGCCTCGCCGCGCACGTCGGGCACCTCACCACCAGCGGCACGATGGCCAACCTGGAGGCCCTGTACGTCGCCCGGCAGCTGCACCCGGACCGCGGGATCGCGTACAGCGCCGAATGCCACTACACGCACGAGCGGATGTGCCACGTCCTCGGCATGGAGGGCCACCGCATCCCGGCCGACGCCCACGGCCGCATCGACCTCGACGCCCTCGAAGGCGCACTGCGCGGCGGGCGGATCGGCACCGTCGTCGTCACCACCGGCACCACCGGCCTGGGGGCGGTCGACCCGGTGCACGAGGTACTGCCGCTGGCCCGGCGGTACGGGGCCCGGGTGCACGTCGACGCGGCGTACGGCGGCTTCTACGCGATCCTCGGCCGGGCGGGCACCGGCGGTATCGACCCCTCACCCTGGCGGGCGATCGCCGAATGCGACTCGGTGGTGGTGGACCCGCACAAGCAGGGCCTGCAGCCGTACGGCTGCGGCGCCGTCCTCTTCCCGGATCCGCGGGCCGGCCGGCACTTCGCGCACGACTCCCCCTACACCTACTTCACCGACTCGGACCTGCACCTGGGCGAGATCAGCCTGGAGTGCTCGCGGGCGGGCGCGGCCGCAGCAGCCCTGTGGCTGACCCTGCAGCTCCTCCCCCTCACCCCGGACGGCTTCGGGCAGATCCTCGCCGCGAACCGCCGGGCCGCCCTCCACTGGTCCGACCTCCTCACCGCCTCCCCCGACCTGACCCTCTACCAGCGCCCGGACCTCGACATCGTCACGTACTTCCCGACGACCGCCGACGGCTCCCTCTCCGCCATCGACGCGGCCTCGGACCGGCTGCTGCGCGACGGCATGACGGCCGAGGCGGACCCGGTGTTCCTGAGCGTGCTGCGGGCGGACGCCGACGCGTTCGTACGCCGCCACCCGCGCGCGGTGCGGGACGCGGAGGCGGCCCGGGTGATCCGCAGCGTCCTGATCAAGCCGGAGTCCGAGCACTACATGCCGGTGCTGCACGCCCGCGTGTCGGAACTCGCCGCGCTGGGCCGCGCATCGGCCTGACCCTCTCCCGCCATCCCTTCCTTCCCACCGGAGGCCTGCCTTGTCCCCGACCCTCTCCCCCAACCTCAGCCGCTCCCAAGTCACCCACCTGTCCGCCCTCCTCGCCTCCTCCTTCCACGAGGACGCCCTGACCCGCTGGATGATCCCCGACGAGCGGCTGCGGTCCGAGCTGCTGCCCGGGTTCTTCCGGGTGTTCGTCGAGCTGTCCGCCTCGTACGACGGCGTGCTCACCACCCCGGACGGCGACGCGGTGCTGCTCTTCCTGCCACCCGGCGCCGAGCCCGACGAGGCGGCCCTGGACACGGCCTTCGAGGAGGCCCTGGGCGAGCACGCGGACGCGCTGCGCACCATCGCCCGCCTCCAGGCGGAGCGCCATCCGCACGGTCCGCCGCACTACTACATCTCGTTCGGCGCGGTCCGCGCCGGCCGACAGCAGGGCGGCCTGATCTCCGGACTCCTGGGCGGACTCCTCACCCGGGCGGACGCCGAGGGCGTCGGCGCGTACACGGAGGCCAGCTCGCCGGGCGGCGAGGCCGCGACCCGGCGCGCCGGCTTCGACCGCCTGGGCGGGGACATCGCCCTGCCCGGGGACGGACCCGTACTCCGACCGATGTGGAGGGACCCCCGATGAGGGGAGACGACCTGATCCAGTCGTGGACACCGGGCCAGATCGCACGGGGCGAAGTGCCGGCCGACGCCCTGGGCCCGCTCCTCCAAGTACTCATGTGGAGCCGGGACTTCCTGGTCTCCAGCCACCCCGAGCTGGGCCGCTCCGGCCCGGTGTGCCCGTACACGCAGCCCTCGCTGCGCAAGGAGCTCTTCCACCTGGCCCTGCCGTCCGCGGACTGCGAGGACCTGGCCTCGGCGGTGGACTCCCTGCGCACCCGTCACGCGGCGCTCTCCGAGCCCCTCTCCGCGGAGGACCGCGAACTCCTGACGATCCTGCTGGTCCTTCCGGGCTTCGACCCGACGGACTCGGTGGAGCTGGACGAACTCCAGCGCAAGGCGAAGGACGAGTTCGTGGCGGAGGGCCTGATGATCGGCCAGTTCCACCCGGTGTGCGAGGAGCCGGGCCTCTACAACGAGTCCTTCCGCCCGCTGCGCGCCCCGCTCCCCCTCCTCGCGGTCCGCAAGCTCCTGGTCTTCGACCTCCCGTTCCTGGTGGGCGACGACTCCCACATGGACCACTACCTCCAGCGCTTCGCCCCGGCGATCCCGTCCCGCATCCGCGACCAACTGGTGAGCCGGGTGGTCGCGGCCTAACGCTTCGGGCCGACGGCGGGCGGCCCTGCCAACACGACTCCGGCCCCGGGGGCGACATCCCACCGGGGCCGGAGTCACATGTCGGCCGCTGTGCCGTCAGAGCCGGAGGACGACCAGGGCGGTGTCGTCGGTGATGCCGGCGGGCGGGATCAGGTCGGTCAGGAGGGCGTCGGCGAGCTGGTCGGGGTCGGCGGTGCGGTGGCGGGTGAGGGAGTCGGCCAGCCGGTGGAGGCCTGTGTCGATGTCCTCGTGGCGGCGCTCGATGAGTCCGTCGGTGTAGAGGACGAGAGTGGAGCCGTTCGTGAAGCCGACCTGGCTCTGGGGGCGGGACACGTGTTCTGGGCGGGCTCCGAGCGGGGGGTCGGTCGCCTGGTCGAGGAACGTCACGGTGCCGTCCGGGTGACAGAGCAGGGGCGGCGGGTGACCGGCGCTGCTGTAGGTGAGGGTGTGGCCGGTCCAGTCGATGAAAACCGAAACGGCGGTGGTGGACTCCGCGCCGTCGACATGGCGGGCGTACAGGCCGAGGACGTCAAGGGCCTGGGCGGGCCCGCCCGCTACCCGGGAGGCGGCGGACAGGGCGCTGCGGAGCTGGCCCATGACGCCGGCGGCCGGCAGTCCGTGGCCGACGACGTCACCGACGGCGACGACGGTGTGGTCGCGGTCGGACAGGTCGATCAGGTCGTACCAGTCACCGCACACGTTGAGGGAGCCGGTGGCGGGCCGGTAGCGCACCGCTGCGCGGTGGCCGAGCGGGTCGGGCACGGGCAGCATCGCCTGCTGGAGGTGAAGTGCGACTTCGCGTTCGCGTGCGTGGGCCTCGCGCAGGCGCGTGTTGAGCTCCTGGAGTTCCCGGGCGCGGGTGTAGAGCTCTGCTTCCAGGACCCGGGCACCGTCACCACCGCTGCGGGTGCCGCGTGCGCGGATGAGCTCGGTGACCTCCTCCACCCGGTGGAGCACCAGCGCCACTGCACCGTCCGGACCGAGCACCGGGACGTTGATCGGGCTCCAGTACCGCTCCTCCCACACCCCTGGCCGGTCAGGGTCCTCCACGTCGTAGCGTTGCAGCGCCATGCTGTCGCTTTCCCCGGTGGAGGCGACCCTCCGCAGAGACGCCTGCAGATTGCGCATGCCGCTCGCCGACGGGTCGCCGGGATTGTCAGGGAAGACGTCGAACAGGTAGCGGCCCATCACCTGCTCACGGGTAAGGCCCGACAGCGACAGATAGGCTTCGTTGGCGTCGGCGAACACCAGATCCCTGCTCAGCAGCGCGACGGCGCCCGGCAAGGCGTGGAAGACCGCCTCGAAGTCGATGTCGGAAGTGCTCACGCTCCACCTGCCCGGCGTGGGGCCTCGGGGCCCGCGAGTGCGTTCTCCCGCAGGTGCGGTTCCACCCGGAGTGTCCTGGTGAACCATGCGCCGTAGCGGGTGCCCAAGAAGGGAGCCGAGGCTCCGTGGAGAATGATGCTCAGGCCCACGGTCGCGGCGACGACCCCGCTCAGCAGGTTTCCCCCGGGCAGGTGTTCCTCCAGGGCGAGCAGGCCGAACACCAGGGAGGCGAGCCCGCGCGGACCGAACCAGCCGATGTAGGCCACGGAGGCGGGGCGCAGCCCGGTGCCGGCCAGGGCGAGTGCGACGGGCAGCATCCGGATGACGGTCAGGCTGAGCAGCGCGTAGACGACCATGCGCCACGTCAGGTGCTGCAGCGTCGGTCCCAGGATGACCGCGCCGAAGACGAGGAAGCTCAGCGAGGCGAGCAGGAGGCCGAGCCGTTCGGTGAACCTCGTGCTCTGCGCGGGGTCCGAGTCCCGGGAAGGGATGCCCAGGTCGGCGGGGGTCCGGCGCAGGTGGATGCCGAAGGCCAGGCCGGCGACCCAGGCACCGATGAAGCCGCTGCCCTCGGCCACGGCGCACAGGACGTAGGCGACGACCGGGAGGGCGAGTACGAGGAACTGCCGCCAGTCGGAGCTGCTCCACCCTCGGGCGAGCGTCCAGCGCAACAGGCTCGCCCCGGTCCAGCCGGCCGCGAGTCCGATGGCGCCGCTCAGCAGCAGCGCGCGCAGGAACGTCTCGGCGACGCCCGGATGGCCGTGTCCCTCACCTGCCGCCGCGAGTGCCAGGACGAAGAACGGGAGGGCCAGGCCGTCGTTCAGACCGGATTCGATGGTCAGGCCGCCGCGGATCAGCGGCGGTACCCGCTTGTTGGAGAAGGCCTGCTGCCCGAGCGCGGCGTCCGTCGGCGCCAGGATGATGCCTACGAGGGCAAGCTCCCACACGCTCAGGCCGGGTAGCAGGGGCCAGGCCACCAGCCACCCCAGAGCCATCGCGACCGGCAGGCCGACCGCGAGCAGCCGCCCCGGCAGGAACTCCTCCCGGCGCAGGTCCCGGACCCTGATCCCCGCCGCGTCCGCGAACAGGAGGAGCACCAGCGCGCTTTCCAGCAGCGTCCGCGTGACCTCGGGATCCTTCGCCCGGTCCAACAGGTCCAGGCCCAGCGGGCCGATCGCCAGACCGACGAGCATGAACACCAGCGGGCCCGAGAACACCGTGGTCGACAGGCGCCGCGACAGCACGGCGTAGCCGACGACCACGCCCCCCGCTACCACGACGGCCCAGCCGTTCATCCGCACTCCTCAGCCTCACGCAGAGACACGGAGTCCGACCCTATGGCGCTGCCGGCCGGGCCTACGGGAACCCTGCTCCGAACGCGCCCAGCCCAGCCCGGTCGGCCCAACGGGCGGCGGTCGCACCGAGCCGGGCGGGGCACGCCGACGGCTGTGGGACGTCCTCAGTCGGCGGGTTCCACGGTGGGGAAAGCCCAGCCGAGGTTCGTCGGCCGAAGGCCCCGTACCCACGCCGTTCGCCCCGGGGAACGCGAACGGCCTCCGCCTGATCGGGCGGAGGCCGTTCCGTGTCCGAGGTGCCGCAGGCTAGGCGGCTTCCGTGGGGGGCTTGCCGGGGGCGCCGGCGGGGGGTGCCATGCGGGGGCGCAGCAGCCATGCGGCGGCGAAGCCGGCGGCGGCCAGGACGAAGCCGCCCAGCATCACGCTGTGCAGGCCGTCGACCACCGCCGAGCGGAAGGCCGCGAGGGCCTCGGCAGGCAGGTGGGCGAGGGTCTCCGGGGTGAGGTGCTCGCTGGACTGCGACAGGGCGCGCCCGGCCTCGGCGCCGAGGCGCTGGGTGAGCGTGTCCTGCGAAGCGGCGGCGTAGATGGAGCCGAGCAGGGCCATGCCCAGCGATCCGCCGATGGCCCGGAAGAGGTTGAGCAGGCCGCTGGCGACGCCGATGTCACGCCGGTCCGCACTGCCGAAGGTGACGACGAGGGTGCTCTGGAGGACCATGCCGATCCCGAAGCCGGCCACCACGCCCATGCCGGCGGCGAGCGCCGTCGCCGTCCCGGTGTCCAGGAGTGTGAGCAGGGCCAGTCCGACGGCGGCCGTGGCGGATCCGGTGAGGACCAGCGCCCGGATCCGGCCGGTACGCAGCACGACGCGGGCGGCGATCAGCTGCGCGGCGATCATCCCGCCCATGAAGGGCAGCAGCATCAGGCCGCTGACGGTCGGGGAGACGTCCCGGACGCTCTGCATGTAGAGCGGCAGGTGGACCATGACGGCCAGCATGCCGGCGGCCAGCAGCAGGCCGAGGACCTGTGCGACGTTGAAGTCCCGGGAGTGGAACAGCCGGGGCGGCAGGATCGGTTCGGCGGCGCGGCGCTCGACGCGGACGAGGGCCACGAGGGCCAGCGCCGCGACAGCGGCCAGGCCGGCGATCTGCCAGGAGCCCCAGGCGTACTGGCTGCCGGCCCAGCCCGCGAGCAGGGTCAATGCGACCACGACGGTGGTGAGCAGGGCCACGCCCGCGTAGTCGATGCGCTGCTTCGCGCTCCGGGCGGCGGCCGGGATGCCCGCGGCGGCGGCGGCCAGTGCCACGGCGCCGACCGGTACGTTGACGTAGAACGCCCAGCGCCAGCCGACGTGCTCGGTGAGGACGCCGCCGAGCAGCGGGCCTCCGACGAGCGCGACGGGGATGACGGCGCCGATGACCGACTGGACCTTGATCCGGTCGGCCGGGTTCGGGACCAGGTCGCCGACGAGGGCGAAGGCGCCGACCATCAGCCCGCCGGCGCCCAGCCCCTGGAAGGCGCGGAAGGCGATGAGCTGGGTCATGTCCTGTGCGAGACCGGCCGCCATCGAGCCGATGAGGAACAGGGCGATCGCGCCGATGAAGGTGCGGCGGCGGCCGTAGAGGTCGCCGAGCTTGCCCCACAGCGGGGTGGTGACGGCGGTGGCGAGCCCGTAGGCCGTGATGACCCACGGCATGAGGCTGAGCCCGCCCAGCTCGCCGACCATCGTGGGCAGGGCCGTGCCGACGATGACCTGGTCCAGAACGCCGAGCACCATGCCCAGCAGCAGCGAGAGGACACCCAGGCCGACCCGGCGGCGGCCCGCCGTGGCGGCCGCATCGGGTGTGGGGGTGGTGCCTGCCTGTGCCACACGGAGCTGCGGGGCGCCTTCCATGACTTCTCCTCACTTTCCGCGACGGCGGAACTATCTTCGTACGGCGCACGAAGATAGCTTCAGAGTGCCATCTTCGTACGGCGTACGCAAGGGTTTTGCGGGGCGGGGCGGGACGGGGCCGCGCCGCTGTTACGCGGCGCCGTGGCCCTCCGGGTCCGGGTAGCGGCCCAGAACGACCACCGCGTTGTTGCCCGCGAACGCCAGGCCGTTGTTCTGCACCACGCGCAGCTGGGCCGGTACCGAGTGGTTCGGCACGCAGTCGATCTCGCACTCGGGGTCCGTCTCCCGGTGGTTGATCGTCGGCGGGATGAACTCCTCGGTGAGCGCCACCGAGCAGGCCACCGCCGACAGCGAGCTGGCGGCGCCCATCGTGTGGCCGAGCATCGACTTGAGCGAGACGGTCCGCGGCGGGGCGCCGTCGTACACCTCGCGGATCGCGCGCGACTCGGTCACGTCGTTGGTACGGGTACCGGTGCCGTGCGCGGAGATGAGGTCGACGTCCTCCGGGCGCACCCCCGCGTCGTCCAGCGCCGACCGCATGCAGCGGGCGATGCTCGACTGCTCGGGCTGCACCGGGTGGTGGGCGTCGCAGGTCAGCCCGTACCCGAGCACCTCGGCGTAGATGCGCGCACCGCGCGCCAGCGCCGATTCCAGCCGCTCCAGCACCAGCACGCCGGCGCCCTCGCCGGTGAGGATGCCCTGGCGGTCCTTGTCGAAGGGCCGGCAGAAGTCGGGGGCGATGGTTCCCAGCCGGTAGAAGGCCGCGAAGGACTTCTGGCACATGGCGTCCGCGCCACCGCACAGGGCGATGTCGGCGTCGCCGACCCGGATCGCGTCCAGGCCCATGCCGATCGCGTAGTTGCCGGCCGAACACGCCGTGGCCAGCGTGACGGCCTCGCTGTCGGTGAGCCCGAACTCCCAGGCCACCGCCGCGGAGAGGCGGCCCGCGCCCACCCTGCGGGCGGTCTCCGGGTCCCACGACTGCGGCCCGTCGGCGACCCATTCGGCGGCCAGCCGGTCCAGGTCCTGCGACTCGCCGTCCGTGGTGCCCACGGTGACCTGGACGCGGCTGTCGCGCAGCTCCTCGTCCGTCAGGCCCGCGTCCGCCACGGCCATCCGCGCCGCGGCCACGGAGAACTGCGCGGCCCGGCCCAGCTCGTCCTCGCGCCAGCGGCGGAGCCACGGGCCGGGCTCGAAGTCCCGTACCTCGCAGCCGTTGGCGTGGTCGAAGCCCGTGGTGTCGAAGGCCGAGATGGGCGAAACACCGTTGCGCCCGGACCGCAGGCCCTCGGCGAACTCCGTCACTCCCACACCGATGCTGGAGAACACTCCCAGTCCGGTCACCACCACGCGGTCCCGCGCGGGCCGCTGCCCCGCAGGCACCGTCACGTCACTCATGTCGAACCCCTCTTCCTTGGTCCTGCCCGCAGGCGTGTGTCATTGGTCCAGATCACGTAGTACGGCGAGGTGACCGGTGCCGGTGGCGGGGTCTGCGGCGCAGAGCACCACCACCGGGTACTGCTCCCGCCACGACTCCGACTCCCTCGCCAACAGCCGCCACACGGCGGTGCACGAGCTGTCCGAAGGCGTCGTACGGATGTCCGTCCGCTCGGCCGGGGCCACCCCCGGATCCGTCCCCGGCCCGAGGACGAGCAGCAGCCGTCCCTCCTCGGGCACCAGGGCCGCGCACGCCTCGGCGAGCCGGTCCAGGGGTACGGAGGTGGTCTCGGCCACGCCGAAACCGGGGCTCCCGTCGAGCCGGAGCAGGACGCCGGAGGCGACGGACGCCCCGTCGGCGCCCGCGCACTCCACGAGGGCCAGCACCGACGAGGAGCCGCGGCCGGTCCGCGCGCACGCGTCGGCCACGCGCAGCGCGGTGAACGGACCGCCGGCTCCCTGGCCGGTGAGGGCGAAGCTGTGGGCCGCCCCGCCGGTACGCCGGTTCAGGTGGGAGGCGGTGGTCTTGTGGCCCTGGGTGTCGGCGGCGGCATAGACCAGCACCACCAGGTCCGGGCCCGGGCCGGCGGCCGGCTCCGGCTCCGGTGCGCGCTCCAGCAGCCGGTCGACGAGGTCCACGTGGTGCACGGGCGGCGCGTCCGGTCCGGCCGGCTCCGCGGCGTACTCCACGGCGGTGTCCAGGCGCAGGCTCATCGGCTGACCGCCCCGTGCTCGGAGCGGGGGGTGACGACCATGGCGGAGAACGTCATTCCCACGCCGATGGCGACGAACATGACCGGCCGGTCCGGCTCCAACTGCTTCTCCTCCCGCAGGGTTGCGTAGTTGGCGAGTACGTCGGCGGCCAGGCAGTGGCTGTACCGGGGGATGTTGCCGAGGAAGAACCTCGACCGCAGTTCCTCGTCCGGGACGGCGTCCTTCCAGAACACGACGTTGGGGTTGGAGGGGATGAACCACTGGATGTCGGCGAGGGTGTGGCCGGCCCGCCGCGCCGCCTCCTCCATGACCTCCGCCAGCACCCGGGGGCGCATTTCGGCGGCGGCGCGGAAGGTCTCGGGCGTGGAGAGCATGCCGTCGGAGAACTGCCCGAGGGTGCGGGTGGCGAAGGAGCGCACGGGCACGCCCGGCCCGTCCCACGCCACGAGCGCGGCGGCGGTCCCGTCCGCGACGATGCAGGTGTTCATGATGAGCTGGGCCGCCCGGGTGCGCGGCTTGTCGCCGACGAGGACCAGGGCGCGCGCGGACGGGTCCGGCTCGGTCTGCAACAGCGCGCCCGCGACGTCCACGGCGGACATCGACACCGCGCAGTTCTGCTGGGTCAGCGCGAAGGCGGTGGCGTGTTCCAGCCCCAGCCGCCGGGCGAGCAACTGCAGGATGTCGGGCGGCAGGTGGCCGGCGCCGTGCAGGGCGTGGCCGAGGAGCAGGTGGCGCACGGCGGCCCGCGGGGTGCCCTCGAGGGCCCGCTCGGCGGCGGACACGAGCTGTTCCACCAGGTCCACGGACGGGTCGTACCGCATGCGGTCGAGGCCGAAGTGGCGGCGGAACATGTGCGTCTGCTCCGGGGTGAGCCCCAGCTCGGCCGCACGGTCGTCGATGGTGACCGTGCGGTCGGGGAAATGGGACTCCACTGCTTCCAGGGTGATCAACATGCGCCCTTTCTCGGGTGTTCCGGCGCGCGGCCCGGCCCGGTCCGCCGGGGCGTCCGGGCTGGGGGGGTACGGGCTGCGCACCGGAGGTCTGCTCGTCCGACGGCCCGGGCCGGCTCCCAAGCCGTCCCGAGTTCCCCGAGAGTCCTCAGTGGTGGCGCAGCAGGGCGGCGGCGACGGTGCCGCCTTCGTCCGTGGTGGTGACCAGGGACAGGCGGCCGGCGGACCGGACGTCGTCCTCGGCCAGGCTGACCACGGCGGCCAGCTGGAACGCGGCAGAGGCGGCCTGCGCCTCTCCGAGGAGGTGTGCCACCGGGACCACCGTGCCGTCGCCGGCCTCGGCCAGCTCCTCGGCCAGTGCCTGCTCGGCGTCGCCGGAGGCTCCGGCGGCACCGGACGGGCTCACGGCCCAGACCTCGTCCGGCTTGGCGTCCGCGTCGAACAGCAGCCGCTCGACGCAGCGCCGCAGGACCTCGGCCCAGTTGCCGTCGCTGCACGTCATCGCCTTGACGCCGACGAGCGAGGCACCCGCAGGAGCCGAGTCGGGGTCGGCGGCGCTGAGCGCGAACATCGCGCAGCCCTCGCCCAGGAGCAGCTCGTCGGGGGAGCCCTCCGCGGTGTGCCGGGCCAGCCAGGCACGGGCGGTCGAGTACTCCTCGGCCGCGCCGCAGAGCACCGTTCCGGCCCGGCCGGTGAGCAGCAGCCGCCGGGCGTAGTTGAGGGCGGGCACCGCGGCGGAGCGCCCGGCGGCCAGCGTGGCGTTCGGGCCCTTCAGGACGTGCCAGATGGCGACCTGGCCGGCTGCGCCGTTCATCACGCCGTACGGGATGAGCCCCGGTTCGACGAGGAAGGGACGCTGGGCGGTCAGGGAGCCCTTGGTGAAGTCCAGAGTGCTCTGCACGCTGCCGCCGGAGGTGCCCAGGACCAGGCCGGTGGTCTCGGGGGTGAGCCCCGTGCGGTCCATGCCGGCCAGGAGGTCGCCCACCGTGCTGACGGCGAGGCCGGTCACCCGGTTCATCATCCGGGTGCCCTTCTTGCCGAGCACCGAGCGGACCTCGAAGTCCGGGACCAGACAGCCGGAACCGGCCGGGACCTGCCACCGCTCGTGGTCGAGCGGTGCGGCGGTGGAGCGGCCCTCGCGCAGTCCCTCGGCGAAGGCGTTGCGGCCCGTACCGAACGGCGAGGTGGCCGACCAGCCGACGATGTCCAGACGCGGGCGCCGCGTCGCGGAGCCGGTCATCGAGCGGCTTCCGAGACGACCTCGTACACGCCGGCCAGGTTCACCATGCGCGGCATGTCGGCCTGCTCGATGGTGACGTTGAAGTTGAGCTCGAGCGAGGAGAGGATCTCGATCAGGCGCATGGAGTCGGCGTCGTGCTCCTCGACGAACAGACTCGTTTCGCTGATCTCGTCCTCCTCGAGTTCGAGGATGTCAAGGATGATCTCCTTGATCTGCTGCTTGTCATCCGTCGTGACCGCAGTCATGGACCGCCTCCGCTCATCCGTGGGATTGTGTCCGTAATCAATTCACGGGACATTACGAACAGCATCTTTTCTGGGCGTACAAAGAACAAGCAGTGGCTTTCTAGGTTTTCATTAGGTTCCGGGAGGCTCCCCCGGGCAGCAAAAAAAACGCCGTGGCCGCAGCGCACAGCGCTGCGACCACGGCGTCGGGGGGGGGACCTTGGGGGGAGCTATACGGCGGCGCGCCGGCCCGCGCCGACGGCCTCCCTCTCGGGGACACGCGCGTGCCGCGGCACGCTCAGGCGGAAACCGATGCCGCGGACCGTCTCGACGAGGGCGGGGGTACCCAGCTTCCGCCGGATCCCGACCATGTGCACGCCGAGGGTCCGGGTGTCGCCGGCCCCGTCGTGGCCCCACACCTCCCGCATGATGTCCTCCCTGCTGAAGACCCGTCCGACGTCCGAGGCGAGGAGCGTGAGGATGTCGAACTCCTTGCGGGTCAGCATCACTTCGGAGCCGTTCGCCGTGACGGTCCGGTCGCGCAGGGCGATCCGCACCCCGCCGAGCTCGCGAATCTGCTCGGCCTGCGCGCCGCCGTGCTTCCAGGGCTGCCACGAGGTGTCGACGCGGCGGAGTACGGCCTCCATGCGGGCCATCAGCTCACGGACGCTGCACGAGCGGTGCACGTGGTCGTCGGCTCCGAGCTTGAAGCTCAGGACCCGGTCGAACACGTCGTCGTGCGCATCGGCGACGATCAGCGGCACGGGCGAGGCGGAGCGTATCGCCCGGCACAGCTCGAAGCCGTCGGCACCCGACAGGTTGAGATCGAGGAGGACGGCGTCCACGTCGACCAGGCGGGCGAGGGCCGCGTCGGGCCCGTCCGCCACCTCGACCCGGTGGCCGCTGTTCTCCAGCCCCTGGGTCAATTCGGCGGAAAATTCGAAGTCGTTCGTCACTATCAAGACCAGCATGTGGACTCACTCCCGACCGGATTCCAGGGCCGTGCGTTTTCGACAGAGAAATCGGCACGGGTGGGAGCGGAGAACACAAAGACTTCACGGGAATCTTTACGCGGCAACGTTCGCCGGCTCGTCACAAACACTCCGTTCCCCCCGTCCGCGACACTCGGAACGCTAGAGCACCACTCGGGGAGGATCAAGAATCCTGCGTTCCCGTACAGAGCACTTAACACCGTCTTGTCGAAATGCGCGCCGACCTTTACCGTGCGCGCCCGATCCACGGCCCGCGGTGCGGGGTAGCGTGTGCGCAAGTGCCTCTGGAACAGGGGAGAACCGACTGGGGAGAACCGTGGCCGACGACGAGTACGCGAGCATCTGGATGCGCCCCGAGGCCCCGGCCCAGCAGGGGCCCGGGCCCCGGCGGGGCCAGAGCCGGGCCGGCATCACTGCCGCTGCCGTCCGGATCGCCGACGCGGAGGGGCTGGAGCGCACGTCGATGCGCCGGATCGCCGCCGAGCTCGGCACCGGGGTCATGACGCTCTACCACTACATCCCGACCCGCGACGACCTCGTCGAGCTGATGGTCGACCACGTCGCCGGCGAGGTGGAGCTGCCGGAGCAGCCCTCGTCCGACTGGCGGCAGGACCTGACGCTGACGGCCCACCAGCGGCGGGCGCTCTGGCTGCGGCACCCCTGGCTGGCGACCCGTACGCCCGGACACCCCGTCTGGGGGCCCAACACACTGCGCCAGCAGGAGTTCGTCCTCGGCACGCTCGGGCGCTTCGGCCTCTCGGTCGACGAACTCCTCAGCGTGGTGGGCCTGTTCAGCGGATACGTCGAGGGCTTCATCCGCAACGAGGTCGGCTGGGCGGAGGAGGCGCTGCGCACCAAGGTCGACATGCAGGAGTGGATCCGCCGGGCCGAGCCGTACGCCCGGCACCTGGTGGCGAGCGGGGACTACCCGATGTTCGCCCGTGTCCTGGAGGAGACGGACACCCAGCGCCTGGACCCGGACGCCCGTTTCCGGTTCGGGCTGGACCGCGTGCTGGACAGCATCGCCGCCACCGTGGAGCGTTAGCGAAAGCTTAGAACGGCGCGCATTGTCCCGATGTGAGCACCTGCCTACCGTTCCGTGTCATGGACATCCATGACACGGAACGGACGGCGGCGCGACTCTGCGGCGGGGCCGCGTGCGCGACCGGTGAGCCGCACCCGGCCGCCCGCGGCAGCCGGCTCTGCCCGGGGTGCGCGCGGCGCCTCGTCACGGACCTGGAGCGGCTGCCGGGTCTCTACCACTCCTGTGAGTCGGCGCTCGCCGGCGCCCGCCGCGCCGGTGCGCCGCCGGAGGGCCGGATCACCGGCGGACCGCTTCCGGGGATGCCGTTCAACACCCGGGCCGCCGAGGTGCGGGCGTCGGTCCTGTCGGTGCTCGGGTCCTGGAGCGGGCTGGTGGCCCAGGAGCGGCGCGTCTCTGCTCCGTCCCGGACGGTGACGGCGCTCGCGCACTTCCTCGTTCTCCACGCCTCCTGGCTGGCGGGGCACGAGACGGCGGCCGAGGCGAGCCGTGAGGTGGGCCGGCTGGTCCGCGCCGCCCGCCGGATCGTGGAACCGGACCCGAGCCGCCGGATGGAGGTCGGCGCGTGCACCGAACCCGACTGCCAGGGCAGCCTGATCGCCCATGTCCGCACCGGGGGCGCCGCCTTGCCCGAGATCGTATGCAGCGAGACTTCCGCGCACCGCTGGCCCTCCGAGGAGTGGACGCGCCTGGGACGCCGCCTCGGCGAGGCCGCCCCGGGCGGCGCGGCGGGCGGCGCGGCGGGCGGCGGCCGCCGGGCCGCCGAGTGGGTCAGCGCCACCGAGGTCGCCCGGCTGCGCGGCGTACCCTCGGGTACGGTGTACCGGCTCGCCAGCGAGCAACGGTGGCGCCGGGACAAGCGCGCGGGCCGCACGTACTACTGGGCCCAGGACGTCGAGGAGACGTTCCGCGCGGCCCGCAGGACAGCGCGGGTGACCTCCTGACGGGGGCTCCGCATCCGATCCCCTACCCCCTGGGTCCTCCATGACGACACCGTCGCCGCAGCACACGCGGCTCACCGTCGGCGAACTCGCCGCGCGCAGCGGCGTGCCCGCCTCCACGCTCCGCTTCTACGAGCGCCGCGGTCTCATCACCAGCGAGCGCACCTCCGGCAACCAGCGCCGCTACGCCCGGGACGCCCTGCGCCGGGTCACCTTCATCCGCATGTCGCAGCAGCTGGGCATCCCGCTGGCGGAGGTCAAGTCCGTACTGGGCCTGCTCGGTGAGGGACGGACCCCCACGGCGGAGGACTGGGCGCGGATCTCGCACTGCTGGCACGACACCCTCACCGACCGGATCCGCCGGCTGGAGGACCTGCGCGACCGGCTCGCGGGGTGCATCGGCTGCGGCTGCATGTCGCTCAGCAGCTGCGCCCTGGCCAACCCCGGCGACGCCCTGGGCCAGGAGGGCCCGGGGGCGCGCCGGCTCGCCCAGCCGTAGCGATCACATCGTGTAGGGGCTCTTGGCCCGGGCCTCCTGAAGGGCCTCGGCCCACCACAGCAGGCGGTCGATCATCAGCTTGGCCGCGCTGTTGCAGCCCTCCGGGTCGGTGGGGTTGCCCTCGCCGTCGAACTGCGACCACACGTTGTGGAAGCTGACCGTGTCCCGGACGGTGACCGAGTGCACCTCGGAGAAGACCGGGCGCAGGTGCTCGACGGCGCGCTGGCCGCCGGACATGCCGCCGTAGGAGACGAAGCCGACGGGCTTGGCGTGCCACTCGCGGTTGTGCCAGTCGATGACGTTCTTCACCGAGGCCGGGTAGCTGTGGTTGTACTCGGGGGTGACGACCACGAAGGCGTGCGCCGCGCCCAGCCGTTCGCGCATCGTCTCGGCGGCGGCGGCCGTCTCTCCGGCCGGCTGGGCGCCGAACCCCGGAAGGACCATGGGCAGTCCGGCGTCCTTGAGGTCGATCACGTCCAGCTCGATGTCGCTGTGCTCGCGCACCCGGTCGGCGAACCAGTTCGCGACGACGGGCCCGAAACGTCCTTCCCGCACGCTTCCGATGATGACGGCGATGCGCAGAGGCTTGGCGGACATGGCTGCTCCCCAGGGGTCGGTGGCGCCGACCGGTTGATCGACTCGGGCCGATGCTAAAAGTTGAACCGCGGTTCAACTCAAGCCCGCTCGACCGGCTACGTGCGCTCGGCGCCGCGCGGCTGACGGCCGCCGGCGGGGGTGGCGGCGGGGTCCGTGGTGCGGCGCCGACCCGCGCCCCAGACCGCGGCGGCGGCGAGGACCGAGGCCGCACCGCCGAGGATCAGCCCGGCCCGCGCGCCCAGGTGTCCCGAGACTCCGCCGATGATCAGCGCTCCCAGCGGGGTGGTGCCCTGGAAGACCAGGGTGTAGAGGGCGAGCACCCTGCCCCGGTAGTCGGGATCGGTGCCGAGCTGGATCCGGTGGTTGGCGGCCTGCGCGAAGTAGATCGACCCGATGCCCGTGAAGAACAGCAGCAGTGCGGTCGTGGTGTACGTCGGCGCGAGGCCCGACAGGATCTCCAGCGTCCCGAACCCGGCCGCGGCCGCCGTGACGAGGCCGAGAGCGGGCCGGGCGCGGCGCATCGTCGTGGCGAACGCCGCGACCAGCGAGCCGGCCGCGAGCGCCGCCGTCAGCAGCCCGAAGGCGGCGGCATCGGCGTGGAAGACCGTCTTGGCGAGCAGCGGGAGGGTGAGCTGGAAGTTGAATCCCAGCATCCCGACCACACCGGCGAGCACCATCGGCAGGATCAGGCCCGGCCGCGCCACCAGGTAGCGGATTCCGTCCCGCACCCGGGCCCGCTCGGGGCGGCGGTCGGACCGGTGCAGCTCTCCCGGACGCACCATCCATAGCGCCACGACGGTCGCCAGGTAGCTCGCCGCGTTGAGCAGCATCACCCAGCCCGTGCCGAACCGGCTGATGAGCAGGCCGGCCAGGGCCGGTCCCACCACCCGCGCCGAGCTGAAGTACGCGGCGCTCAGCGCGGAGGCGTTCGGCAGCAGCCGGGCACCGACCAGCTCGCTGACGAACGACATCCTGGCGGGCACCTCGACGGCGTTGACGACGCCGAGGCCGAGTGCGAACAGGCACACGTGCCACAGCCGCACTCCCCCGGCCAGCACCAGCACCGCGAGCAGCACGGCGAGTGCACCCGAGACGAGGTTGGCGCCCATCAGCAGCCTGCGCTTGTCGTACCGGTCGGCGAGGCCGCCGGCGTAGAGGGTGAACAGCAGGAGCGGTGCGAACTGAAGTGCCGTCACCATGCCCAGGGCCGAGGCCGAGTCCCCGGTGAGGGAGAGCACCAGCCAGTCCTGGGCGACGACCATCATCCAGGTGCCGGCGACGGACACGAGCTGGCCCGCGGCGAACAGCCGGAAATTGCGGATCGTCAGGGACTGGAATGCGCCCGCGAGGGTGCTCTTCATCGGTCTTCCTCAATGTGCATGGGCTAGGTCCGAGCCGGTTCAGTCGACGCCACGGAAGATGTGCTGGTCGGGGGTCTCCTCTTCTTCGCCGGCGAGCAGCGCGGGCCGTCGGGTGTCGGGCTCTTGCAGGGCCCGGTCCTGGTGTTCGAGAACGTCGGAATTCACTTCTCCCTGCCTTTCAGGTGTGGGTGCGCGACCGGTGCGCCACCGCGCGGTCGGCCGCTCCTTCGGCGGCCCTGCGCGGGCGGGGGGTCCGCGCGGTCCTGGTGGGAGGGGCGGCGTCCTTGGCGAGGAGGCACTCCTCGAGGAAGCCGAGCGCCCGGAGGTGGTACGTACGGGCCGCCCAGCCGAGGCTGATGTTGTGCCCCGCGTCCGGCTGGAGGTCGACGGTCACCCGGGGTGCGGCCAGCGGGCGTTTCAGGGCGGCGACGGCCTGCTCGTCGAACCGCCACCACCGCTCGTGTTCGGCGAAGGTGAAGCGGACCGGCACCCGGACGAAGGCCGCGATGCCGGGGTAGAGGTCCGGCCACAGCGGTCCCTCGCGCGCCTCGCGCAGCGGTACCGGTCTGACCAGGGCGCCGCTGAGCCGGAAGGCGTCCGGCGGATACAGCCGCAGGGCGCCCCAGTGCCGGCGCCAGTCCCCGTGCCCGTCCGGGCCGGGCAGCTGGTTCACGTCCACGGCGAAGCGGGTGCCGAGTCCGGAGACGTCGAGGCCGAGCAGGTCGGGTCCGCCTTCCTGGGCGGTGGCCAGCGCCAGCTTGCCTCCGTTGGAGTGGGCGACCAGGAAGAAGCCGGCGCCGGTGTCGTGGCGGGCGGCGAAGTCGGCGAGTGCGGCACTCAGGGTGGCCGCCTGGTCGTCGAGGTTCTGCCCTTCGGGCAGGGCGGAGGCGGACCGGCCGTAACCGGGCCGGTCCACCGCCAGCACGGTGTATCCGAGCTCGGCGCCCAGCCTCAGCAGCGAGAGCCCGGGGCGGGCCCGGCTGTCGAAGTAGCCCGCGCTCATTCCGCCGCCGTGGATGGCGACCACCACGGCGCGCGGCGGCGTGTGCCGCGGTTCGGCGAGCAGGGCGGAAAGGGGGACGCCCGCGGCGTCGAGGACGATGTCACGTACCTCTGGTGCACCGGAGTCCGGCGAGTCGGCCATGTGATCAGAGCTCCCTTCGCTGAGTCAGGATCATCAAATGCAATAAATAATCATTTGATTTGCGCAAATATATGGATTTCACGGGAAAAGTCCCTCCCGTCCGGCCGTCGCCGCCGCTAGCGTCGATGGCATGACCATGACCATGACTCACCTGCCCGAGCGCGTCGGCCGACGCTGCCAGGAAGCCCTCAACTCACTGCACTCGACGGTCTACTTCTCTCCCGACCTGCCGGACCACCTGGCCGGCCACGGCATCGACGACCCGATGGCCGCCTACCTCGCGGGCCGTTCCGCCGCCCTGGGCCCGGCGGGCCCCGGCGTGGTCACGGCCGCGTTCTACGGCTTCCGGCACGAGCTGGTCGCCCGTCACATCCCGTGGGTCTGGACCCGGGTGTCCCACACGACCGTGGTCGAACTGAGGCTGCGCTCGGCCGATGCCACCCTGCGCCGCCATCTGGGCGAAGCCGCCCTCTCCGCACCGGAGACGGCCGAGGCCGCCGAGCTGGCGCTGCGGGCCGCCCGGGCGGGCGACCGCGCCGGCCGTCCGCTGTACTCCGCCCACGCCGACCAGCCGGTGCCCGAGGAGCCGCACCTGGCGCTGTGGTACGCCGCCACGCTGCTGCGCGAGCACCGCGGCGACAGCCACATCGCGGCGCTGCAGAACGCCGAGCTCACCGGCCTCGACGCGCTGGTCTCCCACTCGGCGAGCCGTGACGGCATGCCGAAGGAGATCGTCATGGCCAAGCGCGGCTGGACGGAGGAGGACTGGGCCGGTGCCGAGGACCGGCTGCGCGCCCGCGGCCTGATGGACGGCCACGGCCGGCTGACCTCGTCGGGCGTACAGCTGCGCGAGGACCTCGAAGCCGAGACGGACCGGCTGGACCGGGCCCCGTACGAGGCGCTGGGCGCCGAGGGCGCGGCCCGCCTGACCGGGATCGTGGGCCGCCTCGCCGGCCTCGCCGCGGCCAACGGGGCCTTCCCCGCGGAGCTGCTGGCGATCTTCGCCAAGCGCTGAGGACGCAAAGGACGCAGAGGACGCACCGGAGCCCGGGCGGGAGCAACGGCTCCCGCCCGGGCTCCGGCACGCGGCGGCTCACATGATCGGCTTGCCGTTCGGGCCCGGACCCGTGGCCCAGATGAGGTGGAACTCCCACTCCCGCAAGCGCCAGCCCTGCTCCGTACGCACGGCCTCGCCGGTGTAGTACCCGCCGATGTCGAAGAGCGGCCCGGAGTCACCGTTGTGGTGCACATGGGTCGCGGTCAGGTGGAACCGCACCGCCGCCCGGTCGCCGTCCAGGTGGATGACGTGGTTCGAGCTGTGGTGCAGGGTCCGGGCGAACTTCTGCTTGGCCTCGTAATGGAACTTCGCCACGCCCGCCACGCCCTCGTGGTCTCCGATGGGGAAGCGGAGCCGCACGTCGCGGGTGAAGACGGTGAGGGGCCAGGACTCGTCGAGATCGTTCTCGTCCTGGGTGTCGAGCAGGACCACATAGCGGTCGATCAGGGCGCTGATCGCTGCCCTGTCGCTGAGCTCGCCGACCTGATTGCGCAGCGCTGCCAGCTCGACGGCAAGTCGGCTCCCGGGCTGGGACCCGAGTTCTTCGGTGGTCACGTTCACGTGCCACTGCCTCCGTTCACGCGGTGTTCGTTCGTTCTCGTACTGTGAGGTTCGAGGGCCTCAGACCCACTGGGCGCGGGGGGCCCGCCAGCTGCGCGGGGTGCGGTGGCCCTGGGCGCTCTCGGGCCGGCGCCAGCCGGCCCGGGCATCGGTCGCGTCCTCGTCGGCCGTCTCCTGTCCCGGGCGGGACAGCAGCACGGCAATGACCGCGGCCAGTTCCTCCTGCGTGGGCTCGCCCTTCTCGACGCGGACGACACCGCCCGCGTCGAGGAGGGAGCCGGTGCCGGCGGCGGATGGGGAAGTGCTCATGGTCCTCGTCCTCTCCGTCACTGCGGGGGGTTGCCGTGCTTGCGCGACGGCAGATCGGCGTGCTTGGCGCGCAGCATGTCCAGCGAGCGGATCAGGATCGTGCGGGTCTCGCGCGGGTCGATGACGTCGTCGATCAGTCCGCGCTCGGCCGCGTAGTACGGGTGCATGAGCTCGTCCTTGTACTCCTTGATCCGCATCTCGCGGACCGCGTCGGGGTCGTCCGACGCGTTGATCTCCCGGCGGAAGATGACGTTCGCCGCGCCCTCGGCGCCCATCACCGCGATCTCGTTGGTGGGCCAGGCGAGCGCCAGGTCGGCGCCGATGGAGCGCGAGTCCATGACGATGTACGCGCCGCCGTACGCCTTGCGCAGCACCAGCGAGATGCGGGGCACCGTCGCGTTGCAGTACGCGTACAGCAGCTTCGCGCCGCGCCGGATGATGCCGTTGTGCTCCTGGTCCACGCCGGGCAGGAAGCCGGGGACGTCGACGAGGGTGACGAGCGGGATGTTGAAGGCGTCGCAGAACTGCACGAAGCGCGCGCCCTTCTCGGACGCCTCGATGTCCAGCACCCCGGCCATGGCGGCGGGCTGGTTGGCGACGATGCCGACCACGTGGCCGTCGAGGCGGGTCAGGGCGCAGACGATGTTGGGCGCCCAGGCCGGCTGGACCTCGAAGTACTCGCCGTCGTCGACGACTTCCTCGATGACCTTGCGGATGTCGTACGCCTGTCCCGAGCCGGCCGGGACCAGGTCGAGAAGGGCGTCGTTGAGCCGGTCGGCGGGGTCGCCGGTGCGCACCACGGGCGCCAGCTCGCGGTTGTTGGCGGGCAGCATCGACAGCAGGTAGCGCACGTCCTCGATGCACTGCTCCTCGTCGTCGTACGCGAAGTGGGCGACACCCGAGGTGCCCGCGTGGACGTCGGCGCCGCCGAGGCCGTTCTGGGTGATCTCCTCGCCGGTGACCGCCTTGACGACGTCGGGGCCGGTGATGAACATCTGCGAGGTCTCGCGGACCATGAAGACGAAGTCGGTCAGAGCCGGGGAGTACGCGGCTCCGCCGGCGCACGGGCCGAGCATCACGGAGATCTGCGGGATGACGCCCGAGGCCTTGGTGTTGCGCTGGAAGATGCCGCCGTAGCCGGCGAGGGCGGTGACGCCCTCCTGGATACGGGCGCCGGCGCCGTCGTTCAGCGAGACGAGCGGCGCACCGGCGGCCTCGGCCAGGTCCATGATCTTGTGGATCTTCTGGGCGTGCGCCTCGCCGAGTGCGCCGCCGAAGATGCGGAAGTCGTGGGCGTAGACGAAGACGGTGCGGCCGTCCACGGTGCCCCAGCCGGTGATGACGCCGTCGCTGTAGGGCTTCTTGTGCTCCAGGCCGAAGCCGGAGGCCCGGTGCCGGCGCAGGGGTTCGACCTCGTTGAAGGACCCCTTGTCCAGCAGGAGCGCCACGCGCTCGTGGGCGGTCAGCTTGCCCTTGGCGTGCTGGCGCTCGGTGGCGGCGGGATCCGGACCGAGCTGCGCGGACTCCTTGATCGCGGTCAGCTCGTCGATCCGGGACTGGATCGTCTGGTTCGCAGCAGGCATGGTGTTCTCGCACTCTCCCTGGATCGGTGGTCAGGCGGCGGTGACGGTGGTGGCGGCGAAGCCGTCTGCGGCCCGGGCCAGTTGGTGGGCGGTGTGCGTCGCGTGGACGCGGGCGCCGGGCACGATCCGGCGGATCAGGCCGCCGAGCACCATGCCCGGGCCGACCTCGACGTACCGGCCGGTGCCGCGGGCGGCCAGCTCGCCGATGGCCTCGTTCCACCGCACCGGGCTGGTGAGCTGGGCACGCAGCGCGACGACCGCCTCGGCGCCCGTGGTCACCGGTGCGCCGGTGACACTGGAGACGAAGGGGATGCGCGGGTCGCGGAACTCGGTCTCGATCAGGGCCTCGGTGAACTCCGCCTCGATGCCGCGCAGCAGACTGGAGTGGAAGGCACCGCCGGTCCCCACTTCCGCCACCCGTACGGCTCCGGCCGCTTCGGCAGCCCGCATCAGATGGGCCACGGCCTGCGCCTCGCCCGACACCACTGTCTGCCCGGGGCCGTTGTCGCAGGTGAGCTCGACGACCCGGCCGGTCGCGGCGGCGGACTCGGCACACAGCCGCGCCAGTTCGGGGCGTTCCAGGCCGAGCACCGCCGCCATGGCTCCGGGCACCCGGTCGTTGGCCGACGCGACGAGCTCGCCGCGCAGCCGGACCAGGGCCAGCGCATCCGTCCAGTCGAGCACGCCCGCCGCGACCAGCGCGGTGTACTCGCCCAGGCTGTGGCCCGCGACCAGGTCGGGCTCCACGCCCCGGGCGCGCAGCACCTCCAGGGTGACCAGGCTGGTGAGGAGCACGGCCGGCTGGGCGACCGCGGGGTCGTCGAGGTCCCGGGAGGGGCCCTGCCAGCACAGCCGTGACAGGGGAATGCCGAGCAGGTCGTCGGCCGTGCGGTAGTAGGTGTCGGCCAGGTCCGGCCGCAGGGCGAGCAGATGCCGTCCCATGCCCACGCGCCGGGAGCCGTGGCCGGGGAAGACGAAGGCTGTGCGGGTCATCCTGTCACTTCCTTTCGGTCGGTCATCGGGCGTGGGCCCGTGCCTCTTGGTCAGGCCTGGTACGGGTTCTTGGCGCGGGCCTCGCGCAGCGCGTTGCCCCACCAGGCCAGCTGGTCGAGGAGGACCTTGGCGGCACCCGCCGGGCCCGTCTCGTCCTTCGGCCTGCCGTCCTCGTTGAACTGCTCCCACGCCATGTGGAAGCTGACCGCGTCGCGCACGGTGACCGCGTGCAGCTCGGCGAAGACGGGTCGCAGCTGCTCCACGGCGCGCAGACCGCCCGAGAGGCCGCCGTAGGAGACGAAGCCGACCGGCTTGGCGCGCCACTGGGAGTAGTTCCAGTCGATCAGCTGCTTGATGGAGGCCGGGAAGCTGTGGTTGTACTCCGGCGTCACGACGATGTAGGCGTCGGCCGCCTCGAGGCGCGGCGAGACCTGGCCGAGGATCTCGGCGGCCTCCGGCGAGGGGCTGTACGAGAGCGCGGCCGGCAGGTCGTGGTCCTTCAGGTCAATCACGTCGACGGTCAGGTCCTCGCGTCCCTTGGCCCGCTCGGCGATCCACTTGCCGACCACGGGGCCGAAGCGGCCGTCGCGGACGCTGCTGATGATCACCGCGAGGCGGAGGGGTTCGTTGCTCATGGGAGTTCCTTTCGGGATGTGCTGAGGAGCGGTGTGGGGGGTGTGGGGGGTCAGTGGGCCCTGCGCAGGCCGGGCAGGGCGACGAGGAGGCCGGCCAGGGCGACGGCCGTGACGAGCAGCAGCGCCGGGCGGTGGCCGAACTCCGTGTACAGCGCGGCGGTCAGGGCGGTCGCCAGTGCTGCGCCCAGCTGGACGGCGGTCTGGTAGAGCCCGCTCGCCTCCGCCTGGCGCCCCGCGGGCACCGCTGTGGTGGCCTGGAGGTGGAAGGCGGCGAAGGCGAGGACGAACGCGGCGCCGAACAGCAGCATGGTGGGCAGCACGTCCGTGGCGTACCGGAGGTCCGCGGGTGCGTCCCCGGGGTACAGCAGAGCGCCGAGCAGTGCGGCGCCGGCGCCGGCGGCGATCAGCCGGCCGGTGCCGAAGCGGGCGGCCATCCGGCCGGAGAACAGGGCGCTGAGCACGAGCGGCGCGCTCGCCGGGAGGAAGGCGAGTCCGGTCTGCAGGGGGCCGAGGCCGGCCCGCTGTTGCAGGTGCAGGGTGCTCAGCAGGAGCAGGCCCAGGTACGAGCCGTTGAGCGCGGCGGCGCCGAGCGCGGAGCGCACCAGGGCCGGGTGGCGCAGGAGTTCCAGGCGGAGCAGCGGTTCCCGGGCCGTCCGCTCCACCCGTACGTGGGCGAGGGCGGACAGCGCGGCCAGGGCGAACGCGCCGATGGTGCGCGGGTGGTCCCAGCCGTCCAGGGGGCCGGAGGTGAGCGCGTAGACCAGGAGCAGCGTCGTGGCGGTGAGGCTGACGGCGCCCGCCAGGTCGTACCGGCGGGGCTTGGCGCGGCCCGGGTCGTCGGCGGGGACCAGGCGCAGCCCGGCGAGGAACAGCAGCAGCGCGACCGGGGCCGGGAAGGCGAAGGTCCAGCGCCAGCCGGCTTCGGTGAGGAGCCCGGACACCAGCAGGCCGGTGGCGAATCCGCAGGCTCCGAAGAGGGAGTAGACGGACACCGCGCGGCTGCGGGCGGGGCCTTCCGGGAAGGCCGACAGGATGATCGCGAGCCCGGTCGGGGCGGTGAGCGCGGCGCAGAACCCCTTGACGAACCGGGTGGCGACGAGCAGTTCCGGACCCTGCGCGAGAGCGCTGACGAGGGATGCGGCGGCGAAGACGACAAGGGCGGCCAGATAGACGGGCCGGCGGCCGAGGATGGCGACCACGCGGCCGCCGAACAGCAGCAGCGGGCCGAAGCCGGCGGCGAATCCGCTGACCACCCACTGGAGCTGGGCGGCGGGCAGCCCCAGGTCGCCGCCGATGGAGGGCAGGGCCACGAGGCTGACCGACACCTCGAGGGCGTCGATGAGCATGTTGCCCGCGAGCACGAACAGCAGGCCCCACAGGGCCGGCGTCCACCGGTCGCCGGCCGGGGCCGGAGCGGTGCTGCGGGCGTTCGTCGAAAGCGTCATGGTCCCGTTCCGCCGGAAGGGTTGGGTGGGGGGGCCGGCCACGGCGGGGGTTCCGTGGCCGGCCGGTCGATGTCCCGCCTCGGCGGGTCAGCCGAGGAGGGTGCCGCCGGTGGCGTCGACGAAGGAACCGGTGATCCACCGGGCCTCGTCGGTGGCGAGGAAGGCCACCACGTCGGCGACGTCCTCGGGCTCGCCGACCCGGCCGAAGGCGGACAGCTGCGCCATCTGCTCGACCGCCTCGGGGATGTCGAAGACCGGGTTGCCGTTGCGGGTGATACCCGGCGCGACGCTGTTGACGGTGATGTTGCGCGGGCCGAGGTACTTGGCGAAGTGCAGGGCGAGCTGCTCGACCGCGCCCTTGGTCATCGCGTAGGCGATCTCGTCCGGGTTCGCGACGCGGGTGAGGCCGGAGGAGATGTTGATGACTCGGCCGCCGTCCGGCATGTTCTTCAGCGCGCGCTGGATGAGGAAGAACGGCGCCTTGGCGTTGACCGCGAAAAGCCGGTCGAAGGTCTCCGGCGTGGTGTCCTCCGGCTTGACGCCGCCCATCACACCGGCGTTGTTGACCAGGATGTTCAGGTCGGTGGAGCCGGTGCGCTCGCGCAGTCCGTCCTCCAGGCCGAGGAAGAGCTCGTGGACGTCGCCGGGGACGCCCAGTTCGGCGCGGATGGCGAAGGCGCGGCCGCCGTCCTTCTCGATCGTCGCGACGACGTCGGCCGCGGCGTCCTCGTTGCTCGTGTAGTGGACCGCGACCAGTGCGCCTTCGGCCGCCAGCCGGATGGCGGACGCGCGGCCCATGCCGCGGCTCGAACCCGTGACGAGCGCGGTCTTGCCCGTGAGCCTGCCCATGTCTGTTCTGCCCTTCTTCGCCGTTACTGTGGCCGCGGCCTGTGCCGGGGCGTTGTCCGTCACCGCGGACCGTGCCGTCGGTGCGTCGTGCTCCGCCGCCGTACGCGGCCGCGCGGGTGCGCCGAACCAGCGGCCGAGGGCCGTGGTGACGCCGTGGGGTGTCTCGTGGTCCCCGTCGGCCCAGACGATGTGGCCGTCGGGGCGGACGAGGAGGGCTCCGGTGCCGGGCGCCGTTTCGCCGCCGGACACGGAGTGGACGGTCACCGCGCGGACCCGGTCGGCCCACGGCCCGGCGGCGGCGCGCAGCTCCTCGTGGCGGGCGTCGTCGCCCGGGAGGAGGAGCAGCAGGCCCCGGCCGGACCGCAGCAGCCGGCCGGCGGTGATCTGTCCTTCGGCGGTGCCGAGCCGCCAGTGCGGCAGGCGCCGGCCGAGCAGCGGGTGCCGGCCTTCGCCCACGTCGTGGCGGATGTCCAGACCGGAGATCATCCCGGCGAGGTGGCGCCGTACGTTCTCGCCGGCGGTGAGCTCCGCGAAGACCTCGCGGACGGCGTCGACCTCGCGGCCGCCGAGCAGCACCAGCGCCTGGGCGCCGATGTTCCCGAGGGTCCGTTCGGCGACGGCGTGCCGTTCGGTGGTGTAGCTGTCGAGCAGGCCGTCCGGGGCGTGTCCGCGGACCTGTGCGGCCAGCTTCCAGCCGAGGTTGACGGCGTCCTGGAGCCCGAGGTTGAGGGCCTGGCCGCCGATGGGCATCTGCTGGTGCGCCGCATCGCCGGCGAGCAGGAGCCGGCCGTCGCGGAAGGTGGCGGCCTGCCGCCTGGCGTCGCCGAAGGAGTTCACCCACACCGGGGTTCCCCCGCTGATGTCCTCCCCGGTGACGCGCTTCCAGGTGTCGGCGACGTCGGCGAACCCGGGCTTCCCGTCGCGGGGCGCGGAGCCGAACTCGTGCACCATCACCCGGGTCACTCCGTCGGGACGCCGGGCGGCGATGGCGAGTCCGCCCTCCAGCCGCTCGAAGCGGCGGTCGGGTATCCGGATGCCCGCCACATCGGCGCGCAGCAGTTCGCGGGTGGCGCCGCCGCCGGGGAAGTCGAAGCCGCCGAGGCGGCGTACGGCGCTGTTCTCGCCGTCGCAGCCCACGACGTACGCGGCCCGGAACACCTCGGTGGTTCCGTCGGCGGTGCGTACTTCGGCCTCGGCGTGGGTCCCGGTGACGGTCAGCCCGGTCAGCTCGTGGCCGCGCCGGACGTCCGCTCCCAGGTCCGCCGCCCATGCGCCGAGCAGTTCCTCGATGCGGGTCTGCGGGACCTTCCACTGGCCCGGGTAGGGGCCGGGAAGGGTGAGGTCGAGCCGGATGCCTCCGAAGTGGCCCATGACGTCGTTCGGCACGTCACCGAGCGGTTCCAGCAGGCCGCGGCTGTCGAGGAGCTCCATCGTGCGGGCGTGCAGGGTGGACGCCCGCGACTCCGTGGTCGGCGCGGTGAGCTTCTCGAGGACCACCACGTCCGCCCCGGCCAGGCGCAGCTCGCCGGCGAGCATCAGCCCGACGGGACCCGCGCCGACCACGATCACCTGGGTCTGCGTGTAGTTCCCGGCCATGGTCAGGCCTTGGCTTCCGCGTACTCCTTGGCGTGGCCCAGAGTGGCGCGGCTGTTGGTGCTCAGGGCCGTGCGGACGTACTCCCGGGCGTCGTCGACGGTGGCGTCGGCGCCGAGGATCCTGGTGATGTTCCCGGTGTTGAGGGTCACCGTGTGCTGGGAGGAGGCGGCGACGCCGTCGGCGGTCTCCTCGAACGTCCAGTAGCCGGTGTGCAGGGTCATCAGGGCCGGCAGGGTGACCTGCTTGTAGGCGATCTTGTCGTGCGGGAAGGTCACCCGGTACGACTTGGTCGTGTGGACCGAGCCGTCCTTGGCGCGGGTGTCCATCTCCAGTTCCTGCAGGCCCGGGGTGTCCTCCGCGAACCGCACGGTGGCGACGTGCGGGAGCCGCTCGGGCCACAGCCGGGCCTCGTTGATGAAGTCGTAGACGTCCTTGGCGGAGCCGTTGATGTGGACCGTGTCCTCGAACGAGAAGGTGAGGTCCTCGGCGGCGTGGGCCAGTTCGACGTTCTTCTTCAGCGCGGCCAGTTCGGAGCGGGAGTTGCGGTCGACGGCCTCGTCGATCCACTCCAGGCCCTTCGGGTCGTCGTCGACGGCACGGTAGTCGTGCAGCAGCCGGATCCGCGACTCGGTGGCGGAGACGGCCTCGATGACCCAGGCGCCGCCCATCGCGGCGACGGGGTGGGTGGAGACCTCCTGGCGGAAGTCGATCCGCAGGTTCTCCGGGTCGAGGGTGCGGCGCGAGGTCCAGTTCTTGGCTTCACCGTTGGCGGTGGCCCAGATGCGGATCCGCTCGGTGCCCTCGCCCTTCTCGACGTGGTCGACGTAGATGGTCGGGGGGAAGATCCTGGGCCAGTTCTCCACCTCGGCGATCAGCCGGTAGACGGCGGGGGCCGGTGCCGAGACCGTGATCTCGTGCTCCACCTCACGCAGGCCGGGCTGCGACATGCTCATTCTCCTTGGGGTCGGGGTCGTTCGGGCGGGTCGGCGGATCAGAAGTTGCCGAGGCCGCCGCAGACGTTCAGCGCCTGCGAGGTGATGGAGGCGGCGGTGTCCGAGGCCAGGTAGCCGACGAGGCCGGCGACCTCCTCCGGGGTGGAGTAGCGGCCCAGCGGGATCTTCGACTGGAACTTCTCGAGGATCGCGTCCTCGGTGGTGCCGTACGCGCTGGCGTAGCCCTGGCGGACGCGCTGCGCCATCGGGGTCTCGACGTAGCCGGGGCAGACCGCGTTGACGGTGATGCCGGTCGGGGCCAGCTCGTTGCCGAGGGCCTTGGTGAAGCCGACGACGCCGTGCTTGGAGGCCGAGTACGGGGCGCCGAGGACGACGCCCTGCTTGCCCGCGGTGGAGGCGATGTTGATGATGCGGCCGCGGTCCTTGTGGCGCAGGCCGCCGGTGGTGAGCACCTCGCGGGTCAGCCGGAACACGCTGTTGAGGTTGGTGTCGATGACGTCGTGCCACAGCTCGTCGTCGATGTCGGCGGTGATCCCGCCGCCGCTGCGGCCGGCGTTGTTGACCAGCACGTCGACGGTGCCGAACCGGTCGACGGCGGCCTGTACGAAGGCACGCGCGTCGTCGGTGGAGCGGACGTCGAGCGTGGTGCCGTCGACCTCCAGGCCCTCGGCCTGGAGCTCCTTGACGGTCTCGGCGACGTTCTCGACGTCGCGGGCGCCGATGAACACCTTGTGGTTCTGGGTGGCCAGGAGGCGGGCGACGGCGAGCCCGATCCCGCTGGTGGCGCCGGTGACGAGGGCGACCCGCTTGTCCTGCTGCGACATGTGTTTCTTCTCCAAAGGGGGCACGGGGGCACGGGGGCACGGTGACGGAGCGGCCGCCGGGCGGGCCCGGCGGCCACGGTGGGGCTACGGCGCGACGAGGTCCTTGAAGTACTCGTTGACGGCCGCGACGAGGCTCCGCGGGGTGCGGTTGTCGACGAAGATGTCGTCGTCCAGGGAGATGCCGTACTCGCGCTCGATGCGGCCGCCGGTCTCCAGCAGGGCCAGGGACTCGTAGCCCAGCTCCTCGAAGTCGGTGTCGAGGATGTCGCCGTCGAGGTCGACGCCCTCGTCGGCACCGGCACCCTCGCGCAGGATGCGCTTGAGGTTCTCGACGGTGAATTTCTGCTCGGACATGTGGTGTCCCTTCCTGAGATCTGCCGCATCCGTGTGCGGATGGGGAAAAGAGCGTGGAGCGCCCGGCTCCGGCCAGGGGGACGGCCGGCACCGGGCGCTGTCCTGGGGCGGTCGGTCCCCCGCGTCAGTCCGTCGCGCGGACGACCAGCGCCGAGTTGAAACCGCCGTAGCCGCGGGCCAGCACGAGGGCGGTGCGCACCGAGGCGGTGCGCGGCTGCCCGGTGACCAGGTCGATGTCGTAGGCGGCCGACTGCTCCACGTTGGTGGTGGGCGGGATCAGGCCCTCGCGGATGGCGAGCAGGGCCGAGACGACGTCCACCGGGGCGGCGCCCGAGTACAGGCGGCCGATCATCGTCTTGGGCGCTGTGACGGGCACGCCGGACGGGCCGAAGACGGCGGTGATGGCGTCGGCCTCCTGGCGGTCCAGCCACGGGGTGCCGGCCGCGTCGGCGAAGACCACGTCGACATCACCCGCCTCGACGCCGGCGTCGGCGAGCGCGACCTCGATGGCGCGGCGCAGGCCGGGCTCACGGCCGCTGCCGGGCTTCGGGTCGAAGGTGGCCCCGTAACCGGCGATCTCGCCGTAGATGTTCTCGGCGCCGCGGGCGCGGGCCGTCTCCTCTTCCTCGAGGATCAGCAGCGCACCGCCCTCGCCGGGCACGTAGCCCTGGGCGTTGTCGTCGAACGGCAGGTAGGCGCGCTCCGGGTCCTCGCTGGTGGACAGCCGCCCGCCGGCGATCTGCGCGACCCAGCCCCAGGGGCAGATCGAGGCGTCGAAACCGCCCGAGAAGATCAGCTTGCTGCCCTTGCGGATCTGCCGGCGGGCCTGGGCGATGGCGTCGAGCCCGCCCGCGTGGTCGCTGACGACCACACCGCTGGGGCCGCGCATGCCGTTGCGGATGGAGATCTGGCCGCTGTTGACCGCGTAGAACCAGGCGAAGGACTGGTAGGCGCTGACGTGGTTGCTGCCCTGGCTCCAGAGCTTCTTGAGCTCGTTCTGGCCGAACTCGAAGCCGCCCGAGGTGGAGGCCGTCACGACGCCCATGTCGTACTCGGGGATGTCCCCGGGCTTGACGCCCGCGTCCTCGAAGGCGCAGTCCGCGGCGACCAGGGCGAGCTGGGTCATCCGGTCCGTCTGCGGGATCAGCCGGCCCGGCAGGTGGTCCTGGACCTCGAAGCCGTGGATCTCGCCGGCCAGCCGGGACGGGTACTGCGTCGCGTCGAACCGGGTGATGCGGTCGATGGCGTTCTTGCCGACCCGGGTGGCGGCCCAGAAGTCCTCCACACCGAGCCCGTTGGCGGTGGCGACGCCGATTCCGGTGACAACTGCCTTGCCGCTCATGCCGTGCTCCTCTCGGGACGGGCCAGCACCATCGCGCTCTGGAACCCGCCGAATCCGCTGCCGACCGTCAGCACCGCGTCGGTCCGGTGCTCGCGCGCGACGAGCGGGACGTAGTCGAGGTCGCACTCGGGGTCGGGCGTGTGCAGGTTCGCGGTGGGCGGCACCACGTTGTTCTCCATCGCCAGCACGGAGGCGGCGATCTCGATCGAGCCGATCGCGCCCAGCGAGTGACCCACCATCGACTTGATGGAGCTCACCGGGGTGCGGTACGCGTGCCGGCCGAGGCTGAGCTTGAACGCCGCCGTCTCGTGGCGGTCGTTCTGCTTGGTCCCCGAGCCGTGCGCGTTGATGTAGTCGACGGCCTCGGGGTTCATCCGCGCCTCGGCCATCGCGACGTTGATCGCCTCGGCCATCTCGCGGCCGTCGGGGCGCAGGCCCGTCATGTGGAAGGCGTTGCAGCGCGAGGCGTAGCCGGCGATCTCCGCGTAGATGTGCGCTCCGCGCTTCTTCGCGCTCTCGTACTCCTCCAGGACGAACACCGCGGAGCCCTCGCCGAGCACGAAGCCGTTGCGGGTGCCGTCGAAGGGCCGCGAGGCGTGCTCGGGGTCGTCGTTGCGCGGGGTCGTCGCCTTGATCGCGTCGAAGCACGCCATCGTGATCGGTGAGATCGGGGCGTCCGTGGCGCCGGCGATCATCACGTCGGCGGTGCCCTCGCGGATCAGCTCCACGGCGTGGCCGACGGAGTCGAGGCCGGAGGTGCAGCCGGTGGACACCACGGTGGCCGGGCCCTCGGCGCCGACCGCCCAGGCGACCTCCGCCGAGAACGAGCTCGGCACGAAGTAGTTGTAGAGGTGCTGCGGGGTGTAGGTGTGGTCGACCAGGTCGAGCCGGCCGTCGTTGCTGACGACCCGGTACTCGTCGTCGAGTCCGGTGGTCGCGCCCACGGCACTGCCGATGGTGACACCGGTGCGGTGCGGGTCGAACCCGGCGAGGTCGAGACCGCTGTCGGCCAGCGCCTCGCGTGCCGCCACCACGCCGAACTGGGCGGCGCGGTCCATGCGGCGGATCTCCTGCGGGGTCAGCCCGTGCAGTTCGGGGTCGAAGTCGGCCTCGGCCGCGACCCTGGAGCGGTACTGGGAGGGGTCGAAGAAGGTGATCCCCCGGGTCGCTGTGCGTCCTTCGCTCAGCAGACTCCAGAAGTTCTTGGCGCCGATTCCGCCCGGCGCCAGCACCCCGACTCCCGTGATCACTACGCGGCGGCCCACGATGTGTGGCCTCCCCTCATGTCGGCGTACGACGGCTTCACTGAGAAGCCGTCCAGTTGTAGAAACGGGTGGCCATCGCATCGGCCGGGGAACGCCAGGTCTTCGGGTCGTAGGCCTCGATGAACGGCTTCAGGTCCTGGCTGATCTGCATGAACCGCGGGTCGGTCTTGGCTTCCTCGATGAGTTCGCCGCCGTTGTCCGTGTCGAAGTCCTGCAGGTGGAAATACAGGCCGTTGTACGAAAAAAGCTGGCGGCGGCGAGTGCCCATGCGGTGCGGCATCTCGCTCTGGTCGAACTCGGCGAAGAGCTTGGCGACTTCCGCGCTCGAGTCGACGTCCATCCGGGCCACGATCAGGGTGCTGTGCATCTCTTCTCTCTTCCGTGGGTCAACGGGAGGCTGTGGGGCTGAACAGACGGATGAAGTCGGCCACCCCGTGGTTGATGAGCTCGTCCGTCTCGAAGTCGGAGAGCGGGACGGCTCCGTGGAAGGAGCGCTGTACGACGCCTCCCGCGACGAGCTGGATGAACCGGCCGGCGGCGTGGTCGGCCTCGGCGATGTCCAGCAGTCCCAGGTCCGCGAGGCGCTGCAGGCGGCGCGCCAGCTCCCGCTGGGCCTGCCGGGGGCCGGCGTTCTGCCACATCTCCCACAGTCCTGCGGGCAGCCGGCCGATCTCGGCACTGATGTGCCGGACGATGGCGAAGTGCTCGGGGAAGACGGTCAGCGGCGTCAGCCAGGCGCGGCCGAGGGCGCCGAGGTCCTGCTCCAGGTCGGTCACCTCGACGAGGTGGTTCTCGGCGACCACGGTCAGCGCGGCGGCGACCGAGGCGGCGCTCTCCAGCAGGACGGTCAGGAGCAGCTGCTCCTTGTCCCTGAAGTAGTGCGCGACCGTCTCCGGCGCGACGCCCGCCCGGGCGGCGACGTCCTCGACGGTGGTGTGCGTCCAGCCCTCGCGGGCGAAGACGCCACGGGCCGCGTCCACGACGTCCCGACGCTCCTCCGCCGGACCGGCGTGGGCACGTGCGATCGTTGCTTCCGGCGTGGCCATGGGTGTTCCTCCAATTGACATGCAGTCAGATTGTTCGGGCGCGGCGGCTCATGCCGACCGGGGACGGCCGAACCAGCGCTCCAGGGCCATGGGCAGGTCGTGGTGGCTGCCGGGCGCGGCCCAGGCGACGTAGCCGTCGGGGCGGATCAGCACGGCCGAGGTCCCCTGGAGCCCGCTGGCGGCGGAGACGCCGTCCGCCGTGGCGGTGACGATGTCCACGCGGTCGGCCCAGGCGGCGGCGCGGGCGCGCAGCCGCGGGTTGTCCTCCAGGTCGAGGAGCACGCCGCGGGCGGAGTGCAGCAGCGCGGTGCTGTCGGTCGTCCGGTCGCCGACGGTCAGGCCGGCCTGCGGCATCCGCTTGCCGAGCAGCGGGTGGGTGCCGCTGCCGATGTCGTAGGTGATCTCCAGGCCGCTCACCATGGCGGCGAGGTGCTTGCTGACGTCGTCGTACTGGATGAGCTCGGACAGCACGTCGCGCAGCGGCTGGACCTCGGGGCCGCTGAGGAAGAGCAGGCCCTGGGCTCGGGTGTTCATCAGCAGCCGCTTGCCCACCGCGTGCCGCTCGCTGTGGTAGGTGTCGAGCAGGTCCTGCGGGGCGCGGCCCTTGACGGTGGCGGCGAGCTTCCAGCCGAGGTTCACCGCGTCCTGGATGCTGGTGTTCATGCCCTGGCCGCCGGCGGGCAGGTGGGTGTGCGCGGAGTCGCCGGCCAGGATGACGCGGCCGCGGCGGTATTCGGTGACCTGGCGGGTGGCGTCGCCGAAGGAGCTGACCCACACCGCCTCGGCGTGCGAGATGTCCTCGCCGGTCAGGCGCTTCCAGGCATCGGCGACCTCCTGGAAGGAGGGCGGGACCTCACGCCGCTGGGGCGGGGTGCCGCGCTCGCAGACGATGATGCGGGTGATGCCTCCGGGCAGCGGGCCGACCATGACCATGCCGCCGGGCAGGGTCTCGCCGATCATGCGCGGCTCGAGGTCGACGCCCTTGAGGTCGGCGAGGAACATCTCCATCGTCGCCGAGGTGCCGGGGAAGTCGAAGCCGGCGGCCTTGCGCACCTTGCTGCGCCCACCGTCGCAGCCCACCAGGTAGGCGGCGCGCAGCGTGTGGGTGCCGTCCGGGCCGCGGACCTCGACCTCGACGCCGTCGCCGTCGTCCTTCAGGGAGAGCAGCTCGTGGCCGCGGCGGATGTCCGCGCCGACGCCGGCCGCCCATTCCTCGAGGTGGGTCTCGGTGACGGACTGCGGCACGGTCTTCGCGGCCTGCCAGGCGCCCTCGAGCACACCGAAGTCGACGGGAAGGCCGCCGAAGTGTCCCTGGGTGCTGGTCTCGATCTCGCCGAAGCGGGACAGGATCCCGCGCTGGGCGAAGACCTCCATGGTCCGCGCGGTGAATCCCAGGCCCCGGGATTCACCGGTGCGCTTTTCGAGGCGCTCCAGGACGATCACATCAACTCCCGCGAGCCGCAGTTCGGCGGCGAGCATCAGCCCGGCCGGCCCTGCGCCCACGACAATTACTGCAGCGTCCATGTACCTCTCCTCGGCCATTTCAGGGATTCCTTCGGGGTCAGAGCATCAGCGCGTCGACGCAACGCGAATGCGGAAGCAGTTCGAAGACCGAGCGGCGATCAGTGCGCAATGGTTTCGAGGTTAGTAATGAGCTTCTTCGGAATCGAAAGGGACTTCAATACGCCCCGATTCAGATCTCCGTGATGTTCTGTCATGCATTCTCATGACTGACAGGGCCAGGTGTGGCGAACATCAGAGGAATGCAAAGACGGGCCGCCGGGAGGCCCGGGGCCGCGCTAGCGCAGCGGCAGGTGGATCTCCACCACGGTGCCGGCGGCCTCGCCGGGGGCGACGGCCGCGCGGCCGCCGAGGTCCTCGATCCGCTCGGTGAGGAACCACAGGTCGCCGGCCCCGCCCTCGGCCGGCCCGTTCCCGTCGTCGGTCACCTTCGCGTACAGCCAGCGCCTGGTGATGCGCACTTCGGCCGCCACCTGCCGCGCGCCCGAGCGCACCACGCGGTCGCGCAGCGCCTCGCGCAGCGCGAAGTAGACCTCCACCCGGTACCGCTCGGTCAGCCTCAGCTCGTCCCCGACGACCTGGACGGACGTCTTGACCGGGGGGCCGCCCCGGGCGCGGAGTCCGCCGAGGAAGGACTCCAGGGCCTCGCGCAGCGGCGGCAGGTCGCAGCGGCGCCGCATCCCGTCGATCAGCGCCCGGTTCTCCTGGGCGGCCTCGGCCAACGCCCGGCCCGCGGCGGCGAGATGGGTGTCACGGGCCCCGGGGTCGCGGGTCGCGGAGTCGAGGCTGAGCCGGGCGGTGGCCAGGGCGCCGCCGAGTTCGTCGTGCAGCTGCCGGGTCAGCCGGCGGCGTTCGTTCCAGCCGTCGTCGCCGGACCACACCGCGTCCGCGGTGTCCCGCAGGGACTCGCCGAGGCGCTGGACGACCGCGGCCGCACGCAGCAGCCCGGTCTCGTTGTGCACGATGCCGCTCTCCAGTACGTGCAGCAGCGCACACTCCATCAGCAGCGCTGCCGCGGCGACCACCTGGTGGGGCGAGGCCGTGGGAGGGGCGATCGGGGCGGGCTGCGCGCCGCCGTCCCCGGCCGGGCCGGTGGCGCGCGCCAGGACGGCGCGGCCGAACTCCCGCAGCGCGGCGCGCAGCGCGGGTACCTCGGCCTCCGCCGGCGCGAGTACGCCGGGCAGCCGGGCGGCGAACCGGTCCAGGACCGCCTCGGCCTGCCACGCTCCCAGGGCCTCACCGGCCGGCCGGATGAGGGTGGCGGTCCCGGCCGCGGGCCGCGGACGCAGCGTCATCCGGGCCGCTGCGCGGACCAGGCCTTCGTGCAGGGCTTCGCTGAATCCGCTTCCCACGGCGGGGGCGGTCGTGCTGCTCATCGGGCTCCTCAACGCTTCGGTGCCATGGCACAACATCAACAGCCAACGTAACAAACAGACCTGTCTGATTGTCAATGACTTCAAGCCGTGGAGCGCGAGGGATATTTTCGGACAAGCGCGGTCCAGATGGCGGACATTGAAGGACGCATTGCGGACGGCGGGGAGAATTTCCCAGCGGGGGTACCCAGGGAAACAGGCATGGTTGTATGATTTGGCCTCGGCCGCCGGTCCCGGCGCCAGCGAGTTACGTATGCAGTACACATGCTGTGAAGAAAGAGAAGGCGGGTGCAGCCTGATGCAGACGCGGTCCGAACAGACCCGTCAGGCTCTCGTCCGTGCCACGGCCGAGCTGATCGCGGACGGTCGGCCCTCCGATGCGGGTCTGGTCAACATCTGCAACAAGGCGGGAGTGAGCCGCGGGGCCCTCTACCACCACTTCTCCTCCACCGCGGCGCTCACCGCCGCCGTGTACGACCAGGCGCACCGCCGGGTCGTCGCGCTGACGGAGGAGGCGTTCGAGGGGACGCCGGCCGACGCGCCGGAGCGCTTCTTCGTCGCCCTGGGCGGGGCCCTGCTCAGGGAGAAGGTCGTCCGGGCGGGCATGCAGCTCGCGGTGGACGGGTCGGCAGGACCGCCGACCCTCCGCGACGACCTGCTGGCCCTGGTGCACCAGCGGGTCGCGGACGCCCATCACGAGGCCGCACCCCCGGCGCAGGACCTGGCCGACCTGGCCGTGGTGGTGGCCGCCGGACTCGAGTCGCTGGGGCACTCCGACCCCGGATGGTGGGACGCCAATACCTCGCAGCGGCTCTGGGAGCTGCTGCGTCCGCTGTTCTGCCCGGCCGGCGGTGAGCGGGACCCGTCCGGGCCCGAGCACGCGTGATGCCCTGGTGCCCGGACCGGCCAACCGCCGGTCCGGGCGCCAGGGCATCAGGGCATCAGCCCGCTTCGGCGACCGGCGGCAGGGTGGTGCGCAGCCGCCCGATCAGGCCGGGGTAGGCCAGGCCCGGCAGCATGAACTGCCAGAACACGCTGACCCGTTCGGGCAGGTCAGCCCGGCCGGTGTACGCCTGGGACATGATCTGGAGACCGGTGAAGGAGCCGACGATGGTCGCCGCGGCCTCCTTCACGTCCACACCCGGCAGGATCTCGCCCTGCTCCTGGCCCTGCCGCAGCAGTTCGATGATGGCCGTACTGGACTGCTCGTACGCGGTCTCCGGCGGGCAGGAGAAGGACGTCTGCTCGACCGTCAGGCGCACGCTGGCCCGGAGCACCGGGTTGGTCTGGAGTCCCCTGGCGAATTCCAGGGTCAGGTCGATCACCGCCTGGAGCTTCACCGGCTGGTCCGGCGCCTCCAGGGCCTCGGCGTGCGCGTCCACCAAGGCCAGCGCGATGGCCTCCTTGGAGGGGAAATGGTGGTACAGCGAACCGCGGGTGAGCCCGGTGCGGGCCAGGATCTCGTTGGTGCTCGCCGCGTCATAGCCGCGTTCGTCGAACACCTGCGCGGCCGCCTCGAGGATCGAACGCCTCGATCGCTTTCCACGTTCCTGTTGAGCCATGCCAGATCCTCACCATGAAACCCCGTATTTAACAGACTTGTCTGTATCATAACGCTCACGCAGGGGATCCGTCAGATGCACGGGCCACACGGCCGTCCGGCGGCCTACGGATGTCCGAGCCGGAAGCCGACTCCGCGGACGGTGGTGATCCACTCACTGGAGCCGAGCTTGCTGCGCAGGGTGCTGACATGGGTGTCCACGGTGCGGCCCTGGGGGGACCAGGCGTCGTCCCACACCTGGGCCATGATCTGGCGCCGCGGGATGACGGTGCCGGGCTGCGAGGCCAGCAGGTGCAGCAGGTCGAACTCCTTGCGGGTCAGGTCCACCGGATCCCCGTCCAGCGTGGCCACCCGGGCGCCGGCGTCGATCCGCAGCGACCCGTGGCTGATGAGCCGGGCCGCGGTCGGCTGCGTGCGCACCCGGCGCATCACCGCCTCCATCCGGGCCAGCAGCTCGCGGAAGCCGTAGGGCTTGACGAGGTAGTCGTCGGAGCCCGCCTGCAGGCCGAGCACCCGGTCGAGCTCGGAGCCGCGCGCGGTGACGGTGATGATCGGGGTGTCGCTGACCGCCCGGATGCCCCGGCACACTTCCAGACCGTCCAGGTCGGGCAGGTCGAGGTCGAGCAGCAGCAGGTCGGCGTCGTGGTGCGCGCGCAGCGCCTCGGCGCCGGTGTCCACACTGCGGGCGGTGAAACCCTGCCGCGCCAGGCCCTTGAGGAGCGCGTCGGCGGCCCGGGGGTCGTTCTCGACGACCAGGACGCGCAGCGCCCCCTCCTGGCCGGAGCCCTGCGGGGCGGCCGCCCGCTGGGGCTGGACGACGGTCGGGCGGTGCGGGAGATAGCGCTCCGGTGTCGGTTCAAGTAGATCCACGGCCTGCCGATTCATCTGCCCCTCCTGAGTCACAGTCACGTCATCGCGGGCTGTTGAACGCTCACGACCACGAACATACCAAACAGACTTGTCTGATTGTCAACTGATCTTGATGTGGCGTTGCACCGCCCCGACCCCGGCTTAACGTCAGCACGGTGACCTGCAACAGCCCAGTATTTACGGCTACTTGACGGGATGCCCGCCCATCCGGGCGGGCCTGCGCGGGGGAGGAATCCGGCCGCAATGTTCGGCCACAACCGTACAGGGCTGCATGTTTTGACTCCACGATGGAACAAATAGGGGCATATCGTCACCATGGGGTGGCGCTCGTGGGGCGCGTGTGACGAGAGGGGCAAATCTTTACTTGAAAAACCGAACTGACCTGTCTGTATCTTGTGTCTCGCAGATCGTCGGCCACGGGGGGTGGCTGCCGGCGTACGGCCTGCTTGCTCCCCCCTGACCGGAAACTGACAGGAGCATGCGATGCCGTACCTCGCCCCCAAGTCCCCCGAGGCACTCACCGGAGCGGTGGGAACCCTCGCCACCCGGGCCCCCATGAAGACGCCGCTGTACCCCCGTCTGACCACGACGGTTCCGCGCGAGTTCGTCCACCGCGCCGCCGTGTCGGAGGTTCTCCTGACCGGCTGGGAGGCCGACGGACTCGCGGGCTCCGGTGAGGACGAGCAGGACGGCTTCGTCGTCCGGGCCCAATGGCCGCGCAGCCACTCGCTGTTCGCGCCGGGCGGCGGCTACCAGGACCCCATGCTCCTGATCGAATCCGTCCGGCAGGTCGGATCCCTCCTCGCCCACGCCGAGTTCGGGGTCCCCTTCGGACACCAGTTCCTGATGTGGGACATGTCCTTCACCGCCGAGCCCGAGCTCCTCGCCGCGGAAACCGTCCCCACCGAGATCGAACTGCGCACGGAGTGCAGCGACATCGTCCGCCGGGGCGGCTCGCTCAGCGCCATGCGCTACGACGTCACCGTGCTGCGCGGCGGCAAGGCGCTGGCCACCGGCGGAGCGGCCTTCCGGTGCATGAACCCGAGCGTGTACCGACGGCTGCGGTGCGACCGCCCCACCACCACCGACCGCATGGCGCCGCCGGCGATCGACCCGGCCTCCGTCGGCCACACCAACGCCCTGAACGTCGTGCTCGCCCGGCCCGGGCAGAACGCGGGGAACCGCTGGGAGCTGCGGGTCGACACCGCCCACCCGACCTACTTCGACCACCCGGTGGACCACGTACCCGGCATGGTGCTGCTGGAGGCCGCCCGGCAGGCCGCCCACGCCTCGACCGGGATGCCCGACGCCCTCGTGCTCGGCCTGAAGAGCGAGTTCGCGCGCTACGCCGAGCTCGACACCCCCTGCTGGATCGAGGCGCGCACCGAGAGCCACGGCACCACGGGCAACGTGCTGGTGAAGGTGAGCGGCACACAGGACGAGGAGACCGTCTTCACGGCCGAGCTCCTCGTCAGCCCCCGCACTCGCTGAACCGACGCCCCACCTGGAGTGCAGTATGGCCACCATCCTGATCACCGGTGCGTCCGGTTTCGTGGGCGGTCGCGTCACCCGCGAAGCCGAGCGGAAGCAGGCCGCTCTGCGGCTCATGTCGCACCGCCGGCCCGTATCCGACTCCGGCCACCCGGTCGTCCCGGGAGATCTCGCCGACCCCGCCACCCTGCACGGGGTGTGCGACGGCGTCGACATCCTGATCCACTGCGCCTCCCAGGTCGGCGGAACCGTCGAGGCCAACGAGGCCGTCAACGCCCGTGGCACCACCGCCCTCGTCGAGGAGGCGCGCCGCGCGGGGGTGTCCCGCATCGTCCTTCTCAGCACGGCGTCCGTCTACGGCCGCGGCACCTTCCGCGGCAGCCGGCCCGAGGAGCTCACCCGCAACCCGGGGTCACCCACGTCCCGCACGCGGGCCGTCGCCGAGGACGCCGTCCTCTCGGCCGGCGGCATCGTCCTGCGGCCGCATCTGGTCTACGGGGAAGGGGACACCTGGGTGGGCCCCGGGCTGACCCGGATTCCGCTCACCCTGCCGGGCACGGTGGCGGGCTGGCCCTCCCTGCTCTCGCTGATCAGCGTCGGGGACCTGGCCGGGCTGCTGGTGGCCACCGCGCTCGCGCCGGCCTCCGCGCTGAGCACGTCCGTCTACCACGCCGCCCATCCGGTGCCCGTCACCGCCGAGGCCCTGCTGCGGGCCGTCGCCGAGTGCGCCGCCACCCCCTGGCCGGAAGGGGAGCTCACCGTCGAGCAGGCCCGGGCGATCCTGACGGAGAACGGCCAACCGTCCTCCGTACTGGACATGCTGACAACCGATCACCACTTCGACAGCACTCCGCTCTGGTCCGACCTCCGGCGTGATCCGGGCCCCGGCTTCGCCGACGGGTTCCGCCGCGCCGCCCCTTGGTACCGGAGCACCCTCAAGGCCGGCGGCACTGACGTCCGGCACACCGGGAGCTGACGCTCCCCTGTATCTCGTTCAGCTCGGTTTGCAAAGCGGACGGAATCCTGGATCCGGGAATCTTGAGAGGCGGTACCGACTCCGAAGAAGATGGACACCAAGGTCGCCGAATTGTGCGAAGGCGCGTAGAACACCTAGCGCAAACTTAGCCGACACCGCATTGAATTTAGTCGCCGCCTCGAAGAACCTGTTTACGAGGATTCGGTCCCGTGCGTGCCGGATCCACAGGAAACGCGAACGCGAATCCGTGAGACCACAAAGGTCGGTGCGGCGACCATGCCCACGCAACGCGGAAGGCCGCTGCCCGTGCAGCGGCCTTCCGCGTTCCTGTCGGCCCATTGCGCGCCGTCCACCGTGTCCCCCTTTCACGAGATAACCATTCCGGGAGTTGTCACATGGCCCACGAAAACCTCAAGACCGCCCTCGTCAGCGGTGGCTCGCGGGGCATCGGGCGCGCTGTCGTGCTGCGGCTCGCGCGCGACGGATACCAGGTGGCGTTCTGCTACCAGAACCACTCCGACGCCGTGCAGAGCCTCGAGAAGGAGGCCGCCGAGCTGGGCGTTCACGTGGTGGGCCGCCAGGTGGACGTCACCGACGCCGAAGCGGTGCGCGCCTGGGTGCAGGACACCGAGAGGGAGCTCGGGCCGCTGGACGTCGTCGTCAACTCCGCCGGCATCGTCCGCGACACGCCGCTGGTCATGATGAAGGACGAGGACTGGAAGGACGTCGTCGACGTCAATCTGACCGGTACCTTCCACGTCGCCCGGGCGGCCGTGTTCGGCATGATGAAGCGGAAGTCCGGCTGCGTGGTCAACCTTTCCTCCGTCGCCGGCGTGCACGGGAACGCGACGCAGACCAACTACTCCGCGACCAAGGCCGGAATCATCGGATTCAGCAAGGCCCTGTCCAAGGAGGTCGGCCGCTACGGGATCCGGGTGAACGCGGTGGCCCCCGGCTTCATCGACACCGACATGGTGTCCGGACTGTCCGACGCCTACCGGGAGAACGCGAAGAAAGGCATCTCCCTGCGCCGCTTCGGCAGCCCGGAGGACGTCGCCGAGGCCATCTCCTATCTCGTGTCGGCGCAGTACGTCACCGGCACCGTCCTGGAGATCGACGGAGGCCTGTCGATCTGACGGCGTGCCCTCCCGCGCCCACAAGGAGACCCGATCGTGCACTGGACAGCAGCTGACCCCAGGGACGTCGGTACGGCGCCGAGCGCGGTGCGGATCCCCTGGTCGGGTTGCGCGGACGCGGAGCTGTGGCTGGTCCGTCCCTCGGGACCGCCCGGCACCGCGGAACTTGCCGTGCTGGACGCGGCGGAACGGCGGCGGGCCGCCTCCTTCCGCCGGCCGGCGCGTGCCGAACCGTACATCGCGGCGCACGTGGCCCTGCGCCGGCTCCTCGGGGAGCGCCTCGGCGTCCTGCCCGAGGACGTGGCGCTGCGCCGCGAGGCGGGCGGCCGTCCCGTGCTGGCCGGCCACCCGCCCGCGCTGCACTTCTCCCTCTCGCACAGCGGAGGAGTGGCGTTGCTGGGCATCGCCGGGCAGGTGATCGGCGTGGACGTCCAGCGCCTGCCGGGAGCATCGACGGTCGAGTTGTGCGGCGGCCGGCTGCACCCGGCGGAGCAGGCGGAGCTGCATGCCCGGCCGGCGGCCGACCGGCCGGAGCATTTCGCGCGGCTCTGGGCGCGCAAAGAGGCCTATCTCAAGGGACTGGGCACCGGACTGCGGCGGCCGCTGGACGCCGACTACCTGGGCGACGGCGGCGCCGGGTGCCCCGCCCGCCCCGTCGGCTGGACGGTCCGGGACGTTCCGTGCGAACCGGGGTTCGCCGCCGCGGTGGCCGTCCTGACCTCCCCCATCGAGCAGTAGTGACCGAGCCTTCGCGACGGTGGGAACCCCCGATCGTCGCCGACCGGCACGAATCACAGAAGGAGTTGTCGTGCGCAAGGTGCTCATCGCCAACCGTGGCGAAATCGCTGTCCGCGTTGCCCGGGCCTGCCGGGACGCCGGGATCGCGAGCGTAGCCGTCTACGCCGATCCGGACCGGGACGCATTGCACGTCCGCGCGGCCGACGAAGCGTTCGCGTTGGGCGGTGACACCCCGGCCGCGAGCTACCTGGACATCTCCAAGGTCCTCCAGGCCGCCGCCGACTCCGGTGCGGACGCCATCCATCCCGGATACGGATTCCTGTCCGAGAACGCCGACTTCGCACAGGCCGTCATCGACGCCGGCCTGACCTGGATCGGCCCCCCGCCGCAGGCCATCCGCGACCTCGGCGACAAGGTCGCCGCCCGCCACATCGCCCAGCGCGCCGGCGCCCCCCTCGTCGCCGGCACCCCCGACCC
>NZ_JBFBFP010000049.1:0-55200 GCF_040684275.1 Streptomyces sp. NPDC091371
TCCTGGCCCCCCGGGGGGTCGGGGGTGTCCTTGGTTTAGGGGGGATGGCGCTTCTGGTCCCCCCGTATGCCCGCCAATGGGGGGGGGGGGGGGCCGGGGGGGGCGGGGCCCGCCGGGGTTGGTCAGGCGGTTGCGATGAGGTCGAGAGTCGATTCGATGGAGTTGAGCTGGGCGACGATGTGCTTGACCCGGCCTCGGGGAACATCGGTACAGCCGTTGGCGCTGAGATTGATCATGAGATCTAGCTGCGGATCTCCGTGTTCGGGTGAGGCTGGGCCTGGAGGCGTTCGCGGAGGTCGATCTCCTCGGGAGTGAGCGGGTCCCCGGGCCGACGGATGCGGACGGGCTTGGGCCGCACCGGCAGGCTGTCGTCCGCGGCGGCTTCCTCAGCTTCGGCGAACGCTCGGTAGAGCGAGGCGACCGAGGGGTTCTTGCCCGCGTTCTTCCCGGTCTTGATGACCAGCTTCTTGGCGATCTCCGGGACGGGGACGCCCTTTTCCTTGAGTGCGACGGCGAAGGTAAGCATGTCGTCGTTGATGACCTTCGGCCTTCCGCCGTGGTTGCCCTTGGCCGCAGCGGTGACCTGACCTTCGAGGGTCTTCTCCCGGATGTAGTTGCGCTCGATCTGCCCGGCCACGGCGAGCACGGCGAAGAACATGGCGCCCATGCCGTTGGGGTCATAGATGCCGGTGAGCGGGCCGGTGAGGAGTTCGAGCTGGATGCCGCCGGCCTGAAGCTCGGCGGACAGCGTCATCAGCTCGGCGGCGTTGCGCGCGAGGCGCTTGAGCTCGTGGACGGTGAAGATGACCGGCGTCTCGGGTGCGGCCTCTTTGAACTGGCGGGCCAGGGCAAGCGCCTTCTCCAGCTCGGGCCGCACCTTGATGCGGGTGCTGATCTGCTCCTTGAAGACTTTGTGGCACTCCGCCCGGTGGAGAGCTTCGAGCTGGCTCGCCAGCTCCTGCCGGGCGGTCGATGTCCTTGCGTACCCGATCCGGACCGGCCGCTCGGTACGGGGCGCGGGCACGATGGCGAGCGCCGGGCCCTGCTTCCACGCGCGGCCCGGGTACCGGTCGGCGGGGACGGGGATCTCCAGTTCTTCGCGGAGCGCGGGGACGAGGACGAAGCGCGGGGTGTGGTACTTCGCGGCGGTCTTCCCGCCCCGGGTGCGGCAGGGGCTACCGGCGGGCGCGTCACAGCTCGGGCAGTCGTGACGTTCTACCGCCAATGCTGCCTGATCGGGCGTGAGATCCATGGCGGCAGTCTCTCAGAAGTGCCTCGCACAACGCGCGGGTTTCGAGAGGACTTTTGCGAGTGGCGACCTGCGGAAACGTGATCACTTCCGGCGCTCTCGCAGAACTCTCACAGATGTTCGTTTATGAGAACGGCCGCGCGCGACAGCCGCAGCCCGAAGCTGCCCGGTGCGACTGAGCTCATGCAGAGTCGGCGCCGCGGCGCAGCGTGAACCAGAAAGTCGGGACCGGGTTCGTGCCGGGCGTCACGTCGTCCAGCTGCCACCCAGCGAACCTGGCGCTGAGTTCGTCCGCAGTGACGCCGGACCACGAGTCGTCAAACGCCCCGGGCCCGTACCCGAACATCAGCAATCGCGCACCGGGGGCGGCACGCTTGGTGAGGCCGGCTGCGTAGGCGTCGCGGCGGTGCGGTGGAATCCCGCAGTAGCAGCTCAGGTCGAAGAACAGGTCGTACGGACCGGGCACGCCCACCTCGTCGAGACGGGTGGCGTCCCCGCACAGCACCGTGACGTCCGCTCCTGCAGCGTCGGCCTTCTCCCGAGCCTGCCGTACCGCGCGGTCGACCAGGTCGACGGCCGCCACCCGCCAGCCGTGCCGGGCCAGGTACACCGCGTTGGTCCCGGTGCCGCAGCCGAGTTCGAGGACCTGGCCCGGCATCAGCGCACCGGGCCCCTCTGTCAGGGCCACCAGCTCGGGCGGCGTGATGCCGCTGTCCCACGGCGGCTTGCCGTCCCGGTAGAAGTCCTCCAACACGCGGCGCACAAAACCCTCTTGCTCGAGCTCCGCAGCCGTCCGAGTCTCACTCATCGCTACCCCTCCAAGAAATTAGAGTTCATCTCTAGTGACTGACTCTAGAGATAGACTCCCGGCATGGATGCGGTCAAGGGATCCGACGGACAGAACGTCAAGCGCCCCGACAAGAGGGCCGAGCGCTCGCGGCGTACCCGCGAGAAGATCGTTGCGGCGGCGCGGGAGCTGTTCGTCGCGCAGGGGTACGGTGCGACAAGCCTTCAGGAGGTTGCGGATCGCGCGGGTGTGGCCGTCCAGACCGTGTACTTCGTGTTCCGAAACAAGCGCGCGCTGTTCAAGGACGTCGTCGACACGTCCATCGCGGGCGACGTCGAACCGGTCGCCACGATGGACCGCGACTGGTTCCGCGCCGCGTGCGCCGAGCCCACCGCGGCCGGGCAACTGCGCGCCCACGTACAGGGTGTACGCGACATCCTCGGCCGGGTCGCCCCGATCATGCCGTTGATCGCGGCTGCGGCCGCCACGGACCCGGAGATCGCCGCGCAGTGGCCCGCCGGCCCCGACCCGCGCTATACCGTCCAGCACGCCGCAGCGAAGGCACTGACCTCCAAGCCCGACGCCCGCCCCGACGTCGATACCGCCCGCGCCGCCGACCTGCTGTACGGGCTGCTCAGTCCGGAGCTATACCTGATCTTCGTCCGCGACCGGGGCTGGTCCCCCGACGCCTGGGAGGAGTGGGCATGTGTGGCCCTGACTACCCACCTCTGCACAGACCACGAGTAGGCCACCGACTCTTCGGCGACAGCCGCCGAAGCAGAGTCCGCGACCGGCTACGGCTGCGGAAGCTGACCGGGACGCTCACGCCGCTGCACCGTCGTCATCATCGTCAAGCCCGGCAGCGTCCGGGTCGCGCAGCGGCCGCAAGGCCCCGCCGGCCGGGGCGGAGGCGGTGAAGCTGTAGCGGCCCAAGACGTTGAGGTTGCGGTGCTTCAGCGGGGAGAGTCGGGCGATGTCCTCGTCCCGGACCTCGTGGCCCTCGGCGCGGAGCTGGGCGACAGCGGCGTCGATGTACCGGGTGGTCCAGAGCACCACGGCGTTGAGGACCAGACCGAGCGATCCGAGCTGGTCCTCCATGCCGTCCCGGTACGCCTGGTGGATGGTGCCGCGCTTGCCGTGGCACACGTCGCGGGCCAGCTTGTGGCGGGACTCCTGCACGGTGAGCTGGCGGTTCATCTGGCGGCGGTAGGTGTCGTCGACCGGGTCGACGACGCGGAGCAGGTGCTCGGTCTTGGCGATCCGCCCGTACTCGGCGAACGCCTGTCCCAGCGGGGTCGGGTGGCCCTCGCGTCCGAACATCCGCAGCAGGTCGTAGGCGCGGACCTGGTTGGTGACCAGGGAACCGGCGACCCGGAGCATGTCCGGCCAGTGAGTGATCACCTTGTTCAGGTTGACCCGGTTGCGGGCCAGCGGCTCCAGCGGCCCGTACGTGCCTGTCTCTACGCCGGGAAGGGACGCGCGCCAGAATCGTTGGTCGTCCAGGTCCTTGAACCGGGGGCTGAAGTTGTAGCCCAGGATGCGGAAGATGCCGAACACGATGTCGCTGTACGAGGCGTTGTCGGTGGCGACCATCTCCGGCTTCACCCCGCCGTCGAGGTTCAGCAGTGCGTCCAGGATGTGCAGGGAGTCGCGAGGGGTGCCCGGCACCACCATCTGCCCGATCCCGGCGATCTGATCGTTGACGGCGTTGAGCCAGGTGATGCCGCGCTTGAACCCGAAGTACTTCGGTGACGGGGCGGCGTTGATGGTGCGGACGGGGACGACGAACCGCAGTCCGTCGACCGAGGCCAGCAGGCCGTCTCCCCAGTACCGCACGATCGGCACCTGGCCCTGGGCCTCGATCAGTGCGGCGTTCGCCGCCGCGATGGTGTCGGCCCGCAGGTAGAACTGGTCGACGTGCACCAGCCGGGAACGGTGAAGCGCCTCATGTGCGGGGTTGATGACCGGGGTCATGCCGATGTTGCACGCCTCCGAGACCAGGAGGGCCACCAGTGAGGTGGTCAGGTCCTTCATGCGGGTTGCGCCATCGCCCAGGTGTACGAAGGTGTCCAGGAACCCGGTCCAGCCGTGCACCTCGAACAGCAGCTCCGGCAGGTCGATCTTCGGGAGCATCTTCTCCACCCGCCCCCGCAGCCACGTCAGGGACTTCGGTTCGCCCAGGGCGCCGAGTTTGGACACGTTCAGCTTCGCCCGGCCGCCCGGCGGGACCTCGATGGTGACCTTCGTGTCCTGCCCGGCCGTCTCCAGCCGCTCCGCCATCTGCTTCCACGCCGCATCCAGCGCCGTCACCAGCGCGGCCAGGTGCTCCTCGACCGGCATGTCCAGACTCAGCCCGGCCAGGACGTCCTCCCGCACGGCCTCCCACTCCGTGCCGTCCAGCAGCCGGGCGCGCGGGTCGGACCAGCGGTGCGAGGGAGAGGCGAACACGTCCCGGCGCTGAAGCGCGCGGTACAGCTGCTCCAGCACACACACCACGTATGCGTCCCTGTCCACGGCCCCCGGCGGCAGCTCGGCGTTGGCGTACACCACCTTGCGCCACGCGGCCGGCACCAGCTTGTCATCGACCTCGCGCGGCAGCAGCGGCTTGTCCTTCACCCGCCGCCGCGCAAGAGCGGGCAGCCGCTTCACCCCGGCCAGCACCCGCTGCCCACCGGTCGCCGCGTCCAGCGCCTTCGACTCGCCCAACAGCGACAGGAACGGCCGCACCGTGTTGTACCGGGTTGCCAACGCCGCCCGCATCGCGACGGCCGCCGAGTCCTCGTCCTCCGGCACGAGCGAAACCACCAGCGCGGCCGCACTCATCACCACGGCCCGGGGCGCGACCTCCTCCACCGCCCGCCACAGTGCCGCCGCGTCCAGATCCGTGCCGTGTGCCTCGACCAGCTCCAGTTCCTCGAACAGCACCTTCGCCGCCCGCGCCAGGGTCCGCGACGCCTTCTCCAGCTGCGGCAGCGTCGAGAGCCGTTCTTTGTCGGTGGCCCTCTTCGCCCTGCTGATCAGCCTCGTCGCCATCAGCACCGAGAACAGGTCCAGCGCCTCATCGATCGCCTTGGCCTCAAGGTGGCGCATCACCGCGGTGAGCATCGCCGTGCGCTTGGGCTCCGCGGCCCGCTCCAGGCTCGCGGCCTTTGACCCCAGCCCGTACCGGGCCAGCGACGCAAGCCGGTTCGGCGGGATCTGCGACAGCTTCAACCGCCCCAGCTGGAACGCACCGATCTCATCGACCCGCTCCAGCGACCGCGCGAACGCCGTGCCCGTCGTCCGCGTCGGCGGCCGGCGCAACCGCTCCAGCTCCGAGTACCGGCCGCCCTCCGGCGTCACCAGCGTGGCCACCAGGTCCACCGGCAGCGCCGGGTCCGCGCGCTGAGCCGCCCTGGCCACGGTGGCATGCAGCCGCTTCTCCGCGATCGTGCGGACCTCTGACACCTGCCGGGCCAGCACCGAGACACCCGGCAGCAGCACCCGGTTCCGCCGCAGCCAGCCCACCGCCTGGTTGAACAACGCGACAGGCCCCTCCGCGTGCGTCCACGCCCGGCCGTGCAGGAACGTACGGAACTTCCGACCCCACTCCGGATCGTCGTACGGGTGGTAGCCGTAGGCGTCCCGGATCTCCCACGCGTGCTCGTACGCCGTCTTCAGCCTCTCGGTGTACCGCTTCACGCACGACGGGTCCTCGACACCGAGTTGCGCGGCCAGGTGCTCGACCACCGGCCACGGCACCGCCAGGGGGTCCTCCAGGAACAGCCCCACGTAGCGGACCGTGCACATCTGGAGGGCGAAGCCCAGCTGGTGATACTTCGTACGCCGCAGCGCGATCAGATCCCGGTCGACATCGTCCAGGAAGAAGAACCGCTCCAGCTCAGGTCTCGTCGGCTCCTCGGCGAACTTCCCGTACGCCTCGGCCTGATCATCAGTTAAGAACTCCACAGGCATGAAGCGGACCGTAGCCAGGCCCCACCCGTGATCGACGATCTTTCGACGAACCCCCGTTCTGGGGACGATCGCTGTGCTAGCCGACAATGATCGTTCTCAGCGCCAACGGCTGTACCGATGTTCCCCAAGGCCGTGACCCACTTGTCGCCCGGGTGGGCAGCGGCGTGGGGTGCGACGGTGCCGGTGATGAACCGACGGAATGTGGTGAGCTTCTCGTTGATCACGGACCGTTCGTAGGCTTCCAGGGCGGCTCGTTCGGCTCCGAGCTGGTAGCCGTTCTCCCTGGTCCAGATCAGTGGCGGGCAGTTGTTGGCGGCGATGATGTCCCGCAGGCAGGCCAGTCCTGCCCGTACTTGGCTGGGCGAGAGTTCGCCGGCCGCAGTCAGCTGGTGGAAGAACAGGCCCGCGGGGCGGGCCTCGAAGAGGATGAAGCGGAGTGTGTCGGCGTGCCGCTGAGCGGCCTGGCCCCGGCGCCGGGAGGCGCGGGGCATGGCTACTGGCCGCTCAGTACCTGTGTCTGAGCCGTTCATGACATGTGCGTGCAGCGTTCCAACAGCCGGCGATACCGTTCGGGGTCTGCCAGGATGATGCGCCTGGCCTTCTCATGACTGGTGCGGAGATCAGCGGGATAGTCCGCCGGGTCGAGGCTGAGTTCCAGCGAGAGGTCCTGGCGTGTCTCGGGGTCTTCGCAGGCCAGGAATGCGGAGAGGCACGCCGATCGGTAGTCGTCGCGGAGATCGGCCAGTGCCTCCAGTGCCGCTTTGCTCTCCTTTGTGGGAACTCCCCGCCGCAAGTCCTCCATGGAGGCGTACTGGAGACCTGGGCGAGCGAAGTACCAAGCCATGCTGGCGCCAACCTTTTCGGGGTCGGAACCGGTCCGCATGTAGTCGATGATCGCGGCCTGGATCTGGCGGTAGCCGCAAGCTGTGACCAGGGGCTGGACGAGTTGTCGTATGCCGCTTCGGCACTGATCGTGCACGGCGGCATGCGTGAGGGGGCCGGCGTGCTGCCGTGTCGCCGCTGGATCCTGGGACGCGGCCTCGCCGAGCTCGTATCGCTTCACCTCGTTGCGGTGGTACTGGGGCTCGCCTTCCATGATCGGCGGCAACTCCCAGTCAGGGCAGAAGATCGCAAGGAGCTCGTCCAGCATGGGCTCAAAGTCGACTTCCCGCCCGGCTCGGTCGGGGAGTATCTCCAGCGACATTCCGTGGCCTTCCCTGGTTCAGATCGTCTCAGCCCGATGAGAGCCTCGGCTCAGGCTAGGCGTCAGACCTGCCTGAGAGTCAGCGAATCGGCTATCGCCTGAAGCCCCCAGAAGCAGACCCGTTGCTGCTCGCGGCTACTTGGGGTCCTGGCTGTCCCATGGGTAGACGAGCTGGTGGGGACTGAGTTGCCACTCGGTCAGTACGGTGGCCAGCTCAGACTCGTCGGTTGCCTCAGCGGAGGCGATGAGCACTGCCCCCACGTCGTAGTCGAAGCCGTCGATGCGTTCGCCGTCGTACTCCCAGTGCTCAAGGCGGAAGGCTCGGTCAGTGTCGCTGTGAACCCAGCCTTGCTCGCGTGCCTCGGTATCACGTGGGGTCTTCCTGGGGGTGATGTCCACGAATGCCCGGCGGCCAGTCCGCGTTGCTGGGACTTCCGCTACCAGTCTCCTGCCGAGGCGGAGGGCGGTCAGCTTGTCTGTGGGCCAGTTCGAGGCGTCGTTCACGAGGCCCTATTTTGCTTGTCCTCGCGTCCGTCCCGGGAGATTTTCTTCTGGACGATCCTGCGGGCCATGAGGGTGATGGCGGCCCATGTGATCAGGGCTTCACTGTGCTGTACGAGCCTCTCGTAGTCGCGGGCGTGGCGGCGGGCGTGCATGAGCCAGGCCAGGGTGCGTTCGACGACCCAGCGGCGGGGCAGGACGACGAATCCGGTGGCGTCCTTGGGCCGGCTGACCGTCTTGATGGTGAGGCGGAGGTACTTCTTGGCCCAGTCGACGAGCTGGCCGGCGTAGGCGGAGTCGGCCCAGACGATGGTGATCTCGGGGTGCATGAGGCGGAGGCGGAAGAGGACTTCCTTGGCTGCGTCGCGGTCGGTCATGTCGGCGGGCGTGACCATGACCAGGAGAGGGAGGCCGCGAGTATCCACGACTATGTGCCGTTTCCGGCCGTTGATTTTCTTGGCCGCATCGTAGCCGCGGGAGTCCTTGCCGACGGTCTCGGCGGCTTTCACGCTCTGGGAGTCGATCACGGTGGCGACCGCTCTGGGACCTTTGCCCATGTCACGGCGGATGCGTCCGCGCAGATGGTCGCGGATCTGCCCGATCACGCCCGCGGCGGTCCATCTCGCCATGAAGCCCCAGACCGTGCGCCATGGCGGGTAGTCCGCGGGGAGGGCTCGCCATTTGCATCCGGTGTCGACGACGTACCGGATTGCGTCGACGATCTCCCGTCTGGGGTGTTTCTCCGGGGCCCCGCCGATCTCGGTCTCGCAGGCCGGGACCGGCAAGAGGGGTTCGAGCAGGGCCCACTCTGCGTCGGTGGTGTCCGAGGGATAGCGGCGAGCGCGCATCAAGATGTCCTGTGACAGTTTGACGGGGGTGGTGGCCTGGCATCGCCGGTCCACCACCCCCGTGCAGGTCAGGCGGTTGCGATGAGGTCGAGGGTGGATTCGATCGAGTTGAGCTGGGCGACGATGTGCTTGACCCACTTGTCGCCCGGGTGGGCGGCGGCGTGAGGTGCGACGGTGCCGGTAATGAACCGGCGGAACGCGGTGAGTTTCTCGTTGATCACGGCCCGTTCGTAGGCCTCCAGGGCTGCCCGTTCGGCTCCGAGCTGGTAACCGTCGGCCCTGGTCCAAATGAGGGGCGGCCAGCCGTTCGCCCCGATGATGTCGCGCAGGCTGGCCAGCCCGGCCCGTACCTGGCTGGGTGAAAGTTCGCTGGCCGCGGTCAGCTGGTGGAAGAGAAGGCCCGCGGGCCGTGCCTCGAAGAGGATGAAGCGGAGTGTGTCGGCGTGCCGCTCGGCAGCCTGGCCCCGGCGCCGTGACGCGCGGGGCATGGCTATTCGCCGGCCAGGAGACGGGCGAGTTCGCCGTCGACGTCGACCTTGCCAGTGTCGACCGCGGTCTCGATCCAGTCCAAGGTCGCCCTCACCCTCGACACGTTCTCGTGCACGATCGCCTTCTCGTCGTCGCCCAGCTGGCGGTCCCGCAGGCCCGGGACGGTGCGGCCAGCGGAGGCGACGAACGAGTGGCAGGCGGCGACCAGGTCGATGAACTCCATGGTCCGCTCGATCCGGCGGACCGCCGGCGCGACCGGGCTGGTGCGCTCGAAGTGCTCACGGGCCTGACGACCCCGCTCGACCTGGGCGTGATTGACCTGGTGGCGGGCGGTGTCGTCGGACATGGCCTTGAACGCGACATCGGGCCTGCGCAGCAGGCCCGTGGTGACCTCGGCGGCCACCGCCTCGTCACGGGTGAGTTCTTCGACGGCTCGGACCCTGTCTTCCCGGCTGACCTGGGCGGCGACCGCCGGGCGCCGCAGAAGACCGGTGGTCACAGCCGCAGCCACCTTCTCGTCCCGGGTCAGTTCCTCCACCACCCGGACCTTGTCCTCGGCGCTGACTTGCGCTGCCACCGCGGGCCGGCGCAGGAGCTCGGTGGTCACGGCCGCGGCAACGTCGTCGTTCCTGGCCAGCGCGTGGATCGCGGTGATCTTCTCCTCGGGCGAGACCGGGCTCATCACGCTCTGGCCGACGCGTCGGGACGCATCGTCCACCGACCAGTGCAACTTCCCCTCGGGCGGCGTCGCGATCGTCGCGAACCGCTGTTCTTCATTCTCGATACGGGCCAGCGTGCGGTGGACCCTGAAGGATTCTCCCGGCCTGCGGTGTTCAGCCGGCCAGCGGGAGGCGGTCCACCTCGCGTTCTCCACCGTCGACAGAGCCAGACCGATGTCCTCGGCGAGACGGATCATGGAATTGCGAACCGTCGCCACCCTCTCGCCCCCGGAGCTGCCGCCGTGCTCACGCAGGGGCTCGATCTCCAGGGCGCGGTCACCGATGACGAACATCTCCTGGGAGTGTCGTTCGACTACTTCGCGGAGCTCGGCGACGATCTGCTCGTATCGCCGCTGGCTGACGCTTCCGACCTCGTTGTGATCTGCGGGCATGTGTTTCACCACCCAGAGCGGGCCGGCCGCAGCTCTCAAGACCACGACGGAAGCGGCCCGCGTCCCTGACAGCGTCGAGTCACAAAACCGCTGATCACAACAAACCCCATGGAACTGAATGGAATTGGACAAAGCGTGACCGTATGGGCGTTCGCGCTGCGGTTACCGTGACCGTTCACCGAACGATTCGTTCCGGGCCCGCCAGGCCCTCACCTTGCACCGGCCCGAGCAGTAGAGGGCGTTCGCCCTACGGTCCAACCCGGCGATCCATCGGACCCCGCAGATGGCGCATTCCGTCAGACCGACTCCGTCCCGCACCGCTGCGAGCCGCTTACGCAGCCGCTGCTGACGACGCCATGACCTGGAACGACAAGCCGACGAGCAGAACACCGCACCCCGGCCAGCACCCGGCGCCAGAGCCTCATCACACCCCCGGCACCGACGCTCACCAACCCGCCCGGCGCCAGCAGACACCTCACCAGACTAGGCCGTTCGGTCAGCCAGATCAGGGGATCGGAAACAAGTACTTACCAAGGCAAGTCGATCAGGATCCGGCGCAGCCTGGAGCGGTCAGGCGTAGGCCGCTGTCTGACCGTGATGAGGCTCGGAGTGCCCGCCTCCCTCAGCACGAACCGTTGGCCCTCGCTGCCCGGTTCGACGGCTGGCAGCACGATGGGGCAGCCGCCGTCCGGTAGATCAGGTGGGTGCACGACGACCAAGGGGGTTTCGGCAACAGGGTCGATGAAGTCGATGACGCAGCCGTCGACGACGCAGCCGTCCGCCGGGCAGAGCTGGACCGCGCAGAGGTCGGCACCGCATAGGTTCCCTCCGCAGCCGTCGATTCCGCAGCCGTCCGCGGTGCACCCGTTGGCGCCGCACACGTCGTGGGAACAGCTGTTGGCTCCGCAGCCGTCCGCACCGCACCCGTTCTCACCGCAGCCGTCGACCCCACACACGTTCCCCGGGCAGGCATCGGTTCGGGCGATGCCGTAGCGGGGGGTCACCACGTAGCGCATCACACCACCTCCAACGGGAGCAGCCTGCGTCCGCCGGCCAGCCCTGCGGGATCGACTCTCGCTGGCTTCACTCCCGCGAGGTCCTCGTGCGATACGACGCCACCTGGGTCGAGGACGACGTCGGCCCGCGTTGTCACAAAGTCGGCTGCGGCGGCCTCGGCTCCTGAGAGAAGGCCGTTCGCGACGGCGTAGGTGAGGAGTCGCCGCTTGATGTCGTACTTCCAGGAGGGGCACGGCAGGGACGCCGCCTCACCCGCCGTCTGCTCTGGGTTGACGAACTTGTGGGCGCAGGCGCCACCGCACGAGGGCAGCAGCCGGCAGTTGCGGCAGGCCGCCTGCTCGAACGGGCTCCACCGTGCCCAGTCGGATAGGCGCTCCTGTTTAAAACGGGCCTTTCCGTCGAGCAGCGAGCCGACCTTGAGGTGCGGCATCGAGATCGTGTCCCAGCACTTGTGCAGGTCGCCATTGGGTGCGCAGACGACACCGTCGGGTGCGAGCGCCCCGCAGATGCCGAGGAACCGGCGAGGGTAGGGTAGCGGCGCGAGGCCGAGCTCGAAGGCCAGGCGCTGCAGGCTCGTCTCCAGGACCGCGTACTCCTGCTTAGTCATCGTGGCCTCGGACACCGCATGGCACCCCTGGGTGATCGCTTCGACGGGCGCGAAATACACGCTGAACCGGCCTGTCTCGGCGAGGCCGCGTGCGGCCAGGTCCCACAGCAGATCTTCGATGCTGGCGCGGTTGCGGTCGTCGATGTTGACCCGGACCGTGATGCGCATCCCTGTGGTGAGTAGCGCGTTCTGGATGTTGCGGAGGATCCGGTCGTAGGTGGCGGTCCCCTTCAGGAGCGCCCGCCTCGCGTTATGAAAGTCCGACCGGCCGTCGATCGTGATCTGCGCGAGGCGTACGCCGTGTTGCCACAATGCGGCCGCTGCGTCTTCGTCCAGGAGATAGCCGTTGGTCACGATCACGGCGTCGTACGCAGCATCCTGCATATCGTTTACCAGTTCGGCGAACCGCTCGGACAAGCGGTACACGATGTCCTTGGCCATCAGCGGCTCGCCACCGTACCAGGAGATGTGGAGACGGCGGCCCGGCGACAAGGCGGCGGCAACGAAGTCGACCAGGGCGTCTTGCACTCGGGGAGGCATGCGGCCGACTGGTTTGTCCGTGCCTTGGAAGCAGTAGTCGCAACCGAAGTTGCACGCCAGAGTGGGCGCCACCGTCAGGACCTGCGTGGCCGGGTTGTTGCGGGTGCGCCAGTACTCGTCTTCCAGCGCGGCGAGTTCGTTGCGTTCCCGGGGCTGCAGGAAGCCCGCGGCCACGAGTTCGGCCGCCACGCCCCCGACCCCACTGCCTGCGCCGCTCTCGCTCCCGTGGTCGAGCACGGCGACCTCGGCCCGTTCCAGGAGGGCGGTCGCGCCACTCGCTGTGTTGTGAACGAGTGCGCGGCCGTCGGCGAGTCGGCAGATGATGTTGTACCCGGACGGTTCGTACGGGCCAGTCATCGACCGTTCCCGCTCTGTGCGTCCTGCGCACGCGCTGCCGCACCGTCCAGCAGATCGGGTAGCCGTCCGAGGATCGAATCCTGGGTCTCACGCACCGCGTCAAGGATCGCCGCGTCGTTGCCGCCAGCGCCCCCGTTGCTCTGCAGGGTCTCGCGCACGTGCTGCAGCGCCGTGCGCAACTCGGCCGCGTCAGGCTGCCTCTGCCGCACGGGCACTTGAGCTAGTACCTGGGCGAGTAGTTGTACGAGCTGCCCGACGGTGAGAGCCCCGACTAGTGCATCCGCCCGCAGTCCTTCCACCTCAAGGACGATCTGCCGCTCGCTCTGCGAGTCCGTCCGCTGGTCCAGCAGGGGGCTGTCGTTGGAGTCTGTCATCGGCGAGGCCACCTCCCTTGAGGCTCCCGTCGCGCAAGAAGCCTGTGCTGTCGTGTTTGTCGGGGAAGCTGAGTCTGTTCAAGGTAGCGGCTGTGCACACGGTTCGGGAGACATGTGTAGTTGATCCTTCGCCAGCCGTGGGCCCCCTGCCGGGACGTGACCGTCAGCCCCCGGAGATCACCGCCCGCCTGCACTGGCGGTGTACGGGGCGGTCCTGGAGCGGGAAGCCGCGTAACGCCGCGAGTTGCTGGACCAGCTGGGAAGCAGCTACGGGGTCACTTGTCCTATCTCAAACTCATCGATGCAGACGAAGCCCTCAACCGCGTTCTGGACGAGACACGGGCGTTCACCCCAGCTCGGAGTGCTTCGGCCTGGTTCCGGTGGCTGTGCAGACGATAGGAGGGGCCATCGATGCCGACGGTCGTCGCCTGGTGCAGGAGCCGGTCGAGCCTGGTTGCTGCGACGGTGGCGTCGCCGAACGCGCCTGACATCCTTCAGATAGCAACGAAGTGAGGTGAAGATCGGGACTGACCGGTTTTCAAGAATCCCCATCAAGCTGGCACCTCGCGGCCTGCCCTGACGCTGGACGACATCTACCCCGACAAGCAGCCCCGTGCCGAACTCCCATCCCAGAAAGGGACCAACTCGAGGCGGCCACAGCACCACAGGGAGTACAGCCGGGGCTGGCCCGGGATCCTCTGGCGCCTTGGGGACCGCGGTGCTCAGCCATCGTCCCCATGCCCACGACGTTCGCGACGCCGTCGTCCCCATGGTCCAATGCGTGACGTTCTGGGTGGGAATTGCGTGAACGTAGACACGAGCTGGCCGCCGCAGCCTGACCTGGCTCAGCACGGCACGCATGTCCCTTTGCGGCGGCGAGCCCATTCGCCCCGCTGATACGTAAGCCGAGAGACCCTCATCAGCGCTTCCGGACCGGGCGGGTGAGGTGCGGCCACAGGCGCCTCAGGTCGCGGGCGACCCGCCTGGCCAGCACTTCTGGGTCGTTCGCGGTCCATCGGTGTGCTGTGCCGCGCGCGTCGGTGGCCGAGGCCCTGGACGTACTCGTCCCAGGAAACGACCCGGACTCCACACGGGCGGTGAACGTCTCCGGGCAGGCCGCGTCAGGACAAGCAGCGGGTGCTGCGGAACAAAGCCAAAGCGACCAAAGCCCTCAACTGGTGGTGACCAAGGCACCCGAGGGCGAGCGGCCACTACTCGCTTGAGCCCCGGGGTACTCGTAAGGGTGCCAGCCCACTTCGCGCCGGCTCGGCGCCCTCCCCACCTGGTTCCAGGGGGCAGAGAGGACGCTGGGGTTGTTCCGGTCGGCTACAGGACGGGGGTGGGGTGTAGGCGCGGGCCTGGGTGGTCCACATCGCGGCGTACTCGCCGTCCGCGGCCAGAAGGCTGTTGTGCGTGCCTTCTTCAAGAATGCGGCCATGGTCGAGGACGACGATGCGGTCGGCGTGTTGGGTGGAGCCGAGGCGGTGGGTGATGAGGATGACGGTCCGGCCGACGGCGAGTTCGCGGATCCGGTCGTAGGCGGCCTGCTCAGCTCGGGGGTCCAGCGCGCTGGTGGGTTCGTCGCAGATGAACAGCGGTGCGTTCTTACGGGCGTAGGCGCGGGCGGCCGCGATCCGCTGCCATTCGCCGCCGGAGAAGTCCCGGCCGCCGGACTGAGCGGGGCGGATCTCGGTGTCGAGGCCGTCGGGAAGTGCGTCAATGACCTCAGTGGCGTCTCCGGCGCGGGCGGCGGCCAGAACGGCCTCGTCGCTCTGGTCGCCTTGGCCCAGGGTGATGTTCTCGCGGGCCGTGGCCTGCCAGCGGGCGATGTCCTGAGGCAGCATCGCGAGGCGGGAGAACAGCTCGTCGGGGTCGACTGTGGTGAGATCGGTGATGTCCCAGCTGACGGTGCCGCTGGTGGGGGCGTAGAGGCCAGCGAGGAGCTTGGCCAGGGTGGACTTCCCGGCGCCGTTGTGGCCCACGATGGCGAGGATCTCCCCGCGGCGGACGGTGAGGGAGATGTCGGTGAGAACGGGGGCGGCAGCACCCTCGTACGCGAAGCTGACGCGGTCGGCGCGGATGACGGCGGGGTTCGCGGGCACCGGCGCGGGGGCGGCCGGGAGGGTCGTGCGGATTTTCGCGTCCGTGAGGAAGGTAGCCCAGTCGGTGAGGTAGAGGCCCATGCGGTAGGTGGTGGTCAGCCCGGTGGCCAGCCCGGTCAGGAGTGCGCGGCTGGTCTGGACGGCGATGAGGGCGGTCGCGGCGTCGGCGGTGGGGATCCGGCCGTGGACGGTGAGCCACAGCAGGGCGCCATACACGGTGAGGGCGGCGGCGCCGGCGAGGGTGTCGCCGGTGAGTTGGCGGCGGGCGTTGTCGGCGCCGATGCGGGCGGTGTGGTCCTCCAGGCGGCGGCTGACGGTCCGGTACTGGTCGAGGAGCCACGGCCGCATGGTGCCAGCGCGGACGTCGAGGGCGGTACTGCGGCCGGCGGCGAGGTACATGAGGATGTGGCGGGTCCGGCGGTCGCCGACGGCGTGCCGGTCGGCGCGGTGGGTGGCCTGGGCGGCGCGGGCGGCGGCCCAGGCGCGGGGCAGGACCGCGAGGAGGAGCAGGGGCAGCAGCAGCGGGTCGAGGGCAGTCAGGATCCCGGCCGCTGCGGTGATGCCCAGCGCGGCGCCGGTGACGGCGACGAGGGATTCGACGATGGTGTGGGCGTCCTTGGCCGCACGGTTGGCGGCTTCGCCGTGGTCGCACCAGGAGGGGTTGTCGTAGGCGGCGAGGGGGACGCGGGTGGCGGCCTCCAGGTAGGCGAGCTCAGCACGGCCGTTGACCGCCGGCCCGAGGCGGGCGGTCGTGGCGACGGTCCCGGCTGAGGCCAGGGAGCGGGCCACGGCGACGGCGGCCAGGGCCAGCAGGGCGAGTTCGGCGTGGTCGAGCCGCTGAAGCGGGGCGCCCTCCGCGAACAGGGCTGCGAGCGCGGTCCGCGTGAGGTGAAGGGCCACGGCCGTCAGCGCGCCGACGGCGAGTTGCAGGCCGAGCAGGCGCAGCAGCGCGGTGCGGTCCGCCTGCCAGGCCAGGGTCAGGGCGATGCGGGCCAGGCGGGGCAGGGTGCGGGCCATCGTGACCAGGCCGTCGTTGTGGTCCTCGTGGCGTTCGCTGCCGAGCGCCCAGGCGGGGAGCGGTTCGGGCCCTGGCCGTTGTCGGCGGCGCAGGCGGTTCCCGAGCCGCTCCCCGAAGGGGATGCGGGGGTGCGGGGTGGTCGGGGTGCGGGGCTGTGTGTCTGTCACACCTTCCGCAACGCGTCACCCATACGGGTGGATACGCAACTACCCCTAGTCCATCGCGCGTTCGAATCGATCGGTGGTGAGGACGGGCAGGTAGGGCCAGACGCGGTCGGTCTCGTCCTGCCCGATTACGTGCCCGTCGGTCTCGACCCAGGCGTGGGCGCCACGCGGGGCGAACCGGGCCCCGAGGACCCAGCGGGTGCGGCGGCCGGTGAGGGCGGCGGCCAGGTGGACGGCGAGGGACTCCTCCAGGCAGGCGACGCGGCCGGGCCACCAGCGTCCGGTGGAGCGGACGGCGGCGAGGACACATTCGGTGTCGTGTACGCGGGCGGGGCGGCCGGGCAGGCGGGTTGCGGCGAGGGCGACGGCGGTGACGTGCCGGATCGGCAGGAGCCTCAGGAGCAGCAGGGCCGCGGCCAGGCCGATGAAGGCGGCGGTCCGGTCCCGGACCGAGGGGCGGACGGTGGGGGCGAAGCGGACCGTTGGGGGCGGGCCGGGTGGCGTGTGGCGGACGGGGCGTCCGGTGCGGAGGCGGTCGAGGTCGGCGGCGACGCGGGTGAGGTCGGCCCGGACCCGGTCGGGGTCGACGCCGCTCGCGGCCCAGCGGGCGGTGAACTCCTTGATGACGGCGCCCCGTTCGGGGACGTTCGCCAGCAGGTCAAGGAGGTCGGCAGCGATGGGGTCGAGGAGCGTCCATCGGCCGGTCGCGAGGTCGAGAACGGCTGCTCCGGCGGGGCCGCGGGCGGCGTAGAGGCGGGGCCCGGTCATCGGCTCGTCTCCCGGGCTGGTGTCGGCTCCCACCAGGCGTCGAAGAAAGTGGGGAGGCTGCTCAGCCACACCTCGATGGCGATCAGGGAGTGCAGGCTCCCGAGGTCGGCCGGGGAGCCGTGGATCGTCCGGTCCAGGGAGGACAGGACGACGGGGCTGTCGATGAGGCCCGTCTCGGCCAGGGCTGATCCGGTGAGGAGAGCGCGCAGGGCGGGGGCGTTGGTGCGGAGGCCGTCGTACACGCCGGTGAAGGGCGTCTTGGTGCGGCGGGCCAGGACCGGGGCGTGGACGAGGCCGGTGAGGGCGGCGCGGGCCAACGGCTTGAAGTCGTCCGGGCGGCGACGCTCCCAAGTAGGTACGGCCTGGCCGATGTCGACGATCCGGGTGTCGAGGAACGGAGCGTGCACCGGCAGGCCCCACAGGGCACGGGTGAGGGTGTCGAGGTTGGAGTGCTCGATGCCCGTGGCCTCCAGGGCGAGGCGTTCGCGGAGGGCGCCGGGGCCGACGGTGGGGTCTGCGGTCTGAGTGCGGGCGTCGATGAGGTTGGCCAGCGCGGTGCGGCCGGCCGGGGTGAGCCAGCGGGCGGCGGACAGCCGTCCGCACCAGCGGGCCACATCGGCGGCGTCGGGAAATACCCGCGGGGCGGGCCCATTAAGCACGGTGGCGGCGAGGTGGGCCAGCGCCTTGGGGTAGGTGCCGCGTCCGGCGGCTGCGACGGCGCGCAGGACGGGGTGGGCGGCGCTGCGGCGGTCCCGGGCGAGCCCGAGGGCATCACGGAGGGCCGCGACGCGGGCGCCGGTCCGGTAGCGGTCTCCGGGGGAGGCGAGCGCGTCGAGGACGTTGTCGCCGCCCCCACCGGTGAGGTGCCCGGTGCTGCCGGCGGCGACGGCGGGAGCGAGCTGGGCCCCAAGGATGCCGAGCATGCCAACGCTGAGCGCGGGAGCGTCGGTGACGGGAAAGCTGGTTGGGTCAGCGAGCCGGTCGAAGTGCCGACTACCTGCACGATGGCCGTCGACCAGCTGCTGGGTGATGGCCGGGTAGGCGGCGGCGATCTCCGCCGCGTAGCGGGCATCGTCCTGGTCGGCCATCGCCGCGTCGACGTAGGTGACGGCGGTGAGGTCGGTGTGGGCGGCGGCCAGGCAGGTGATCGAGCTGGAGTCGACGCCGCCGGACAGGTCGCTCGACAGCGACCGGCCGGTCAGGGCCCGGCGGCCGACCGCGAGGGGCAGTTCGTGGCGTAGGGCGTCGGCGGCGTCGGCGAACGAGCGGATCGCCGGGCTGGGAGGCCGCTGGATCGTGGGCGGGATGTCGGGGGCGAGGGTCAACGCGCTTCCCGGTGGGACGCGGTGGATGCCCTCGAACCAGCCGTCGACACTGGGCTCCACGCCCCAGGTGGTGACCTCGGCCAGCAGCCGGACGGGGTCCGGGGCCGTGCCGGTGAGGGCGGCGAGAGCGAGCGCGGACGTCGACCAGGTCACCGTCGATTCGGTGGAGGTCCAGTGCACGAGGACGGTGGCAGCCCGGTCCCCCAGAATCCGGACGATGCTGCCGACCTTGACGATCCCCAGGTAGGAGCCGGGCAGTCGGCCGGTGCTGTGCCACTGGCCCCGCGCGGCCGCGTCGGCGGCGCCGCGGGCCTCCTCAGCGGTGGGCAGGCAGGAACCGACGAGGATCACCTCCGCTGTACCGTCCCGGGATACCGCGCGCTGTACTTCGTGGGGGCCGTGGTCGACGGTCCAGGCACGCAGGGTGCCGTCGTCGTGGAACTCGTGTCCGCCGCGCGGGCGCGGGCCGACGGTGCGCGGGGGCGTGTGGGTGACCGTGCCTGCGACGTGCCTCATATCGGGGGGCTCCCTGTCAGCGAGACGTTCCGGAAAAGGCGACGCGCGCCCGGAACGGGCCGACCCGTGAGGGTCGGCCGTCCCGGGCGCGAACGGCGCCGGAGCGGTCAGCCCTGGAAGTACATGGTGTGGTCGGGGTTGTTGAAGCCGCCGCTGCCGAGGGTGACCTCGACGACCGCGCCGAGGTCGGCGACCTCGGGGGTGGTGAAGGCCGTGGAAACGGCCGGGGCCGGGGCCGGGGCGGTCTGGGCGGTCTGGACGCTGGTGTTCTCCATGACGGTCTCCTTCGAGTAGGGCTGTCGGATCAGGTCTTCCAAGGCCGGTGTGACGCACTGACCATCGGCCTCGAACGGAGGTTGAACGTCGCCCCTCCGTTTCGCACTCGGCGCTGTGCTGCCGGGCTGAGACACATCACAGCGCGCATCGCCGCCGCCGGGAAGATGCTTCAAGTTGCTCTGGGTTGCCACCAGTTGCTCCGGTTGCCTTACTCCCGAAACGCGTTCCCCGCCGCCCTTCTGTCGCGCAGACTGGGCTCTCCGTATCCCATCCCGGGAGGTTGAGCGTGAGCGCGATCTTGGAAGACCGGCACCCGCTCAACCAGGTGCTGACCGTGCGCGGATGGACGAACGAGTACTGCCTGCGCCGCGTCGCTGCCAGGCACAAGGATCTTGGGTACGGGGCCATGGCGGTCCGCAAGGAGAAGATCAGCCGCTGGACCCGGCCGGAAAGTCCTCAGACCCCGAATATTCCGACCCAGCTGGCGATGGCCGACGTCCTCGACATAGACAGCCGCGAGGTCTACGCCCGCCCCTGGCCGTACTGGCTTCTGCTTGCTCTGAAAGACGACACCACTATCTGGGAATCGCCCTGGACTCCGGCGGGAACCATTCAAGCACTCGACGCCGCCGGAGGACTCGTGGAGCAGGACCGACGCCGATTTCTGATCGCCACGACCGCCACAGTCGCAGCGGTCCTTGCCCAGTGGGCCACCGCTGAATCCGCCCCCGCATTCTCATCCGGTGGCCGCCAGATCGGCGCCGCCGTCGCCGACCGGTTCGACAATCGGCTCACCGAGCTCCGCCACCTCGATGACGATCTCGGCAGTGACCACGTCTACGATGCCGCGCGCGCCGAGAGTCGTCTCATCACCCGGCTGCTGCGGGAGGCGGCCTACAGCGAGGAAACGGGCCAACGCCTCCACGCCTGCGCGGCGGAGGCCTCCCGGCTGGCCGGCTGGTGCGCGTTCGACAGCGGCCAGAGCGCCGCCGCAGAGAAGCACTTCGCGACCGCTCTGCGGGCCGCCGCCGGATCCGGAGACCGTACGGCCGGAGCAACCGCGCTCGCCTTCTGGGCCAACGTCCGGTACTCCAACAGCCGGCCCGACCCCCGCGGGGCACTCGATCTCATCGACGGAGCCCTCGCCCACCGTGCGAACATCGCCTCGCCCCGGGTGCTGACGATGCTCCACATCCGCCAGGCCCGCGCCTATTCGATCGCTCAGGAGCCCACGGCCGCGTACCGGGCGATCGACCACGCACTCGCCGCGTACGACCGGGGTATCCCGCCGGGCGAGGACCTGCAGTCGATGTACTGGGTCAACACGGGCGAGGTGTTCCAGGCTGCTGCGTCGACCGCGCTCCGCCTCGGTGACCCGCAGCGGGCCTTGACGTACTTCTCGGCGGCCGCGACCCACCACGATCCGTACGACCCGGAGAAGGAACCGCGCGGCACAGCGATCTATCTCGCGCGGGAGGCCGAGGCGTACCTTGCGCTCGGAGACTTGGACGGTGCCGTGGAGACGGCGCAACGATCCGTCGACCTGATGGGCGGTGTCAGCTCCGCGCGGGGCAGCGAGACCTTGACCGGTCTGCGCTCCGAACTCACCAAGCACCGCGCCATACCGGTCGTGAAGAACTTCCTCAACGAAACCGCCTGATGTCCTATGCGCCGTGGTGTGGGCTCTCAGTTAGCCATCACCAGGGCGCGGGCCGCTCCCTGCAGGCCCTCCACAACGGCTGTCCAGTCGTCCGCCGAGAGGGTGTCACGCCACTGGTGCGGGCTCTTCCAGATCGTGCCGCCGTCGTCTGCGAGTTTCCTGATCTCCGCCGCCACGATCACCGCGAGGGGCTCGAAGTACTCGGCCCCCGGTGACGAAGTGCCGTTCTGGGCGCTGGCATGGGGCCCGCCGGCCGCGTCGGTGTACTCCCGCACCGCCAAGGTCCACGAGACCCTGGGCGACCACCGGGCCGCCGCCGAGCAGTACGCTCTCGCCGCCACCGCCCGCCCCGCCGGAACCTACGCGCGGATCGTCGCGCTGGACCTAGTCGCCGGCGCCGAGATGCACCTCAAGCGCGGCAGCATCGAGCAGGCGTGCGCCACGTGGCACCGGGCGATCGACCACATGGACGGAGTCCGCTCCGTCCGCACCCGCAAGGCCGTCAGCCGCATGCGCAGCGACCTGGCACGCTTCCGGGCCCGCGGCCTGCGCTGCGCGGCCGAGCTCGACGAACGGGGCCGCGACTTCCTCGCGAGCGCCTGAGTCAGGCGCCGGGCTGGAGCGGGGCCTGGGCGTACCGGCGGATGATCGGCTCCAGGTAGTCCACGTGGGGTCCTGCCAGGTCGGCCAGCTGATCCGGGGAGCGCACGAGCGCGAGTTCGTCGAGTTCGGGCTCGCGGCCCTCCGCGAGCTCCGCCGCCACCACAGCAGCGAATCGTTCGCGCAGCTCCGCCTCCGGCCGGGCGGGAGCGAGGTAGGTCAGCCCGATGCTGCTGTTCTCTCCACGGGTCACCGTCCACAGCCGCAGCTCGTCCGGCTTGACGTCAACCCCGGTCTCCTCGGCCAGTTCGCGCGCGGCCTGGCCGCGCAGAGCGGCCTCATCCAGAACCTCGCCGCCCCCGGGGGGTTCCACGGACCCGCCTGGCAGCTGCCACCGCCCGGGGGCCGCGGTCGAGGGCGACATCCTCACCACGAGGACCCGGCCCTCGTCCGTCGGCTGGACGGCGTTCACGAACAACGACGGCAACGACGCAGCGCCGGGAACCCGGCGCAGAGCATAGTGGCGGTACGTCACCGGAGCCCAGCGCAGAAACAGCGTGTGCGGGGCCTCCCACCGGAGTTCCGCGCACGCCACCACCGGCCCGTCAAACAAGGTCGGGTTGGCCCGGACTGCCGTGTCCCACACACGATCCCGCGCCGCTACGTGCTCCGGGGGAAGCTCAGGCGCTTCACCCTCTGCCAGACGAAGGTGGTGAACGTCGAACAGTTCAACGCCCGAAGGCGGTGTCTTGGTCACCCGACTCATCGTAGGGGTCTGAAAGGCCGGACTTCCCCGTGTCCCAAGAGGCACCATCGTGGCCCGTGCAACACGGTTCTCGTGCACCGCGTTGCGCGGCTTCATCTGTCGGCCGGACCCAGTCCTCGATGGGGCCGAGGCTGAACCCGGTCAGCTGCCCGGTGGCGCCGACGCGTCGGTCACCGGCGTGGGAGCCGAAGGCGTGGGCGGCGTCCTCGATGACCGTGATGACCCGTTCGGTGAGCGGGGGGCCCGGCGTCGGTGAGGTCGATGGCCGGGCCGCCGTAGAGCACGGGCATGACGGCCCGCGAGCAACAAGTCCCTGGCCGCCCAGGTCAACCGGATCGGGGCCGCGGCGGGCGTACCACTGCGGTATGAGCACACCAGCGTCGCCAGATGGGTGAATCTCGGAATGATCCCGCGCGGCCGTGTGCCCGAGTTCGTGGCCGCTGTGCTGGGCGAACGTCTCGGCAGGCCCGTGAGCGTGGACGAGATCGGCATGTATAGCAGGTGCGGCGGAAACCCTGATATGGGGTTGGGTTTCGCCCGCGACCCCGTCGACGCCGTCCGCGTCGCCGCCACCTACTGGAGAACCGTGGACCGCACCCGCCGCCAGGTCATCAGCAACGGCTTCGCCATCGCCGCGTTCGCCACCCCGGTCACCCGCTGGCTGGCCAAGCCCGCCGATGCCCCCATCGCTCACGAAGGCGGCCGCCGGGTCGGCCGCAGCGACCTCGCCGAGCTGTGGAAGGCAGCCGACGAAGCCCGCCTGTGGGACTCCCGCTTCGGCGGCGGGAACTGGAAGGCCAGCTCCGTCACCGAATGCCTCCGCCTGAACGCCGCGCCGCTGCTGACCGGCACCTACACCCAGGCCGTGGGGCGCGAGCTGTTCGCGGCGACCGCCGAACTGTCCCGGGTCGTGGGATGGTCAGCGGTCGACACCGGCCGTCACGACATCGCCCAGCGCCACTTCGTGCAGGCCCTGCGCCTGGCCCGGGCCGCCGGCGACGTGGAAACCGGCTGCTACGTTCTGGCGACCATGGCCCTGCAAGCCTTCCTGCGCGGTCACCCGCAGGAGGCGGCCGATATGGCCGAAGGGGCCTACGAACGCGGCCGCGGGCATGCCGCACCCCGGGTACTGGCCTTCGCCAAACTGGCCGAAGCCCGAGCCCACGGCCGTACCGGAAACGCCCGGGCCGCCAAAGCCGCGCTCGGCCGGTCCCAGGAACTGCTGGACTCCATCCGCCCCGGCAGCCACGACCCCGAACAAATGGCCTACATGACCCACGCCCGGCTCGCCGCAGACGCGACAGAAATACACCGCGACCTCGCCGACCCCAAGGGGGCGTTCGCGTGGAACGAGCTCGCCGAGCCCATGCCCGCGGACCGCTTCACCCGCGCCACTGGCATCCGCATGGCCGTCCTCGCCGCCAGCCACCTCCAGGCCCGCGAACTCGAACCCGGCCTCACCGCCGCGCGCACCTCACTCGGCATCCTCACCAACGTCCACTCCAGCCGCGCCCACAGCTACCTCCACGACGTCACCCGAGCCCTCAACCCGTGGAAGAACCACCCCGAAGTCGCCGACCTCATCCACCGCACCCGCACCGAGCTGCCCGCCGCAGCCTGACCTGGCTCAACACGCCACGCATGTCCCTTGTCAGCGGCAAGCCATTCGCCCCGCTGATGCGTACGCGAAGAGACCGTCATCAGCGCTTTCGAACCGGGCGGGTGAAGTGCGGCCACAGGCGCCTCATGTCGCGGGCGACCCGCCTGGCCAGGACGGCTGGGTCGTTCGCGGTCCACTGGTGTGCTGTGCCGAGCGCGTCGGCGGCCGAGGCCCTGGACGTACTCGTCCCAGGCAAGGACCCCGACTCCACGCAGGCGGTGAACGTCTCCGGGCCGGGCGGCCGCGTCAGGAGAAGCAGCGGGTGGTGCGGAGCAAAGCCAAAGCGGCCAATGCCCGCTGCTGGCTTCCCTTCGAAGAGGTGAGACTCGGTCCACAGCCCGGCGCTGGCAACGAGCCATGTGTGTGGGCGGTCCGGATCGTCGGACAACCACAGGTCGAACGTGCCGATCAGCAGGTCCTTCTCCCCTGTCCACACCTTCACCCGCGGCTCGAGTTGCTCGGCCCCGTTCCGGCGCAGGGGCAGCAAGGCGCGCTCGAACGGGGCGATCAAGTCGTCGTAAGCGTCCCGCACGGCGCTGCTGGCGGCGTGGTCGACGGTCCGCTCGCGATCGGGGAGGATCTCCCAGTGCGGGAGATAGGGCAGGCCCGCAGTCAGGTAGCGGTGCAGCCTGTCCACAGCTACCAGGAGCCCGTTGGCACCGCGGCAAGTCTGCTCGGCCGCCGGCACACGGACCCACCAGGCGTAGTACGGGACGTCGTCCTCGGAGCAGTCGTCATCGACGCAGCCCTCGTACACACAGCCCATCGAGGCAGCGAGCTCCGTCATCGGCTGCCGTGTACGTCCCGCCAAGTCCGGCCTCTCGCCGGAAGACTCGAACGAGGAGGCAACGAGCATTTCGGGGTCGTCGACGTTGATGCGCCACACCACGTAAAGCCTTCGACTTCAGCGGCGGAACCTGCGGCGTACAAGGCCATGCTGCCCTCCTGCCTCGCTCCACTCCGACAGTCCAGTACACCAAGGCCCCCGGCGCCGACGGGACCATTTGCGGACACCTGGCCCCCGGACGGCGCTCGACGAGTTCGACGACCTCGGTGAACGCCTGCGGGGCCTTCCCGAACGGGTCGGGGACGTCCCGGTCTCCGAGGTACAGGCTGATTCGCCGGCGGGTGTGCTTGTCACGGGCCAGCTCCTGGAGGGCCGGCAAGTTGATGGCGTCGATGTCGAGGCGGTCATGCGTGGTGCGGGTGCCCCACGGTTGCCAGCACGATGAGCGACGCGGGGTTGCCGAGGCCGGGGTGTTCCCGGTTTGTGTATCAGCAGGGTCGTTGCCCACCTGACCCAGCCGCCCGCTGGCCTCACTGCTGACCTGGCCCGGCCGGTGGAGGGTCAGTGACCGGCGCCAGCCTTGACCGCTTTCGTGGCGAAGTAGCCGGAGAGCCAGCCGGCGGTGGCCTCCGAGTGGTGCGGCGCCTCGGCGAAGCCGGTGATGACGAAGCCCGCCGCGATCTGCCCGCCGAGCTGCTCGGTGAGCGTGTGGCTGTACTCCACCGGCGCGTCGAGGCCCCACAGCCGTTCCCGCTCGGCGGGCTCCATGTGGGTGAGGTCGCTGTAGGGCAGGCGGTGGCGCACCACCAGCTCGCCGCGCGCCTCCAAGGACTCGGCGTCGAAGAGGTAGACGTCCGGGTTGAGGAAGCCGGACAGCAGCGTCCCGCCGGGGCGCAGCACGCGGTGGCACTCGCGCCAGACCGGCGCCAGCTCCGGGATGAACAGGTTGGAGACCGGGTGGACGACAAGGTCGAACGAGGCGTCCGGGAACGGGCTCAGGTCGCGCGCGTCGCCGAGCACGGTGCGTAGGTCGAGCCCCTCCCGTGCCGCGACCATCTCGTCCTGCGCCAGCTGGCGGGGTGAGTTGTCGAAGACGGTCACCCGCGCGCCGGCCGCGGCCAGCACCGGACCCTGCTGCCCGCCGCCGGAGGCGAGGCAGAGCACGTCGCGACCGGCGATCTCCGGCGGGAACCAGGTCGGGTCGACCGGCTCGTACCCGATCAGGACGATGGACCACTGGCCGGCCCGCGCCTTCGCGATCACCTCGGGGCCGACCGGGCATGACCACTCGTTGCCCTCCTCCACCTCGCGGTCCCAGGCGAGGCGGTTGTGCGCGACGGGGTCGAGGGGAGTCTGGCTCATGCGCCGTACCCTAGTTGCTGCACCGCACAAGTTCCGCCGATGGCTCTCGGGCGGTGAGGTGCTTGTTGCTGGCGTCGATGTCAAGGTGGTCGGGATCGAAGGTGCCGCCGATCCAGTCGAGGAGTTCTTCGTGCTGCTCGTGCTGGGGGTCGGTGATCGCGGCGAGGAAGTCCGCGTAGCCGCAAGGGTCGCCGCAGTCCTCGGGTGGGCAGGCTCGACGGCCGGTCAGGCAGCGCGGGTAGGTGGTACCTGGCGTGGTAGACAGGACCTTCTCCACCTCGATGTGATGTCCTGCGGCGAGCTCCTCTTCGCGTGTTCGCCCTGGCTCGGCGGTCCGAAACGTCCCCTGACTACGAGTCGCACCTGCGGGAATCCAATGCACGGCCGCGTGCGGTGCGTGGGCCTTGCCATCGGGGCGGCGCGGGCCCTATCCGATCTCTTCGGTGACGATCCGGTCGTCGATCTGCTTGTAGGCGCCAGCCTGGCGGGTGAGGACGGGCAGTCCGGAGCCGAGCGAGAGGTGTGCTGCGTGAGCAGTGGGCAGGTCGGCGGCGCGTTCGCGGGCTAGCTGGGCGACGGCCCAGCAGCCCGGTTCGTCGAGGGCCCGGAAGACGAAGCACGGGGCTGACAGGGCGTCCTGCAGCATCTGCGCGACTTCCGGCTGCACGACGGAGGTGAGCCCTTCCGCGAAGGCGACGGCTGGCACGTACAGGGGCTGGACCTGCTGGACCGAGCGGAAGACGCGCGCGGCCATATACATGTCGCCGTGGGCGAGCGCCGCGATCGCCGTGTGGTCGAGGATGTAGCCAGTGCTCACGCGGCGCTCTGCTCCTGCTCCGGGCCGGTGAAGCCGTGACGGCGGTCGGCTGCCTCGACAGCGGCCAGGGCCTTCTCCCACTCGCCGGGCTGCTGTTCTTCGCGGGCGCGGTCGACAAGCCAGCGGACCGCTCGGTCGGCGCGCTCGGCCTGGTCCAGTTTGGCGGACACCGCGTCCTCGATCCACGCGGACACCGACCCAGCCGGGCTGGACTGCAGGAACTTCTCGATCGCGGCCACCTTGTCGGTATCGATCGTGATCGTGAGCTTCTTCTTCGCCATACCGGCACCATACCGATGTCATACCAGCCTGTCAGGCCTTCGCCTTCCCCGGTGAGCTCACCGGGGGCCGGTGAGCAGGGCGTGTCACTCACCGGTGAGGTCACCGGGTGACGGGAAGGAGGGCGGTGACCTGTGGTGGGGAGGTTGTGGTGAGTCACTGGTGACTCACCACGTCGGGTGTTGTCCACCCGTGACGCCGTCGGGGTGGTTGTGGTGATCAGGCCGGTGAGGTCGCCGCCGTTTCGTGGGGCAGAGCAATCAGCCCCGCACGGAAGGCGTCACCATGACTCCCGCTTCTCCCCCACGCCGCCGTACAGCCGCGACGGCCGCGCCGACGACTGCCCGGTCGCTGCGGACGCACCGACCCGAGACTGTCCCGGCCGGACGGCCGGCCTCCCGTGGTCCGCGTATGGCGCGGCTGGGTGTCTGGGCCGCGCTCGCGGCCGGCCCCCTTGCCCTGGCGGCCGCGGTCGCCATGCCGCGGACCACGGTGGCGCAGGCCGTGCCCACGCCCCGCGCGAGCGAGGCGGTGCGGCTGCCGGCTGACCCGCGGGGTTTCGCGGAGCTGTTCGTCGACCTGTGGCTGCGTGCCGATGCCGCCGCCCCGGACAGCCCCACCACCACCGCTCTGCGGTCTCTTGCCCCCGGGGTGGACCTCCCGAAGCGGCCGCGCAGCAGTGATGCCGTCCCGGCGCCGGCGCGGGTGGTGGCCGTGCGCATGTCCGACGAGGCGGGCGGTGCGTGGACGGTGATGGTGGCGGTCCTTCGTGACCGGAGCGACCCCTCACCGGCTGCGAGCGGGCCGGGCATGGCGGGGTCGCCGGTGCGGTACTTCGCGGTGTCCGGGACTCGTGGTCCCGACAGTGGTCTGGTGAGGGTGGTTGGGGCGCCGGCTGAGGTTGCCGTGCCGGAGGCGCCGATGTCGCCCGCCGAAGAGGTCACTCATCGTGTCCCTGCCGACTCGGCGCTGGGGACGACGTTGGGCGAGTTTGTCCGTACGTACCTGGGTGGCGGGCAGGGTGCGGGCCTGGACCGCTATCTGTCCCCGGGGTTGAGCGTGGCGGCGCCGAAGTCGCCGCCGTACACGCGGGTGGAGGTCGACGATGTCGCCGCGGACACCGAGAAGGCTCTCGGTCCGGGGGTTCCTGCGGACGGAACGGCGGCGCGGGCCCGGATCCGGGTGACCGGTCAGGACGCTCAGGGCGGCAGCTTGCCCCTGCTCTACCGGATGGAGGTCACCGCGCGGGCCGGACGGTGGGAGATCAGCCAGCTCGAGGCCGGGATCACCGGACCGCCCACAGGCACCCCGACTCCGGCCACGTCCACGGCCACGGCCACGACGGGTGGTGTCCGATGACCACCGCTTCCTCCGTGCTGCTGGCGGGACAGCTGGATGCTCTGGGCGACGGGCTGCTGAGCACCGTTGGGGGCTGGGCCGACAACGGTCTCAAGGTCGCGCTCGTCGTCCTCGTACTTGCGGCCATCGCCCGCTCGTTCTCCTTCAAGGCCGCGCTCGGTGCCCTGCTCGCGATGGTGATCGCACTCGGCATCTACAACGCCCGGGAATCCATGTCGGGGAAGGTCACCGACGAGATCAAGAACCCGGCCACCGGCGCGGGCGTCCACACCGTCGTCATCGACCCCGGCCACAAGACCAGTGGTGGACCGACGCCGGGTGATACCGCGTGAGCGCCGCATCCCCGCGTGCCGCGCGCTCCTACACCGGTGCGCGCCGCCACCCGTGGGTGCTGGGCAAGCTCGGGGACTGGGTGGTGCCGTTCGGCCCGTACACCCCGGCGCAGCTGGTGGTTCTGGGCGGTGGCGCGTTCGGGCTGATCAAGTCCTTCGGCTGGTGGTCGTGGGCGGGGCCGGTGCCGGTCGTGTTGTGGCTGGGTGCGGTGTGGGGGGTGCGCGGTGCGCAGATCGCCGGGCAGAACCCGTTCACCGCGGCAGCGGGGATGGTTGTGCTGTTGCTTCGGCACCCGGCCGGTCGGATCGCCGGCCACGTCGCCCGGGATCGGCGTTCGTCCCTTCTCGTCGGCCAGTTCGTCATCCAGCAAGCCGTCCTGCCTGCGGGCGTGGTGGCGCGTTCGGCGGGGGCGGGGGCGGACGAGTTCGTAGCCGGGCGGGGTGTGGTGGCGGGGTCGGGGCTGTCGCGGCTGCTGGACCAGGCCGCTGATGCCGGACGGAGGGCTGCGTGATGCGGGTTCCGTTCCGGCACATTGCCGGTCATCTGCTGTGGGCGACGTCCGGCGCCGTGTGGGCGGTGTGGCGGGTGGCCCCGTTGGCCGGGGGCTACCAGCCCGCCCGGGTCCGCGATGAACTCCTCGGGCGTATCGCCTCGTTCGTCCGGTCCATGCCCTCGCTGGAGCCTCGGATTTTCGCGCTGGCCGCGCGCACGGATCCGGGGGAGGTCGCCGAGCGGATGGTCGAGGGACTGGCCTGGGAGCGGATGCCCGCGTGGGCGGAGACGTGCGCGGCCACGGTGGACCTGCTGACCGGGCAGGAGATGCACGAGCGGACCCTGTGGCTGGCCGTGCCCCTGCCGGGCAAGGCCGGTGCCACGGCCGCTGCGTTCGGGGCTGCCTATGCGGAACTTTCTGCTGCCCTGGGCATCCCTCCGGTGGCGGTGCCCGAGGCCGACGTTCGTGCGGCGCAGGAAGACGCCGAGCGGCTGCAGGCCTCGCTCGGTGGCGGTCTGGGTCTGCGCCCGGCGTCCCCGGCGGAGATCGTGTGGCTGGTCCAGCACGCCCTGCACCGCGGGCTGGAGGAGCCGTTGGCGTCCGACGCCGAGCACAGCCCCCTGTACGGCAGCCGCATCCAGGACGGGCAGCTGTCCTCCCCCTCCTACACCGACCTGGGACAGGTACGCCTCTCGGAGGGCGGTCAGCCCCGGAAAGAGGAGACGAACGCCGCGAAGGCTCGGTGGGCAGGGGCGGGCGGGTGGTGGCGCACCGCGGCGACCGCCTCGCCGGTCGGCCGCAGGTGGCTGCAGGTCGAGACCGACGCCGGGACCGGCTATCAGGCTCACCTGGTGCTGGCCGAGCTCCCGCCGGCGGTGTCGGTGGCGCACGCGGACGTCCTGGCCCAGCTGGAAGGAATGCCCTTCCCCGTCGATATCGCGGTGGACCTGCGGGTGGTCTCGGCGAAGAAGGCCCGCGCACAGGTCCAGCGCAAGAAGCGCGAGCTGCTCGACCAGGCCGGCCAGTACGGTGCGCAGCCGACCGGGATGCCGCACTCGCTGTCCGATGCCGCAGGGGACCTGGCCGAGCAGGACGCCCGGATGGCGCGGACGTCGGTGGAGGTCGAGGTCCAGTCGGTCACCGTCCTGACCGTGTGGGCGTCCGATCCGGTGACCTGCGATGCGCGAGCGCGGGAACTGTCGGCTGCTCTTTCGGGGGCGGACTACCGGGCGGTGCGGCCGGTGGGGATGCAGGAGGAACTGTTCGCTCTCTCCCTCCCCGGCTCCGTACGGCCGGCGAAGCTGAACCAGTTCACGCAGCATCAGCTGTCGGAGGACTGGGCCACGGCCGGCGCACTGACCCTGTCGAGGGTCGGGGACCCGGCGGGGATGATGATCGGCCACGACCTGGACAGCGGCACCATCCGCCCAGTCCTTCTCAATCCGGCCGACGCCCCGCAGGTCAACGCGTCCGCCTCCAGCGCGGTCATCGGGGACCTGGGCAGCGGCAAGAGCGTGCTGGAGAAGCACATCACCGCCGCGGTCGTCGACCGGGGCGGGCGGGCCATCGTCATCGACCGGACCCCGATCCGCGAATGGGCCGCGTTCGCCCAATCCGCAGCCGGTGACCGGTGCCAGGTCATCGACGCAGCCGAGGCCCGGATCTCCATCGACCCCCTGCGCGCGTTCAAGGGGCCGGTCGGTGCCCACTACGCCCTGTCCTACCTGACCCTGCAGCTGGGGGTCGGGGCGATGAGCGCCGCCGGCGCCGTCCTGCACCACGCCGTGACCGAGGTCGCCGACGGGCCCGCACCGTCCATGGGCAAGGTCCTGGACGTCCTTATGGCCCTGGCCTCGGGTGAGGGCAGCCGCGCGGACGCCGCGGCGACCATGGCCGACCTGCTGCGCATTGTCGCTACCAACCCGTTGGCCGCGATGGTGTTCGACCCGGATCTGCCCCCGTTGACCCTGGACGCCGATCTGGGCGCCGACATGGTGGTCGTCACCACGGCTGGGCTGACGCTCCCGCCCAGGGAGGCGTTCGCCGACGTCGAGGTGCTGCGCCAGCAGCCCCTGGAAGCACTGATCGGCCGGGCCGTGCTGTATCTGGTTGCGGCGATCGCCCGGCAGGCGGCGTTCACTGAACCCTCGCGGTTCTGCCTTGTCGCCATGGACGAGTGCTACTGGCTCACCTCCTCCGCCGAAGGATCCGCGCTGGTCCACGAGATCCTCCACGACGGCCGCAAACACGGCGCCGGCGTCTTCCTCGGCGCCCACGACGAGGAAGAACTCGGCAAGGACGCCGGGCTGATCGCTTACCGGTTCCTGGCCCGCACCACCGACAGCGCCCGCGCGGCCAGGGCCTTGCGCTTCCTCGGCCTGGACAGCGAGGACGAGGACCTGCTGCGGCTGGTGACCACCGGCCTGTCTCCCGTCGGCCAGGCAGGCCGCGAGGGCGAGATGCTCCTGCGCGATCCGCGCATGCAGGTCGGCCGGATCAAGATCGTCGTCCCGCCCGTCGCCCGACTCAAGAAATCGATCTTCACGACACCCGGCCGCTCCCATGCCACAGCGGCCCACGGGGGGACCCCACAATGAACACACGCCTTCGGCTGATCCTCACCAGCGCCCTCGCCCTGCTCCTGCTCACCTGCACCGTCGCCGCCTGGGCCCACCCCCAGTCACCGGCCACCCCCATCGCTGGGGCGAGGGCCTGTGACCGGGTCATCGGCCCGGCCCACGGCTACTGCACCGGCCGCCGCACTGCACCAACCGCGGCGGCCGATCCCGCCACGGCGGGGGTGGCCGTCCCCGCTGCGGCCGGCGTGGTCCCTGCCGCCCCCGGCGGCCGCGGCTGGCTGCTGCTCTCCACTGCTGCGATCGCCGGGGCCGTGGGACTGATCCTGACCGCCGAACGGCACACGCGGTGAAGCGGATCCAGGTCGACCGCGGAACGCTGCGATCGGCGGGGTTCATAGCGCTGGTCACCGTCGTGTTCCTGGTCACCAACACCACGGTCGCGGCGGCTGCCGACGGATCGGGGCCGGGCGGAGGGCTGCTGGGACCTCTGGACATCCCCACCCGTGAAGGTGTGCCGCTCAGTGGCTACCAGCTGGAAACCAGCGTCGCTCCCCCCACCGTCGCCGAACAGATCGCGAGCGCCGTCAGCCCCGGGCTTCCCTTTGACTCCGTCGGGGAAGTTCAGCGGCTCGTCATCGGGGGGCTGTTCACCCTGGTGCGGCTGCTGGTCGGTCTGTGCTGCTGGCTGATCGGCTTCATTTTCAAGTTCCCGCTCCTGACCTTGCTCACCGATCCGGCGCAGAACCTCGCCGACGCCTACCAGCGGCACGTCGTCGACGCCCTGGGCCTGCCCGCACTACTGCTGGCATGGGCGTTCGTCTTCGGACTCATCGCCTTCGTCCGCGGCAAAGTCGGACAGGGGCTCGGTGAGATCGCCCTGACCCTGGTCATCGCAGCGCTCGCCGCCAGTGCCTTCGTACGCCCCGACTACCTGCTGGGCAAGGACGGGCCGCTGGCCCAGACCCACCAGGCCGCGATCGAGGTCGCGTCCATCACCACCTCCTCCTACTTCGACACACCCGGCCGCGGCGGACGGCCCTGCGACAGTGCGGTCGGTCCGGCCCACGAGGCATGCGTGAACGAGCAGGCCGAGGCCAAAACCGTCACCACGCCGATCCAGAACGCCCTCACTGACGCCCTGGTCGTCAAGCCCTACATGCTCCTGCAGTACGGGCGCGTACTGGACCCCAAAAAACCCGCCGAGGCTGAGGCGTACAAGGCCCACCGCAAATGGGTCCGGGCCAACGCCCCCGCTATGGACAAGCCGGCGAAGCCCTCACAGGAGGGGGAAGATCCCTGCCGTCTGCTCGACGGCCCGTCAAAGACGTACTGCGAATCCCAGACCGGCCACGCAGACACCTCCAACTGCGACGGCGTCGTGGGCCCTCTGAAGGAGGACTGCGAAGCCGCGATTGGCGAAGCGGACGCCTCCCAATGCCGTGTCCCGGGCCCCGCGAAGGAACACTTCTGCCCAGTCGCCACGAGCCGCAGCATGGCCGCCCAGAGGTTCGCGCATCTGATCTCGGACTTGAAGAAGGCCGGGCCCGTCGGCCAGTCGGCAGCCGCGTATACGGAAAAGGCATCCTGGGATCGGGTGTGGTCGGTGGTGGCGCTGCTGGTCGCGGTGCTCGTGGTCGCGCTCATGATCGTGTCAATGTCGGTCGTGATGCTCGGCGCGCAGGGCGCCGACGCGGCGGCTGCCGCGGCCGGTCCCGTCGCGTGGGTGTGGGCGATGCTGCCCGGCCCGTCCCGGATGCTGCTGTGGCGGTGGCTGGGCGTGTTCGTCGTCTCCGCCCTGGTGGCATTCGTGGCCGCGATGGCACTACCCCTGTTCGGAATCGCCGTCGACGCGCTGCTCGCCGACGCCGGCCCCGAGCAGATGATGGAACGGCTGCTACTCGTGGACGCCCTCTCCATCGGATTCCTGATCATGCACCGGCGGATCCTGGCCGGAACATCCGGAATCGGCCGGCGCATAGCCACCCGCATGCGCTTCGCGAAGATCGGCGGCACCCACCTACGCGGAGACTCCTCCGAGTTCGGGGCCTCCCTCGCCATGCACGGCCCCGCCGCCCGGGCCGGCACCTGCGGGGGCGGTGGATTCTCCGCCGCGCACGGGGCATTCGGCGCGCGGCTGCGCTCTCTCGGCAGCCTGGCGGCGCTAAGCGACGGCACCGGGGTGCCCTTCTCCCCGGGCCGGCTGCTCGGCGACGCGGCAGCCGAGGGGCGGCGCGGTATCGCCCCGCTGGCCATCGCCCTGCGCGGCGCCCACGCCGTCCTGGTCGGCCCCAAGCCCGGCACTCACCCCGCGGCCGCCCAGCTCCACGCCCACGCGGGCAACGGTGGCCGGGGCCCGAACGGCGCGGGCAATGGGGCGATGGTGGTGGACAAGTGGAGCGGCAAGGTCCTCCACGACCCCGACACCGACCGGCCCCTACTGGGATCCCGTATCCACGCCCGTGCCTCCCGGCTGCGCGGCTACCGCATCGCTTCCCGCACCGCACGCATCGCCTACGGCGCGACCCTGGGCCTGCCCCGCACCCTGCACAACGCCCGTGCCACCGGATCGGAGTTCACCCAGGACGCCCGCCAACAGCTCAGAGTCATCGGCAACCACATCGGCGATGACGCTTTCGCCTGGGCGCAGGCTGGCCGCAGTGTCCGCGACGGGGTCGACCACACCGGGCAGGTCCTGGCCACCGCATGGCAGGTCCACGATCCGGTGGGTGCCATCCGCAACACCGCTCTCGCCGCCACGATCGCCACCGCCCCCTTGGACGGCACCCGCGGGCCCGGCCCGAGGACCACCGTCAGCCGCCAGAACCAGCCCACCCCGGCGGCCGCGCCGCCTGCCGCACGTACAAGGGGCGCCTCGGGGCCGCGTGTTCGGGTACCACGCGGTGGCACTGCGGCACCGGCTCCTGCCAGCTCGCAGCCCCAAGGCCAAGCACGGCCCGCATCCGCCCCGGCGCCGGCCCCGGTCCAGCCGCCTGCGCGGCAGACAGAGGCTGAGGCACAGGCGAACCGTGACCGGCTGCTGTCCGTCATCAACGCCCGCCGCGCCGCCGCCCGCCGCAACCCCGGGGGTGAGCAGTGAAGCGGTGGAAGAAGCTGGGGTGCCTGGGGGTGCTGCTCTTCGTGGCAGCAGTGTGCTGCACCGGTCCCGTGCTGCTCTCGGCGGCGGCCCGCAGCCGAGCCGGCGGATCCGCGGGCGGCAACGTCGATGCGGCCGCGGCCGGGATCCCCGCCCGGATGCTCACCGCGTACCTCACCGGAGCCTCCCAGATCAGCGCACACGTCCCCGGATGCACGGGGATGCGCTGGCAGGTCCTCGCCGGGATCGCACGCGTGGAATCCGACCACGCCGCAGGCCGTCAGGTCTCCGCAGGCGGGGACATCACCCCGCCGATCACCGGCCCACGTCTGGACGGTTCCGGAGCAGGCGGCAACACCACCGCAATCCGGGACACCGACGGCGGCCGCTGGGACGGCGACGCCGAGTTCGAGCGTGCGGTCGGCCCATTCCAGTTCCTGCCCGAAACGTTCCGCGCGTATGGCAAGGACGGCAACGGCGACGGCGAGGTGTCCCCCCACAACGCGGACGACGCCGCCGCCTCGGCCGCCGTCTACCTATGCGGCAACGGCCGCGACCTCACCGACCGCGACCAGCTGCGCACAGCGATCCACACCTACAACCGGTCGTGGGCATACGTCGATGACGTGCTGTCCGGCATCGACCGCTACGACTCACTCGGCAGCACCCCGCCAGTGCCCTCGGGAACCGTAGGCACCGTAATCGAGGCGGCCCTGGCGCAGCAGGGGCTGCCGTATTCCTGGGGCGGCGGGGACGCGGGCGGCCCCTCCACCGGGATCTGCTGCTCCCCCGGCGGGCAGGACGGCCGCACCGTGACCGGCTTCGACTGCTCAGGCCTGACCCTGTACGCCTACGCGAAAGCCGGGATCAACCTGCCCCGTACGGCTGCCGCTCAGGCGGGGGCGGGGCAGCGGATCCCGGCCTCCGCAGGTGTGGGCGCGCTCGCCCCCGGCGACCTGGTCTTCTTCGGCTACAACCCCACCTCGGACGCCAGCATCCACCACGTCGGGATCTACCTCGGCGACGGAAAAATGATCAATGCTCCCCGGCCGGGAAAATCCGTCCGCATCGACCCCGTCACCGCACTGCCCGACTACGCGGGAGGGGCACGCTTCCTATGAGCAGCACCGACAACGGGCGACGGCTGCTCATCACCTCCGCCCTCCTGGCCTGCACTGGAGCCGCCCTCCTCTATGCAGGCCTGGGCCCACACACCGAGGCGCCAACGCCGCGCGCTCAGGCCCCTGCCGGACCGCGGTCCACTGCCACGATGGCCGCCGCGACGTCGGGCATGACCTCCAAGGAGGCCATCGGGGATGGGGCGACCAGGAGCACCGAGCCGCTCTCCGGCCCGGCGACGACGTCCCCGACCGCGGCCCCGACCGCGGCCTCGCCATCGCCCTCAGCGCTGGCAGCGCCGGTGGCGCCCGGGTCCCTTACCCCTGCCGGGCGCGGTGAGTTGCCGCCGCCGGGATCCGGCGAGGCCGCGGACCCGATCATCCAGCAGGTCATGGACGCCGCCTCCCCGGCTGACCTTCCGGCCTCCGACGAGGCGCTGCTGCTGCGCGAAGGGCGGACGGCGTGGCTGGCCGAGACAGGCCGGTACACGCAGGTGCGGATCCAGGCCGCAACCGCCCGCCGCAAAAGCGGCCGTGGGGCGGTGGTGCGGCTGGTGTGGGCCGGCGCCGACCCGGCCGGGACCTTCCTGGACGGACGGCCGGCCGCCGTCCACTTCACCCAGAACGGAGATGGAACATGGACCCGAACCTGACCCTCGCGGCAGATGCCATCGACACCGCCACCGGCGTCGTGACTGCCCTGTGGGCGGCCGGGAGTTGGGTGCTCGCCAACCTGTGGTGGCTGGCCCTCGTCATCGGCGTGCTGCTGATCGGCTGGGAGATGCTCCAGCAGCGGCTGGCCGCCAAGGCCTCGGCCGAGCGCACGTATCTGGAGCTGGTGCAGTCCACTCGGTTCACGCCTGGGGAGGAGGAGATCTGGCGGCAGGGGATGCAGCTGATCCGCGCCGCCGGGGCGGGGCCATGGTGGACACCGCGCCGGGCCCGCACCCTGCGGGTGCGCCTGCGCGCCGACGGCAGCCGCCCCCTCGCCTACCGGATCGAAGCCCCCGCCGCGGCCGGGGCCCTCCTCGCACGCTCCCCGTTCGGACCACACGTGACCGTCACCGCGGCCGCGCCGGTCGCCGACAAGCAACGCACCCACGTCGTGCGCGCCGTGCTGACCTTGCATGGGAAGCCGGGGGCGGCGCTTCGTGAGGTGCCCCTGGAGCCCGACCCGCTGCAGCCCCTCGTCGACGCCGTCGCCTCGGTCCGCGCGGAGCTCGGCGATCTCGCCGAGGTGTGCCTCGACCTCTCCCCCGCCCCACGCTGGCACGTCGCGCTGCGCCGACAGCAGATCCTGCGCCAACAGCGTGCAAAAGCCCGGCGCGAGGCCGCCCGTGAGGCCCGCGCGCTGGACTCCGAAATCGCCGGCAGCGCGTCGCTGTCCCTGCGCGCTCTGCTCGACCCCGCGCAGTGGCAGGGCCGCGGACGGGTGGTGATGCCGCCGCGGCCGCAGCATGTCAACGCCGAGCGGGCCGTGGGCAACCTCGCCGACGGCGCCGGCCTCATGCGGGTGCAGGTCCTGGTCCGCTGCGCCTCCAACACCCAAGGCCGCGCCGAGCAGCTCCTCGCCCTGGTCAACGCTTCCATGGACGTGTACGCCGGTGCCTCCCGGCTCAGCTCGCAGGGCTGGTCGCTGGGGCCGCTGCGTGTCGGGCCGGATGCCTGGCCGTGGCGGCGCCGCTTCGACGAGCAGTGGAGCCGCGCGCTGATGCGGCCCGCGCGCAGCGGGTGGGCGCGGATCGAGGAGCTGGCCGGCCTTTTGAAGCCCCCCACCGCGGCAGCCCGGATGCCGGTCTCCGAGACCGAGATGCCGACCTATGTGCCGGGGGCGGATCTGTTGCCGCAGGGCTGGTACCGGGGTGGGGACGGGCGGGAGCGGCTGCTGGCCACCCACGAGGACGACACCCTCTTCGAGGTCCAGTCCGGGAAGGCCGGCTGGGGCAAGACGATGCGCGCTCAGGTCCACGCCGTCGCCAGCGCCCACAACGGGCGGGGGTTGGCGTTCGTGGACCCGCACGGCGACTCCTTCGCCGACGTCGCCCGCTACCTCGCCCACAACCAGATCATGGACAGGATCGCCCTGTTCGACCTCACCGTGTCAGGCCCGGACGAGCTGCTGGGCTGCTGGAATCTGCTGGACATGGGCGGCGGGCAGCGCCCGTATGAGGTCGCGGCCGCCGTCGTCGACTCCTTCGCGACCGCCCTGGGGTGGGACGACATCGCAGCGCCGCGTGCGCTGACGATCCTGACCAAGGCCGTCGAAGCACTCGTCGCCGTCAACTGCGAAGCCGTGGCTGCGGGCAAGCCGGAGGCGCAGGCCACGATCTTCCAGATCCGGCCCCTGCTGACCGTGCCGTCGTTTAGGCGTCTGGTGCTGCGGGCTTTGGACGACGAGGCGCGCCGGTGGTGGACGACGAGCTTTGCGGACCTGCCCAAGGACGGTCTGCTGACCGTCCTCAACCCGCTCGAGCGGCTCGGCGCTAACCCCGTCACCCGCGCGTTCCTGGGATGCCCGGTCAGCGGGTACGACATGCGGCGGGCCATGGATGAGTCCCACGTGGTGTGGATCTGCCCGCCGGGGACCGGGCCTACTGACCGGATGCTGGTCACGCTGATCGTGCGGGACTTCCTGCGGGCCGGCCTGTCCCGCCGTGACCTCCCCGAACACAAGCGCTCACCGTTCCGCTTCTACCTGGACGAGCTGATCTCCCTCGACGCCGGAGCCTCCACCGTGATCGCGGAGATCACTGAGCAGCTACGGAAGTTCGGATGCCGGCTGCACGGCATGACCCAGCTCCTCCACCGGCTGAACCCCGCCACCCGCGCCGCCCTGCTCCAAAACGCCTCATGCCTGTCCACCACCGCAGGATCCACCGAAGCGATCTCCCAGATCACCAGCCAGTGGCCCGGAACCACCGTGAGTGCCGAGGACGTCGCCGCCCTGGACCGCTGGCAGCACTACGCCTCCTTCACCATCGCCGGCACCCGCATCGGCCCGCTGCACATCCGCGGCCCCGAACTCGCCGAAGTCTTCCGGCCCCTGGCCCGAGCCAACCGGACCGACGCCCTGCAGCAGGCCGCACTCGGCAACGCCGGCGCCCGGCCCCTGTCGCAGCTCACGGCCCTGGCCCTCGCCCAGGAGGAGACCGTCATCGCCTTCCTCTCCGGCCTGACACCCCGCGCCACCGACAGCCACACCTCTACCGCAACCCAGGAGCACTTCGCGTGACCACGGCCGCCGTGATCCAGCCCGACAGCAGCGACACCTATGCCCATCAGGCATTGGCCCTGATCGCCCAGCACCGCCTGCTGGCCACCACCCAGCTCCACCAGATGCTCATGCCCCACACCCCGTCCAAGAAGATCCACAAAGTGCTCGTCCCCCTGCGTACGGATGGGCTGATCACCCGCACTGTCCTAGGCGCCCGCAGCGGCCTGCAGGCGCACTTCCTGACCCCCGCCGGCCTCCAGACCGTGGGCGACTGGCCCGAACTCCGCGGCCGTCACCTCGACCTGATCACCTCACCGACCGCGGCCGCGCTGCGTGCCGCGCACGCCCTCACCGGCGTCCGCGCGCACCTCGCGTTCCTCGCCGATGCCCGCCGCCGGGCAGACGAGTACCAGCCGCTGGACTGGACCCCCGAGGTCACCCACCGCCTGCCCGACACCGGAGGCGAAGACCGCCTCGTCGCCGACGCCGTCTTCCACTACACCGCCACCACGCCCCGCCGACGCCACTACCGGGCCTTCGTGGAAATCGACCGCACCACCATGAGCAGTGAGCGCTTGTCCCGCAAGCTCATCACCTACGCCCGCCTCCACGACTACACCCCCCAGCAGGCCGGCCGCCGCCAGACCGTCGCCGACCAGGCTGCCACGTACGCCTGGCAGCGCTTCTACCCGCGCTTCCCCCGCGTCCTGTTCATCCTCACCGGCGCATCCCGCACCACCCTCACCAACCGCATCACCGACCTGCGCCGCATGACCGCCGACCACGAACTGGTCACCCGCTTCGCCGCCCACGTCCCCCTGGGCGCCGCTGTCCTCGAGGACCTAGAAGAACGCGGACCCAGCAACCCAGTCTGGACACCCCTCGCCGGCGACGCCGAACCCCGCGGATGGATGGAGCTGTGACCAACCACCGAGCCCAGCAGCCGGGCCTGTCGGCAGACGAAGCCGCCGACTGGCAGGAGTGCCAGCGCGAGCACGACGACCTCATGGGCCAGCTCGCCCACCGCGAAGCCCTCATCGAAAACGGCCTGGTCGACTCCTACGAGGAGTACGCGTTCGGCTGGGACTGACCGCCACCGCGGAGTCGGCGCCGGAAGCGACCCCCTCACCCTTGCCAACCGCAAAGAACAAGCCAGCTTGACGCATTTCAGCCAGGGCCTAGCGAAAGTGGCCACCGCCTCCCATCATCCCGGCATCCAAGACGGATGGCGCACCCCGGAAGGAGTATTGGTATCTGACTGACCGGCATTTATGGGCAAACACGGGCGATGGGCCACCCGTACCCCAAGAACACCATAGAAGCCCAGGCCTTGTCGTCGTAGGGTGCGCTGTACAACCCACAGCGACGACGCGAACACCGTTGCATCAGCGACGACGGGACCGGACGAGCCACACCGATCACCGTCTGTCCGGCAAGGTGACAACCGGGGGTACCCACGTGACAACTGCAGGCCAGCACCACACCCGCACCACCCGGCACCGACGGCTCTTCACAGCCGCCGCCGTCGCCGCGACCATCACGGTTGTCACGGCAGGCTGCACCAAGGAGCCGACGGCCTCGCCCGCTCCCTCCAGCCCCAGCGCGTCGCCCAGCCCCTCAGCCGACCCTCAGGAAGCCGAGAAGAACGCTCTGCTCGACGTGTACCGCACCTTCTGGGATGCATCGCTGAAGGCATACTCGACCGGTTCGATGAAGAACACCGGCATCGAGACCGTAGGCACGGACAAGGCGTACGCGAAGGTCCAAGCCACCCAGATCTACTACGCGGAGAACGGCTTCGTCATGACAGGAGCACCGGTCCTGTCGCCGAAGGTCACTGCCATGGACACGGCTGCTAAGCCCCCGAGCGCAACCATCACCGACTGCATCGACAGCACCAACTACATCCAGGTCGAGAAGGAAAACGGCAAGCCAGTGGGAACACTGGACAAGAACCGCCGCCACGTCGCTTCCTACACTGCTCTCAAGATCGGTGGGGCTTGGCAGATCCGCGATTTCGAGATCTCCAGGGATCAGCTGTGCTGAGCAGAACAATGCGCGGCCTCACGGCCAGCGTGACACTGGCTCTATTTCTGCTCGTCGACTCAGCGGCAGCAAACGAACCCAAGCCCGGCACCTACTGTCCGCCGGGTGCCACAGTTTGCGACATCTACTCCGGCGGCCGGAAGCCTCCGAAGCCCGGCAATGACGGCAAGCCCGGTGACGGCGGCGGAACCGGGGGTGGCGGTGGCAGTTCCGCCAAGTGCATGGCCCGAGACGGGTCCGGCGGTCAGTTCGAAGTGCCATGCCACAGCGAGTCCGGCTGGTTTGACGCGACGACTTCTTGCTACTGGCTGCTGTGGGATCCGCAGCCGCCGGCTGACGATCCCGTGTGGGCCGGACACGCTCCTGGGGACGGTGCCGTGTACAACGGCCAGTGCCCGGGCCAGCCGCTGATGGGCGGGCTTCGTTGGTTCCAGAACCCTCCTCCCGGATACGGCGGCGGTCCGAACCTCGCGGCCCTGGCCGAGGAAGCGGTCACCAAGATGAGGCTACTCGGCGCTGACATCGGTATCGCGCCCAAGCGCGGCGGCACTGGAACCGTGGGGGTGCCTGTGTGGGTGTGGAACGGGCCGAGCCCGCAGACGACCGGGCCGACATCGGCGAGCGCTACAGCGCTCGGCGTGACGGTGACGGCGACGGCGACCGTGCAGAACGTCGTGTGGAACTTCGGGAACGGCACCACCGTCTCCTGCCCATTCCCGGGAACGCCGTACAGCGCGACCTTCGGGCTAAACCCTCCGAGTACGGCCAACGGCCAGTGCGGGATGCCGGGCTACTCCCGTGTCGGGGGGTACACCGTGACCGCGACGACGACCTGGGCGGTGCACTGGGTCGGCGGGGGCCAGCAGGGCGACCTGACCACCACGCGGACCTCTGATGTGCCGGTGCTGATCGGCGAACTCCAGGTCGTCGGCCAGTAGGCCCCCACCCGCTCTCCTCTACTTTCCCCTTCTCCTCTTTGGAGGCAGTGCACGTGAGCACGACCACCACGCCGGTGCCGGGTCAGGCGTCCGTTCTACCCCCTGCCGGTCCGGGCTCCGTGCCTGCGGCAGCGCCGCGCGTTCTTCGGCAACGGCGCCGCCGCCCGGGTCTGATCGCCCTGTCCGTCGCGCTGATCGCGGCCGGAGGCCTGTCCGGGGCGCTCCTGTTCACCGCGTCCGGGCAGCGGACCGCTGTGCTGGTGGTGGCGCGGGATGTGCCGGTGGGCGCGGCGATCACGGATGCGGATCTCGCGCCGGCGTCGCTGGCTCTGGACCCGGCCGTCAAGGCCGTAGCGGTGGCGAAGAAGCCGGGACTGGTCGGGCAGCGGGCCGCGGTCGCACTGAAGGCGGGATCGCTGCTGTCTCCCGGCCAGGTCACCGCCGAGTCGCTCATCAAGGCGGGTGAGCAGCTGGTGGGCGTGGCTTTGAAGCCGTCGCAACTGCCCGCGAGCCGTCTCGCCCCGGGGCAGAAGGTTCTGATCGTGTCGACGCCGGATCCCGCGCAGGCCGGTGGTGGAAAGCCGACGGACACGGGAGCGTCACCGGCGCCGAAGACGCAGACCGCGACGGTGGTTGCCGTCGGCCAGCCGGTCCCGGCGACCGGGGTCGTGGTCGTCGACGTCGCGGTACCTGCGGCCGACGGGCCCGCCCTGGCCGCGCGGGTGGCGACGGGTGCGGTCGCACTGATCCTCGCTCCGCGGGAAGGCAGCTGATGGCCGTCATCGCGCTGGCCGGAGGCCTTGGCGCGCCGGGGGTGACGACGTCGGCGATGGCGCTGCTGATGACGTGGCCACTGCTGGAAGGCCAGCGGGTGGTACTCGCTGAGGCCGATCCGGACGGTGGTGCGATCCTGCCCGGCGCTCTACAGGGAACGTTGGACAATTCGCATGGGATGCGGAATCTCGCGGTGGCGGGTCGGCAGGGGCAGCTGGGTGAGGCGTTCTGGCGGCAGCTGGTGGATGTCACCGACGAGCAGACCCGGGACCGGCTGGTCCTGCCCGGCCTCTACGACCCGGCGCACGCCTCCGCGATGGAGCCGGTGTGGAAGCCGCTCGCCGGGATGTTTGCGGGTATCGAGGCGCACCAGCACGACGTCCTGGTCGACCTGGGCAGGCGCGGCGCGTTCGGGGTGTCCGCTGTGCTCGCCCAGCGGGCGGATGTGGTGCTGATGGTGGCGCGTACGACGCTGCGCAGCCTGCAGAGCGCGCAGGTACGGCTGACCGCACTGCGTGAACTCCTCGGCCAGGCGGTGGAGCTGGGTCTGCTGCTGGTCGACGAGGGGCCGTTCTCGAAGGAGGAGGTCCGCAAGACGTTGGGGGTGCCGGTGGTGGCGGTGCTGCCGTGGCGCCCGACGGAGGCGCGGGTGCTGTCGGACGGGGCGGAGCAGCCGCGCCGGTTCGAGTCGAGTGAGCTGATGCGCTCGGCGCGGTCGGCCGCGGTGCGGGTTCAGGAGCTGGTTGCGATCCGCCGCTCCCGTCTCGCGCCGCCGCCTCCCGCACCGGCCGCTGTGGGACGGGGGTGACCGGTGCGCGCTAACCCCCTGCACCACGACCCCCAGGTCGCCCCGGTGGGCGGCTCGCTTCAGGCGCGCCTCGCGGCCCCGCCGCAGGTGCCGGCGCCGCACGGGCCCGTCGGGGCCGGCAGTTGGAGCGGGAGCATGCAGGCTGCTGCCCCTCACGTCGTCCTGCCCGCGCCGGCGACTCCTTCGGCGGCGCTGTCGGTGGACTATGCGGCGGTGCGGCTGATCAAGAAGGAGGTCGGTGAGCGGCTGACCGAACTCCTGCGGATGCGGCCCGGAATGAGTACGGCTGCGCAGGAGCAGCAGGGCCGTCACCTAATCAACGAGCAGGTGGCGGTCTGGTCGGATGCCGAGGCCGTCAAGCGCGGTTCGGCCACCACCGCGACCGAGGACGCGGCCATCGCCCAGGCCGTGTTCGATCTCCAGTTCCGGGCGGGCCGGCTCCAGCAGCACCTGGACAACCCGCTGGTGGAGAACATCTTCATCAACAGCTACACGGATGTGTGGCTGGACTTCACCGACGGCCGCCGCATCCGGGTCGCGCCGGTCGCCGACTCGGACGAAGAATTGCGCGAGCTGCTGCGCGACCTCGCGCGCCGTACGACCGGGCAGGCCGAACGCAGCCTGTCCACGGCCGATCCGTTCCTCGCACTGCGCTTGTCCGACGGCTCCCGGCTCCAGGCCGTCATCGACGTCACCCCGGGTACGTACGTGACGATCCGCCGCCACAGCATGCGCCATGCGGATCTTCCCGAGCTCGTCGGCCGTGGCATGCTCGACACGACCCTTGAGCAGTTCCTGCGGGCGTGCGTCCGCGCGGAGAAGAACGTCATGGTCGTCGGCGGGCAGGCTGCCGGGAAGACGACGCTGCTGCGGGCGCTGCTGCGGGAGATCGACCCCGACGAGCGGTTCGCCACTTTGGAGACCGAGTACGAGCTGTTCGCCCACGAGAACGGGCACCACCGGCAGGTCGTGCCGATGGAGGCACGCGAGTCCAACGGCGAGATGGTCGGCGGGCAGGCCGCCGGTGAGATCACGCTCATGGACCTGATGTACCGGGCTCTGCGGATGACGCTGACGCGGATCGTGGTCGGTGAGGTCCGAGGTCCTGAGATCGTGGCCATGCTGCAGGCCATGACCAACGGCGCCGGCGGCAATCTGTGCACCCTGCACGCCATCCACCCGAGCGTGGTGTTCGACCGGATCGCCGAGCTCTACCTCCTCGCCCAGGCCAACATGTCCGAGGCCCTGGCGTACCGGCAGGCCGCGAACGGGCTGCACTTCATCGTGTTCGTGTCCTCCATCGACGAGACGAAGATCGGCGGGCACCGGCACCGGTTCGTCTCCCACGTCCTTGAGGTCACCGGCATCGGCGAGGGCGGCCGGCCCGAGACGAACCAGATTTTCGGGCCGCGTCCGGAGTGGGGCGAGCACCGGGCGGTGCCGTTCATGCAGCCACGCTGCATCAACGACCTGCGCCGTGCCGGGTTCGATGCGGCGCTGCTCGGTGCACCCGGCGGAGCCTGGAGCGCGGCCCTGCCCCTCATGGTCGACGAGGGGGCTGGGCTGTGACTGCACTGTTGTTGTGGGTGGTGGCTGGGCTCGCCCTTTCGGGCGGGCTGGTTGGGCTGGTCATGGGCGTCATCGGGACCACCGCCCCCAAGGGGCCGACGGTGGCCGCCCGTATCCGGGCCGGGAGGCGCCTGGCCGGCCGGGACGAACCGATGGCGCGGCGTACCCGCCTTGCGGCGGGCGCGGTCGCCGGAGTGGTGCTGTGGCTGGTGACGGGCGTGTTCGTCGCCGGTGCGCTTGTTCTCCTGGCGGTGATCGGGGTGCCGTGGCTGCTGTCGCCGACCAAATCGGCGGCGGCCCGGATCGGGAAGCTGGAGGCGCTCGGCGACTGGACGCAGCGCCTGGCCAACGTGCTGCGGCTCGGCCGGGGGCTTGACGAGGCCCTGCATATCTCCCGCAAGGGGTGCCCCGACGACATCGCCGGCGAGGTCGGTGATCTGGTCGACCGGCTTCAGGTCGGCTGGCGGCCCACCGATGCCCTGCGCCTGTTCGGCGACGCGCTGAACGATGTGACGGCCGACAAGGTCGTGGCCGCGTTGGTCCTGTCCGCTGCGGACCGGGGACCGGGCCTGGCCCAGGCGTTGGACGATCTCGCGGAGTCCGTCCACGAGGAGGTGGCCCGCCGCCGGGCCATCGAGGCCGACCGGGCGAAACCGCGGACCACGATGCGGTGGATGACGATCATCACTCTCGGTGTCGCGGGCGCCGGACTGCTCGTCCCCTCTTACACCGCCCCCTACGGCACACTCCTCGGTCAGCTGGTCCTCGCCGCGCTCTCGGCCGGGTTCGTCGGCGTGCTCGCGCTGATGCGGCAGATCGCCGACCACAAGCCCGTCCCCCGTTTCCTGGTCGCCGACCCCACAAGCGCCGTCGCACCCGCCGCCGCGCCGCTTGCCGAGCACGAGAGCGAGGAGGTGGGGGCATGATGCCCGTAGCCGCGATCCTGTCCGGCGCGACGATCGGCGCCGGGACGGCGCTCCTGATCCGGGAAGTCCTGCGCCCAGCGCCCGCCCTCGGCCCGGCACTGCGCCGCCTGAACAACCCCGCCCCGCCCGCCACATCAACGCTCCCGGCGGACCGGGACGAGCAATGGGGAGCGTGGCTGGTCGAGCGCCTCGCGGACGTGCCCGGGGTGCGGATCTCGTACAAGGACCTCGCCCTGACCGGCTCCACGCCGGGCAGGTTCCTGCTGACGAAAGTCGCGCTCGCGACAGGCGGGCTGCTGCTGCCGCCGCTGTCCACGATCCCCTTCCTGCTCCTGGGCCTGCCGCTCTACCTCCCCGCCATCGTCGGGATCCTCGCCGCCACCGTGCTGTGGTTCACCCCCGACCTGGCCCTGCGCGACAAGGCCAAGCGCGCCCGCGCCGAGTTCGCGCACGCCATGGCCGCCTACCTCGACCTCGTCGCACTGCGCCGGGCCGGGAACGTCTCCGCCGAGCAGGCCATGGAACAGGCCGCCCAGGTCGGCCACGGCTGGGCGTTCCTCCGCATCCAGGGTGCGCTGGCCCGCTCGCGCGTGGACAAGGTGCCGCACTGGGAGTCCCTGGCCCGCCTGACCGCCGAACTCGACCTGCCCGTCCTCGACGATCTGGCCGCGATCATGCGGCAGTCCGCCGACGACGGAGCCTCCGTCTACGCCACGCTGCGCTCCCGGGCGAAGAACCTGCGCACCGAACTCCTCGCCGCGCAGGCAGCCGAGGCCAACGCCGACAGCGAGAAAATGACCGCCCCCGGCGCGCTCCTCGCCGTCCTGGTAATGCTCCTGATCGCCTTCCCCGCCATCATCCGCATGCTCAACACCTGAACCCGAAGCAAGGAGTCCGTCATGACCAAGTACGTCATCCGCGCCACCCAGTGGCTGAAGTCCCGCATCGAGGAGGGCGGCCGCGACGACCGGGGCGACATCTCGATCACCACCATCATCATCTGGGTCGCCGCGACCGCGGGCGCTCTCGCCATCGCCGGAACCATCGCGGTCGTCATCGCCCGCTACAACACCAGCCTCTCCGGCGTCTGAGACCACCACGGCCCAGGCAGCGGACACCCACGGAGAGGAGGACACCGATGCAGTCCAGCAGCAGCGCCCGGCCGCAGCCGGCCGGACCCCAAGCCACCAGCAGGGGATGGGGCTGGACGGATCGGGGGGAGTCATCGATCCAGATGGCGATCGTGTTCCCGTTCGTCATCATGGTCACGGTGGCCGTGGTGCAGGCCTCGATGTGGGTCCACGCCCGCAACATCGCCCTGACCGCCGCACGCGAAGGCGTCGCCGCCGCCCGCACCTACCAGGCCCCCGAGGGCGCGGGCGCGGCCCGCGCGCGCGAGACACTCGGCCGGATCGCGGGCGACAGCCTGCGCAACTCCACTGTCAGTACGGCCGGCAGTACGGCAACCGAGGTCAGCGTGACGGTCACCGGCAGCGCGCCCTCCATGCTCCCGGGCATCGAAGGGCTGTCCGTGTCCCAGTCCGCGTCCGCGCCGCGGGAACGGTGGACCACACCGTGACCGTCCTGCGCCCCATCCCGGTCCCCGCGCTCTGGCGGGACCGGCTGCGGGAAGACCGGGGCAGCGAGGCGATCACCGCCGCGATCGTCACCCCCCTGCTGCTGATGCTGCTGTGCATGGCCATCGCCGGAGGCCGGATCGTCACCTCCGGAGCCAAGGTCGACGCCGCCGCCGAGGACGCCGCCCGCGCCGCATCCATCTCCCGCACCTACACCAGCGCCCAAGCCGAAGCCTCTGCCGCAGCCGCCCGCTCCCTGAACGACCAAGGCATCCGCTGCGCTTCGACATCGACGAGCATCGACTCCTCCGGGCTGGCCGTCCCGCTCGGCCAGGTCGGCACCGTCACCGTCACCATCTCCTGCACCGTTCCACTCTCCGACCTGCTGCTGCCCGGCGTTCCCGGGAGCAAGACCATGACCAGCTCGTTCACCTCCATCGTCGACGCCTACCGCTCAAGGGAGTCCTGACATGCAGGCCCCGACCACATTCCGCGCGCGGCCGCGTAACGACGAGGGCGGGATCGCCATCTACACCGCGATCGTCACCGTCGCCCTGTTGGGCATCATCGGCCTGGCCATCGACGGCGGCGGCAAACTCCGCGCCACCGAACGCGCCGACGCGGTCGCGATGGAAGCCGCCCGCGCCGCCGGGCAGGCCATCGATCCCGCCTCCGCCGTCACCGGCACACAGATCCGCATCGACCCCGAAGCCGCCCAGGCCGCCGCCTACGCCTACCTCGCCCGGGCCGGCACCCAGGGCACCGTCAGCCTCACCGGCGACCGAACCCAGCTGACGGTCACCGTGAACGACGCCTACCCGACCACGCTCCTGTCCGTCGTCGGGATCGGATCCATGGACGTCACCGGCCACGGCACCGCCCGCCTGCTGCACGGCGTCACCCAGCCCGAATAGCAACCCGCGCAAGAAGGGGCCCGATTCATGCCCAAGCCCACCACCACCCGCAAGCCACCCGGCCCCGGCCGGGCGAGCGGGATGCGTACCGCGGCCGCCCTGCTGCGCGGCCTGCTCAGCCTGGCCGTCCTGCTCGCGCTGCTGGCCGGCCTGCCGGCGCTGCTGTGGTGGGCCACCTCCATCGTCGGCCCGCCCGGACTCGCCGCCCTCGGCTCCCTGTTCTCCACCGACGACTCCGGACAGGTGTTCCTCCTCGCTCTCGCCGTGGCCGGATGGGTCGGCTGGGCGCTGTTCGCGTGCGCGGTGCTGCTGGAGATCCCGGCGCAGCTCCGCGGCCGCGCCGCCCCGCAGATCCGCGGCCTGGTCGGACAGCGGGCCGCGGCCGCCCTCGTCGGCGCCGTGCTGCTTGGCCTGCCGGCCACCACCGCCCTCGCCGCCCCCGCCTCCGCGGCCCCCACCGCCCCGGCGGTGAGCGTGAGTGCTCCCGCCGTAGCCGACACCCAGACCGGCAGTGGCCACGCCGCCACGCCGGCCGGTGAGAGCGCGGCGGTGACACATAGGGTGCGCGATGTGCGGCCCGCCGAGAGCCTGTGGTCGATCGCCGAGACCACCCTGGGCGACGGCCAGTGCTGGGAGGACATCGCCGCCCTCAACGAGGGCCGCATCATGGCCGACGGCACCGTTTTCCACGCCCAGCTGCCCATCCAGCCCGGATGGATCCTCCACCTCCCCGCCGGTGCCAACCTCCCGCAGACCGAAGGACTTCAGCCCCAGGGACACACCACCGCCGCGTCGACCGGAAACACCGACGAGTACAGCGTGCGGGAAGGCGACAGCCTCACCGACATCGCCGAGCAGCAGCTCGGCGACGGCGACGCCTACCCGGCGATCTTCGAGCTGAACAAGGGCAAGCCCCTGCCCGGCGGCGGATCCTTCACCGACCCGGACCTCATCTACCCCGGCCAGCGACTCTCCCTGCCCTACCCCAGCCAGCCCACCGGCCCGCCCGCCACCGGCACGACCCCGTCTGCCCCGCAGGAATCGCGGACCGATCCAGGCCCCGCCGAGAAGCCGTCCGACCCGCTTCCCGCACCGTCTGCAACGGCGGCCAAGCCCGCCCCCTCCGCGACTGCTGCGCAGCCGGCCCCCACACCGTCCGCCACGACAGCCCCGACCTCTGCGCCGACGACTTCCCCGTCCACCACTCCGTCCGTGGCGACGGCATCGCCGTCCAACACGGCGCCTGATGCCGCCACGACGCCCGCCCCGAGGGCTGAAGCCACCGCAGGCCATCTCAACCTCGCGCTCGTCGCCGGGATCGGAACCCTGCTGGCCGCCTCCCTTTCCGGGGCGCTGGGCGTACGGCGGATCCTGCAGCAGCGCCAGCGCCGCGCCGGGCAGACCATCGCCCAGGACAGCGACCCCACCACCCTCGAACAACTCCTCTCCGCGACGTCCGAGCCGGCCGGGATCGAGCTCCTCGACCGCACTCTGCGCACCCTCGCCCACCACGCCGACGAGGAAGGCCGGGACCTGCCCGCGTTGCGCGGCGCCCGTCTCGACGCAGACGGTGTTGCCCTCCTGCTGGACGAACCCGCCGAACCCATCGCCCCATTTGCCGGCGGCGCCGACACGCGGACCTGGGCTCTGGACCCCGACGCGGTGCTGCTGCCCGCCGACCAGGCGAAGGATGTCTTGGCCCCGTATCCGGGGCTGGTCACCCTCGGCGCGACCGAGACCGGTCTGCTGCTGGCCGACCTCATGACCTGCAAAGTCCTGCTCCTGGACGGCGAAGGCGACGAGGTCCTCGAAGTCGCGCGCGCCCTCGCCCTGGAGCTGGGCTCGTGCGCCTGGACCGACTACAGCGAGATCCTCACCGCCGGACTCGGGGCCCGCCTCGCCGGCCTGCTCCCCCAAGGACGGATCCGGGCCATGCCCCACCTGCCCGCCGTCGCCGCCGACCTCGGCGAACTCCTCCTCGAAGCACACCAGAACGGCGGCCAGCAGGTCCTGCCCTGGCTGCTGGTCGGCGCCGCGGACAGCGAGGAGGAACACGTCACCCAGCTCGCCGACGCGCTCTCCGCCGCCCGCAACCTGCACACCGCCATCGTCCTGCCCGCCACCCCCGCCACCCGCCGCGCATTCCCCCACGCCGAAACCCTCGACACCCACCGCGACCAGGACGCCCTCCTCGCCACACTCGGCGAACCCGTGACCCTGCAGCGGATCACGGACGAGCAGTACCTGCAGTACGTCCACGCGCTGCAGGTATCCCTGCAAGAACCCGAACCGGCGACCGGGGCGTGGGAATTCACCGAAAGCCACGAACAGCCGGCCGCCACCGGAGCGCCCCTGACCGTGCGCGTCACCAGCGAAGACGCCCACGACCCGGGCAACCCTTTCCCCGCCCTCCTCGCCGGACTCGCCCCCACCACCCCCGTCGCCACCGAGGCCACCGAGGCCACCGCCAGCAGCTCCCCGCCCCCCGCCGCCACGCCGAACGAGCACGCCCGCCCTGGCCAGTCGGCCACTCCAGCTCCCGTCCCCGCGGCCCGGACCGCTCCTGTAGCTGACGACGATGACACGGTCTGCATCGAGATGCTGGGGCCGCTGCGCATCACCGGCGGACTCGGATCCGCGCACACCCCCCGCACCACCGCCATCGCAGCCCTCATCCACCTCCGCCCCGGACGCAGCGCCGAATACCTCTGCCAGGCCATGGACCCCGTCAACCCCTGGTCCGTACGCAGCCTCCACTCACGCCTCTCCGAGCTGCGCAACCAGATCGGCCTCACCGACGACGGATGGCCCCTGCTGCCCCGGCCCAAGAACGCCGGCGGGTACACGTTCCACCCCGCTGTCACCTCCGACTGGGAGCTCTTCCAGCAGCTGGCCTCGCGGGGGCTGGCCGCCGGCCCCGAGCACGGCATCGCCGACTTGGAAACCGCGATGGGGCTCGTGCGCGGCAAGCCGTTCGACGGCCGCACCCTGCCCTGGGCCGACCCCGTCATCCAGGACATGCTGTCCCGGATCACCGACACCGCCCACACCCTGGCCCGCTGGCACACCGACGGAGTCCTGCCCGACCTGGACGCCGCCCGCCGCATCGTCCACAAGGGCCTGGATGTCGAGGAGACCTCAGAAGTCCTCTACCGCGACCTGCTGACCATCGAAGCGGCCGCAGGCAACGACGCCGCCATCCGGCGCACCGTCGCCCGCATCCAGCAGATGGCCCGCACCTTCGACCTGGATCTGGAGGCTGCCACCGAGGACACCATCACCGCGGTCCTCTCCGGTCAGAGCGCCTCCACCCAATCCGCGCGCTGACACAACAAGGCGGGCACAAGCGGGCCGCGGGACCACTCCCGCGGCCGCACAACCATCAGGACGTCGTGGTGCGCAGTGTGCCCCGCGCATGCCGGGCCGCCGCAAGGAGCTCGGCGCGGGCGGGCCCCTCCCCGGTCGGCGGCCGGCCACGCCACTCGGCCCGTACGTCCGCGACCGCCTCGCAGACGGCTCGGACCTCGGCGGCCAGGTCGTCGTCGAGGCCCTGGGACTGCGGTCCGGTCACCACCGCCGCGCCGTACAGCCCGTACGGCAGCTCGATCCCCCGCCAGACGCAAGCCAGCGCCCACACAGCCAGGTTCATCGGCAGCCCATCCCTCTGCCCGCTGCCGTGGACGTGCAGGACAGCGCGCCGGTGGTAGACCCCGGTGTCCGCCGGGCCCCCGACACCGGCCCGGATCAGCAGACCTTGCTGCACCACGTCATCAGGCCACGGCAGCACCGTCACGGCGCCATCGGCATCGACACCCAGAACCGAACTCATCGCACAGCCTCCCCAGTCGTGAAGAACTCGTCAGCGTAGCCGCCGCCACTCACCGGGCACCGTTGTCGAACTCACCGGCTTCACCACTGGACGCCGGAACCGGGGACGACCTGCTGACCGATGACCAGCGGCCTCGCATCGGTCATGACCGGTGACCGACAAGCCCACTACCGGTCACCGGCCCCGTGGAGGCGGCGGTGACCAGAGGGATCGGCACCGGCCAGTACGCCAGTTTCGCCCCGGACCGGTCACCACTCAGCGGGCGCCGCCACGGGTCTCTCCGGCCCGCCTCTCACTCGCAGGCACCGGCTCCAAGGGCGACCAGCACTGCGACCGGCGACCGGGTATCGGTCATGGCCGGTGGCCGACGAGCCCCCGACCGGTCACCGGCCACGATGCGCCCGACTGAATCGGTCACCGGTCACTGCGTCGGTCACGCCCCGAACCGGTCACCACTCACCGGGCGCCGCCGCCGAACTCACCGACCCGCCCGTCGCCTGGGCGTGGAGCGGAGGGCGACAAGCACGGCGACCAGCGGCCCCACATCGGTCATGACCGGTGACCGACAAGCCCACTACCGGTCACCGGCCCCGTGGAGAGCGGCGGTAACCAGCGGGATCGGTCACCGGTCAGCGGCCGCCGGGTCGGTCACCAGCTGCTCCCCGTTCGGGCGGCGACGGACCGGTGACCGATCTTCGGGGTGGTCAGTCACCGGTCGCCGACGGCAGTATCGGTCACCACTCACCGGTGTGCACACAGCTACTCACCAGCCGTCGTCGCCGAACTCACCGGTCCACGCCGTGCGCGCAGGCGGTGGAGCGGAGGACGACCAGCCCGGTGACCGATAGCCGGCCAACAGGCGTCGGTCGTGACCGGTGACCGATGGCGCGCCGCTCACCGGCCGTCCACGTCGGATCGGTCAGGCACCCACTGGTCACCGGTTCCCGGAGGGAGCACGGGCCGCCAGTCACCGGCGCCCTGATCGGTCACCACGTGGGAGGCACCGATCACCGGATCGGTCACAGGCGGACCGGTGCCCATCGGCCATCGGTCAAACCACAGGTCACAGCGGTGTTGCTGCTGAGATCGGTCACGGTGAAGCCTTGGACACGCCGGCGCTTCGATGGCCTCGCCCTGAGGCCAGCAGCTGAGGAACAGGGGTTGGGAGGCTTCGCATCGCGTGCAGTCGGTGACTGGCAATCGGTATGGGCCATGGCCGGTCACTCACCGATCTAGTCACCGAATCCGTCACCGGTCGCGCGACCACCACGAGCCTGTCACGCCGTGCCCGGTCACGGGAAGATCGGTCATGCCCGGGATCCCGGGCATGACATTGACCGCTGACCGACGCCGGTCAGCGGCCAACGGGGGCTCCAGTCGGTCAGCCGCGGACCGACCGCAGGTGCGCGCGTCCCTGCCGCCGCCGACGCTCCTCCAAAAGCTTGGCCGCTTCGATGACGCGGCGCTGGCCCGTCTTGGGCGACACCCCAAGGCGTCGAGCGGTCTCAGCTCCGGACAACTTCTTTCCTGCGTCCTGGGCTTCGGTCAGCCACTGGGCGACCAGCTCGATCTCCTGCTGGATCGGGTCGACGTCGGGCTCGTCGGTCTGCTGCTGGGGCACCCGGGCGGTGGCTTCGCCGGTGTCGGTCACCTCAGCAGTCCACGGCTGTGCCTCGCCTGCCGGAGCGGGCACCGAGGTGTCAGCGGACCGATGCCGCTCAGAGGTGCTGTGCATCGGCACGTCGGCCTTTGCCGAGGCGGTGGGCGCCGGAACGGGTGCCCACGTGGCTGACGCGGGGCGTGCCAGTTCTGCCGCATGCCCCGCTCCCGCACGCGGCTCCCCGAAGAAGGGGTGCGGCTGGCGGGCAGGCGCCGGGGTTCCGTTGGCCGCGGCCACCGGCATGTCGTCCGGCTCAGGCGTGACGTCGGCCGGGTTTCCAGCAAGGTCGTCGGCCGGGGCGCCGACGGGGTCGAGGCCGGCCTCGCGGAGGTCTGCCAGCACCGGCTCCAGGAGCTCGTCCGCGAGCAGCCCACCGGTCTCCGGGTCGGTCACGCCATATCGCTGAGCGATGAAGGCGGCGAGCTGCTCAGCCGTCGGGAAGCGTCCGAACTGCCCGATGAAATCCCGGCTGGCCCCGTACAAGTCGACCGGCGCGGCCGCGGGAGCCCAGCGGGAAGCGCCGGCGCTGACTTCTCCCCCGGCGATGTCCACGGAGGGGTCCGGGCCCTGCTCCGTGGCCGTGTCCTCATCCGGGGAGGGAACGGCAACGGGGAGTGCCGGTGCCGCAGCCGGGGCGAGCGCCGCGGGCACGGTCCGGGGCGACAGCAGCGCCGGGTCGATGCCAGCTGCGGACAGGCCTTCCGGCGCCGTCTGCGCCAACGGCACGCCGATCCGGGCCAGCCGCAGCGGCATCAGCGCCTCCACCGGAGCCTTGCGCCGCCAGCTGCGCCCGTAACGGGCCTGCAGGCGGGCCTGGTAGATCAGCCGGTC
>NZ_JBFBFP010000050.1:0-54160 GCF_040684275.1 Streptomyces sp. NPDC091371
CGCGAAGAGAACTCCGCCGCTCCGCGGCTCCGCGCCGAGGACCCATTCCTCCCCGCCCTAAAGGACGGGGCCTCCTGGGAGAAACCAGGTGAACACCCCGAACCTGCCCGGGTTCCGCAACCGGCAGGGCCCCGCCGAGCAGGCGGTCTCCGTCAAACGGATGGAGCCGAGCGCCCAGGCCCAGCTGGGCCCGCTCGGCCTCACCGGCTTCATCGTGGTCACCGTCATCGCCACCGGCATCGACGCGGGCGTCTTCCCGGAGAAGCTCGGCCACTCGGTGCTGCCGCTGGTCGGCTTCTTCATCGGCGGGCTCGCCCAGCTGCTGGCCGGGCTCTTCCAGGCCCAGCGCGGCGACACCTGGCACGCCACGGTCTTCGGCGGCTTCGGGCTGTTCTGGATGGCCAAGGCCTGCCTGCTCCAGTGGGTGCTGCCGGCCACCGATCCCGCCCTGCGCGGGGACGTCAGCGGGCTGTTCACCCTTCCCTGGGTCTTCGTCGTGTTCGTCCTGTGGATCGGCAGCTTCCGCATCCACCTGGTGCTGCTGTCCACCTTCACGTGCGTGCTCATGGCCTTCGTCGGCATGACCGTCAGCGGCTTCACCGGCTCGGAGATCTGGAACCGGATCACCGGCTGGAGCGGCCTGCTGGCCGCCCTCGGGGCCACGTACCTCCTGGCCGGCCAGATCATGGCGAGCACCTGGGGCCGCCAGGTCCTCCCGATGGGCCGCTTCCTCGCCCCCGAGGAACACCCGGAGACCTGACCGGCACCGCTGCGCGGAGCCGCTCCCCCACCCCACCCCTTCCCGGAACCGTGAGCGCCGCCCCCGGCCCCCCGCGCCTCAATCGCCGGCGCGGCTCAAGATTTCGGGGCTCCGCCGGGGGCTCAGGCGAAGTCCGCCGGGTCCGGGATCCGGAGCAGACTCGCGGCGAGGTCGGCCTCGGCGTCGTGGACCTTGAGCCGCAGTTCCTCGCCGCCCGGCCCGCGGTACTCGAACAGCTGCATCCCCGGGCGCCAGCCGTCGGGCCGCCGGGACGCCCTGCCGCCCACCGGCAGCGCCACCGGCCGGCGGCCCGGCCGGTCGAAAACGGCGCCGTCCTCGGCCCGCCGGAGCTGCCCGTACACGAAGCTCCCGCCGCCCAGCCCCTGTTTCCATGCCATTCGGCAAGGGATCGCCACGTCCTCCCCCACCGCGCCGGCCCGCCGGGCGGCCCGGCGGGCGACGCCCGACTTCGCCAGCTTGACCCCCAACAGTGCGCCGAGCGCGACGACGCCCAACATGACCAGCTCGAACATCACCTCGATGAGCGTCTCCATCCGGCCCACCCTACGAGGAACTCCGGGCGCGCGTCAGGCGGTCCGATGGACCACCTCGCCCGCCACCACCACCGTTTCCGCGACCGTGCCCAGGATCCGCTCCGTCGGTACGGTGAGGATGTCCCTCGACAGCACCACGAAGTCCGCCGCCTTGCCCACCGTCAGGGAACCCCGCTCCGCCTCCAGGAAGTTGGCGTAGGCCGAGCCCATCGTGTAGCCGTGCACGGCCGTGGCCACGTCCACCGTCTCCCCCGGCTGCCACGCCGGGCCCCCGTCGAGGGAGCGGCGCGTCACGGCCGTGTAGATGCCGACCATCGGGTCCATCTCCGCCACGTTCCAGTCACTGGAGAACGCCAGCACCGCCCCCGCCCCGTGCAGGCTCCGCATCGGCCAGGCCTTGTGCCAGCGGTCCTCGCCCACGTTCTCGGCCCAGTCCTGGCCCGGCCCCGCGATCTCCGGCGCGCAGTGCCTCGGCTGCATGCAGGCCACCACGCCCAGTTCCCGGAAGCGCGGTACGTCCGCCGGGTCCAGGCACTCCACGTGCACCACCTGGTGGCGGGCGTCGCGCGGGCCGTTGACCGCACGCGCGTGTTCCACCGCGTCCAGGACGGTCCGGATGCCCCGGTCCCCCGTCGCGTGCACGAAGCACTGGAAGCCCCGCGCGTCCAGCTTCGCCAGCAGCTCCGCGAACTCCTCGGCCGGGTAGAAGGTCTCGCCCCGGTGGGAGCCGCAGCCCGCGTACGGCTCCAGCAGCGCGGCCGTGCGCGGCTCCACGACGTCGTCGATGTACAGCTTCAGCGGGCCGACCCGCAGCCGGTCGCCGGAGAACCGGCGGGCCGCGTCCTCGAAGTCGGCCAGGTCCGCGTCGCCCGTCCCCCGGGGGTGGAAGAGTGCGGCCACGATCCGCGAGCGCAACCGCCCCTCCGCCCGGGCCCGTTCGTAGAGTTCCAGGTCGTCCAGGGAGTTCTGCGGCTCGACCACCGTGGTGATGCCGAAGCCGATCGCGTCGTCGAGGCTCTTGGCGAGCCGCCCGTACTGCCGGTCCGGCGAGGCCCACGGCACGCCCAGCTCGCGCAGCGCCCGGTGGCCATCGCGCGAGAGGCCCTTGACCGCGAAGTCCTTGACGAATCCGGTGGGTTCGCCCGTGGCCGGGTCCACGGCCGCCGTCCCGAAGGGCAGGTCCGTGCGGTCCCGGGTGACGCCGAGGCGCCGCATCGCCGCCGTGTTCAGCCAGGCCGTGTGGACGTCGTACGAGAGCACGAGCGCCGGGGTGTCCGTGGTGACCGGGTCCAGGTCGGCGGCGGTCGGCATCCGGCCGTCCGGGATCGCGGAGTAGTCGAAGGCCTCGGCCTCGATCCACCCGGCGTCCGGGTTGGCCTCCCGCCACGCCAGGATCCGCTCGTGGATGCCCTCCAGCGTGCGCACCCCGGCGAGCTGCACGCAGGCGTCGTCGGAGCCGAGCCGGACGTGGTTGTGCGCGTCGACGAAGCCGGGCAGCACCAGCTTTCCGGCCGCGTCGATCCGCTCGGTGTCCGGGCCGGCCCAGGCGGCGGCGTCGGCGTCGGGGCCGACCCAGACGATCACCCCGTCGCGGACGGCGAGGGCTTCGGCCTCGGGGAGGTCCGGGTCCACGGTGTGGATGCGGGCTCCGGTGAGGAGGAGGTCGGCGGGGAGGGGGTGGGACATCTGGGAGTGCTCCATTGCGTGCGGCGTGTGGCGTGTGGCGGGCGGTGCGGGACGGGCGGCCGGCGGCTCAGGCGGCCGGTGCGTAGGCCGGCACCCGGCGCCGGGCCAGCGCCCAGTAGGTGAGCCCGGAGACCACCGAGCCGAGCACCGTGAGGTCGGCGCCGCCGAGCGGGGCCACGAGCGGCCCGGTCCACAGCGCGGAGTCGCAGGTCAGGGCGGCGAAGGCCATGCCCGCGAGGAGGGCGGCCATGCCGGCCGGGTGGTAGCCGGCGCGGTACCAGTAGGCGCCCGCGCTCCCGGCGTGCAGCGCGTCGGCGTCGTACCGGCAGCGGCGCAGCAGCATGTCGGCGAGGAAGACCCCGCCCCAGGGGGCGAAGACGATGATCAGGAGGGAGAGGAAGGAGAGCAGGGAGGTGGTGAAGTCGGTGAGGAAGAGCGCGGCGAGCGATCCGGCGGCGGTGACGGCGGCGCTGATGCCGAGGGCGCGGGCGCGGCTCCACGGGATGCCGAGGACCTGGAGGTTCAGGCTGGAGGAGTAGAGGGTGATGATCGAGTTGGTGACGGAGCCGCCGAGGACGAGGGCCAGGAACAGCGGCTGGAACCAGCCCGGGAGCAGTCCCTGCGCGCCCGCGACCGCGTCGGTCATGTCGGTCTGGGTGGCGGCGGCCACGCCCGCGATGCCGAGGGCGACGGAGGAGACGAAGCCGCCGAGGGCGCCGGTCCAGGTGATGGACTTCAGCGAGGTGGTGCGGGGCAGGTAGCGGGTGTAGTCGGCGGGCATCGGCAGGTACGAGAACGGCCCGGCGAGCATGATCACGAAGGCCAGGCTCCAGCCGGAGAGCCCGGGCGCCGCGGCCGGGGCGGAGGTGTCGGCCCCGGGCAGGACGAGGACGAGGAGCACGCCGAAGCCGGCGGCCAGTACGTACGCGGCCCAGCGCTCGGCGAACTGCACGGTGGCGTGGCCCCACATGGTGACGGCGAAGGTCAGCGCGAGGGTGATCGCGAGGGCGAGGGCGCGGGCCGGCGTGCCGTCCGCCAGGCCGGTCTGGGCGAGGACCAGCTCCAGCGCCAGGGTGCCCACGACGGTGTTGACGATGGTGTAGCCGATGCTCACCACCCAGTTGAGGACGCCGGCGGGGAAGTTGCCCCGGACGCCGAAGGCGGCGCGGGAGATGACCAGGGTGGCGGTGCCGGTGCGGATGCCGCTGAGTCCGGCGGCGCTGACGGCGAAGAAGGACAGTCCGCTGAGCACGACCACGGCGGTGGCCTGCCAGAAGCTGAGCCCGAAGGCCACGGCGAGGGCCCCGTTGATCACGTAGGTGAAGGTCAGGTTGGAGCCGAACCAGAGCCAGAAGAGGTCCTTGGCGCTGCCGTGCCGTTCCTCGTCCGGGATCGTGTCGATGCCGTGCGTTTCGACTCTGAAGACCTCGTCGCTCATCGCGTACACCCCTGACTGATCTTGAACGGCGTTCTAAGTTCTTGAATGGCATTCAAGATGAGGGGTGTACCGCCCGGCCGTCAAGACCCTGTCCGGGATAAGGTCGGGCCAGGGAAGACGGAGGGCGGGAGCGGTGGCAGGAGCGGCACGGCGGCGGGACGGGCAGATCGCCCAGGAGCGGATGCTCGAAGAGGCCATGGCGGCGATCGCCGAGGACGGGCTCGCCGCGCTGACCATGTCCAAGCTGGCCGAGCGGCTCGGCACCAGCGGCGGGCACATCCTGTACTACTTCGGCAGCAAGGACCGGCTGCTGCTGGAGGCGCTGCGCTGGAGCGAGGAACTGCTCACCGGGGAGCGCCGGGCCCTGCTCGGCCGCCGCGTGACGGCCTCCCGCAAGCTCGACCAGTACCTGGAGCTCTACCTCCCCGAAGGGCCGCGGGACCCGCGCTGGACCCTGTGGATCGAGCTGTGGGCCCGTACGGCCTCCAACGAACCCCTGAAGGCGGCCCAGGAGGAGATCGACGACAGCTGGCAGCGGGACCTGGAGGCGCTGCTGGCCAAGGGCGTGGACCAGGGCCGCTTCGCCCCCATGGACGTGCCCGCCCGGGCCTCGGAGCTCCTCGCCCTGCTCGACGGCCTGAGCACCCGGGTCGTACTGGGCCAGCGCGGCGCGGACCGCGCCCGGGCCCTGGAGCAGGCCCGCTCGGCGGCCGCCCTGCTGATCCCCCGCACGTAGCGGAAAGCCCGCCCGGGCCTTGGCGCCCGGGTGGGCCGTTTCCTGTCCTCAGCGGACGCTCACGGGTGGACTACTTCTTCTTGGCGCCCGCCTTCTTCGCCGGGGCACCCTCGACGTTTCCGTAGTACGCCTGGCGCATCAGCTGCTTCATGTCGTCGATCATCGGCATCCGCGGGTTGGCGGGGGCGCACTGGTCGGCGTAGGCGTTCATGGCCTGGGTCGGCAGGGCCTCGATGAAGGCCTGCTCCTCGACGCCCTCCTCGGCGAAGGAGGCGGGGATCCCGCACTTGGTGCGGAGTTCCTCGACGGCCCTGGCGTAGGACTCGACGCCCTCGGCCGCGGTCGCGGCCGGCAGGCCCAGCATCTTCGCGATCTCCTGGAACCGCTCCGGGGCCCGGTAGACCTCGGCCTTCGGCCACGGGGTGGCCTTGTGCGAGACGGTGCCGTTGTGGCGGATCACGTGCGGCAGCAGGATCGCGTTGGTGCGGCCGTGGGCGACGTGGAAGGTGTTGCCCAGGGTGTGGGCCATGGCGTGCACCAGGCCGAGGAAGGCGTTGGCGAAGGCCATGCCCGCGACGGTCGAGGCGTTGTGCATCTTCTCGCGGGCCTCGGGGTCGTTCGGCCCGTCGACCACGCAGCGCTGCAGGTTCTCGAAGATCAGCTTGATCGCCTGGAGGCAGAGGCCGTCCGTGTAGTCGTTGGAGTACGCGGAGACGTAGGCCTCGGTGGCGTGCGTCAGGGCGTCGAAGCCGGAGTCCGCGGTCACGGTGGCCGGCAGGCCCATGGGCAGGACCGGGTCGACGATGGCGACGTTCGGGGTCAGCGCGTAGTCCGCGAGGGGGTACTTCTGGGCCGCGGCCGGGTCGGAGATGACGGCGAACGGGGTGACTTCGGAGCCGGTGCCCGAGGTGGTCGGGATGGCGACCATCTTTGCCTTCTCGCCGAGCGAGGGGAACGTGTAGGCGCGCTTGCGGACGTCGAAGAACTTCTCCTTGGTGTCCGCGAACTCCACCTCCGGGCGCTCGTACATCAGCCACATGATCTTCGCGGCGTCCATCGGGGAGCCGCCGCCGAGGCCGATGATCGTGTCGGGCTTGAAGTCGCGCATCATCGCGGCGCCGGCCTGCACGGTCGACAGCTCCGGGTTGGGCTCGACGCTGTCGATGACCTGGATGGCGACGGAGCCCTCGCGGGCCTGGAGGATGTCGGTGACCTTCTGCACGAAGCCGAGGGCGACCATCGTCTTGTCGGTGACGATCGAGACGCGGCTGATGCCGTCCATCTCGCCGAGGTAGCGGATGGAGTTGCGCTCGAAGTAGATCTTCGGCGGGACCTTGAACCACTGCATGTTGTTGCCCCGCCGTCCGATCCGCTTGACGTTGATCAGGTTCACCGCGGTGACGTTGTCGGACACCGAGTTGTGGCCGTAGGAGCCGCAGCCGAGGGTCAGGGAGGGCAGGAAGGCGTTGTAGACGTCGCCGATGCCGCCGAAGGTGGAGGGCGAGTTGGCGATGACGCGGATCGCCTTGACCTTCCTGCCGAACTCCTCGACGAGCCGCTCGTCCTCGGCGTGGATGGCGGCGCTGTGGCCCAGTCCGTGGAACTCGACCATCGCAGCGGCCAGTTCGAGGCCGTGCTCGGTGTCGGAGGCCTTCAGGGCGGCCAGCACCGGGGAGAGCTTCTCGCGGGTCAGCGGCTCGTTGTCGCCGACCTCGTTGCACTCGGCGAGGAGGATGGAGGTGCCCTCGGGGACGGTGAAGCCGGCCTGTTCGGCTATCCACTGCGGGGACTTGCCGACGACCGCCGGGTTCAGCTTGGCGCCGGAGGCGTCGGCGGCGTAGGCGGTGGTGCCGAAGATGAACTGCTCCAGCTTGGTCTTCTCGGCCGCGGAGACCACGTGGGCGCCGAGCCGCTTGAACTCGGCCAGGCCCTGCTCGTAGACCTCCTGGTCCAGGATGACCGCCTGCTCGGAGGCGCAGATCATGCCGTTGTCGAAGGCCTTGGAGAGCACGATGTCGTGGATCGCGCGGCCGAGCTTGGCGCTCTTGTGGACGTACGCCGGGACGTTGCCGGCGCCGACGCCGAGGGCCGGCTTCCCGCAGGAGTAGGCGGCCTTGACCATGGCGTTGCCGCCGGTCGCGAGGATGGTGGAGACGCCCGGGTGGTTCATCAGGGCGCCGGTGGCCTCCATGGAGGGGGTGGTCACCCACTGCACGCAGTCCTCCGGGGCGCCGGCGGCGACGGCGGCGTCGCGCACGATGCGGGCGGCCTCGGCGGAGCAGTTCTGCGCGGAGGGGTGGAAGGCGAAGATGATCGGGTTGCGGGTCTTCAGGGCGATCAGCGCCTTGAAGATCGTGGTCGAGGTCGGGTTGGTGACGGGGGTCATCGCGCAGACGACGCCGACGGGTTCGGCGATCTCGGTGATGCCGTTCAGTTCGTCGCGGCGGATCACGCCGGCGGTCTTCAGACCGCGCATCGAGTTGACCACGTGCTCGCAGGCGAACAGGTTCTTGACGGCCTTGTCCTCGAAGAGGCCGCGGCCGGTCTCCTCGACGGCGAGCTTCGCGAGTTCGCCGTGTGCGCTCAGGGCGGCCAGGGAAGCCTTCTTGACGATGTGGTCGACCTGCTCCTGGTTGAACGACTCGAACCGGTCGAGCGCGCCCAGCGCACCCTGGACCAGTCCGTCCACCATCTCGTTGGCCTGCATGGCAGGAACTCCTTCATTTCGAACCGACCCGACCCGAAGGTCTGCACGGACCTGTTTTCCTGATGCCTCAATTCGACACCCGAAAGCGGAAGCAGTGGCGCCGAAAAAGCCCTTTCCGGGCAGGTCGAAGGGCTGTTCACGCCTGTTCACGCCCCCCTCACCACCGCCTTGACCTGGGCATATGCAGGAGGACTAAAGACCCCTGCGCGCTTGTGAAAACTTTCACAAGAATTTCGCGCGAAGTGCGCCCTACCGCGCTCCTCCCCCAGCGAGCACAATCACCGTGACCAGTCGCGTCGACCGTGAAGGAGGAAGTGCGTGCGCAATCAGGTGCGCGCCACGGACGGACGGGCGCTCACGGTGGAGCGCTGGGGCGATCCGGACGGCAAACCGGTGTTCCTGCTCCACGGCATGCCCGGCAGCAGACTCGGCCCGGCCCCCCGGGGCATGGTCCTCTACCAGCGCCGCATGCAGCTCATCGCCTACGACCGGCCCGGCTACGGCGGCTCCGACCGCCACCCGGGCCGCACCGTCGCCGACGTCGCCCGGGACGTGGCCGACATCGCCGACTCCCTCGGCATCGACACCTTCGCCGTCGCCGGCCGCTCCGGCGGCGCCCCCGGCGCCCTGGCCTGCGCGGCCCTGCTCCCGGACCGGGTCACCCGTACGGCGGCCCTGGTCCCCCTCGCCCCCCGGGACGCGGAGGACCTGGACTGGTTCGCCGGAATGGGCCCCTCGAACGTGCAGGAGTACACGACCGCCTCCGCCGACCCCGAGGAGCTGGCGGCCCGGCTGATCCCGCGCGCCGCCGGCATCCGCAAGGACCCCCGACAGCTGCTGGAAGAGCTGCGCCGGGAGCTGACCGCCAGCGACCGCATGGTCGTCGCGGACGTCGGGCTGCGGGAGATGCTGCTGCGCAACTACCGCGAGGGCCTGCGCCACTCGGCGTACGGCTGGATCGACGACATGCTGGCCAACAGCCGCCCCTGGGGCTTCGACCCGGCGGACATCCGCTGCCCGGTGCTGATCTGGCACGGGGAGCTCGACGTGTTCTCCCCCGTGGGGCACTCCCGCTGGCTGGCACGCCGCATCCCGGGCGCCACCGCCACCATCGACCCGGCCGCCGCGCACTTCGCGGCCTTCCGCGCGCTGCCGGACGTCCTGACCTGGCTCCTTCGCGACCTGCCCACGCCCCCGCTCAGCGAACAGCAGCCGGCCTAGGGGGTGCGCCCCCGGGCGTGTTCACCGGCTCAGGGGGTGCGCCCCGGGCGCGTTCACCGGCCCAGGGGTGTGCCCCGGGCATGCTCATCCGGCCAACCTGCCGACCGGGTCCGCCGCAGGTCAGACCCGTCCCGCGCAGCGGGCGGGGCCGCACGAAAGAAAAATGGATCTTGCCTTCCGGCGAACGGCCGAATACCCGACCTCGGGAAATACGCCACGCTTTCTATAGAACGGTTGATCAGGCGTCATGTCTCGGTCGCTCAATGGGGTGTGGCCGAGTAAAGTCCACGCTTGACAGCAGCGCGTCGCTGCTGCCATTCACATGCCCATTCAACATGGCTTCCCCAAGGACGGTGTCGTGAACACTTCCGCAACCCCCCCGACCAGCACGGTCAAGGCCGACCGGGTCCCCCTCGACCGGATCGACGTCCGCAGCGCGTCCGCGGCCGCCGCACTCGGCCGCGTGCTGAAGACGGAATCCGGCCGCTCCGTCCAGGCCCCCATCTTCAACTCCGCACTCTGACAGCGGAGTAAGCGCTCTAGACTGGTGGAATGACCGGCCTGATCGCATTTCGCGAGATCGTCCTGAAAGTTCACAGCAGATGCGATCTTGCTTGTGATCATTGCTATGTCTACGAACACGCAGATCAGAGCTGGCGAGCCCGGCCGAAAGTGATCTCCCCCGAGGTCATTTCGCACACCGCGTCGCGGCTCGCCGAACATGCCCGTGACCATGCACTCCCCTCCGTCACGGTGATCCTCCATGGAGGGGAACCCCTGTTGGCGGGCACGGCCCGACTCCGGCTCGTGTGCGAGGAGTTCACCCGGGCACTCGCCGGGATCGCCGACCTCGACCTGCGGATCCACACCAACGGGCTCCAACTCAGCACCCGTTACCTCGACCTCTTCGACGAGTTCGACCTGCGGGTCGGCATCTCCCTCGACGGGGACCGCGCCGCCAACGACCGGCACCGCCGCTTCGCGGACGGCCGTACGAGCCACCCGCTGGTCCTGGCCGCCGTCGCACTGCTCCGCTCCGCGCCGTACCGCCACCTCTACCAGGGTCTGCTCTGCACCGTGGACGTGGCCAACGACCCCGTCGCCGTGCTCGACGCGCTCGTCGAACTGGAGCCGCCGCGCGTCGACTTCCTCCTCCCCCACGCCACCTGGGAGGCCCCTCCGGTCCGCCCCGACGGCGCGTCCGACGCCTACGCCCGCTGGCTCCTGCGGATCTTCGACCACTGGGAGAGCCGCGAACGCCCGGTCCCCGTACGACTCTTCGAGTCCCTGCTGTCCACCCTGCGCGGCGGGCCCAGCCTGACGGAGTCCCTCGGGCTCGCGCCCACCGACCTCGTCGTCGTCGAGACCGACGGGACCCTGGAGCAGGTGGACTCCCTCAAGAGCGCCTTCGAGGGGGCCGCCGCCACCGGTTTCAACGTCTTCGACCACGCATTTGACCAGGTCGCGGCCCATCCCGGGGTCCGAGCCCGACAGCTGGGCCTCGCGGGCGTCAGCGACGCGTGCCGCCGGTGCCCCGTCGTACGTTCGTGCGGCGGCGGGCTCTACACGCACCGCTACCGGGACGCGAACGGCTTCGACAACCCCTCCGTGTACTGCACCGATCTGCGCGAGCTCGTGGACGGCGTCGAGGGCCGCACCGCCGCCCGGGAAACCGCGCCGCAGCTGACCGATCCCGCCCGGCTGGCCCGCTCCCACGAGGAGCTCACCCGGGTCCTGCTGGCGCGGCTGCACGCCGACCTCGCCGCCGAGCCCGGCTGGGCGCGGGCCTGGGAGCTGCTCGGCGCGGTGGAGCGGGCCGGGGAGGCGGGCGCGCGGGCGCTGGACGCCGTACTGGACCACCCGTTCACCCGGACCTGGGTGCTGGCGGCCGTGGACGGCGGCGGCTCCCCGCACGGCCCGGACCACCCCGGCGGCCCCGACGGCCCCGACGGCCCCGACGGCCCGGAGGCCGCACGCAGGCTGACCGCGCTCGCGGCGGCGGCCGTGCTGCGGGGCGGGCTGGACCTGCCGGCCGAGGTCGCCTTCCGGGACGGCGAGGTGTACCTGCCGACGCTGGGGCTGCTGCGGCTCGGGGAGCCCGGCACGGAGGGCCGGGCCGTACTGCGCGTCACGGACGAGGGGTACGCCGTGCGCGACGGCCGCACCGAGCACCGCTTCGGCCCGGCGGCGGGGGACGCGCGCTGGCAGCCCGTACGCACCTGGCGGCCCGGGCCGGACGCGGCCCCGGTGGCGCTGGAGGACCTCGACCCGTACCGCAACTGCTTCGCCCGGCCGCCCCGGCTGCGGCTCGGCGCCGGGGAGGCCGAGGAGTGGCGGGGCCGCCTGGACGCGGCGTGGGCGCTGCTGCGCTCCGCCGTACCGGAGTTCGCGTCGGCCGCCGCCGGGGGGCTGACCACGCTGACCCCGCTCGCGGGCGGCCCCCGGGCCGGCGACTGGGGCGAGGCGGGCCGGCACGGGCCGGGAGCGCTCGGGGTGCCGTATGCGGCGGGGGTCGCGGAGACGGCGCTGGCGCTGCTCACCGGGCGGCGCCGGGCCCGGCTGCGGGCGCTGACCGAGGTCACCGACCTGTACGCGCTGGACGGCCAGTGGCAGCACCCCTCACCGTGGCGATCCCGCCCGGTCCCGGTGTCCCGGCTGCTGGCGGACGTGCACGAGCGGGTGGCGGTGGAGGCCTACCGGCGGGCCACGGCCTCCCCCGATCCCGGTGGCGCGGACCGCATCCACCAGGCCCTGGACCGCCTCTCGGAGGCGGCTGAGCTGACCGTCACCGGCAAGCGCCTGGTCGAGGAACTCCGCTGGGAGCTGAAGGCGGTCGACGCGTGACGCCCCCCGGCCGGGGCGCCCCCACCCCGCCTCCCCGCGCCGCCGCACCCGGCCCGCGGCGCCGACCGGACGGCCCGCCGCGAGGCGCCCTCGCCCTCGCGGTGCACCTGCGGCTGCTCGGAGTGCGGCCGGGGATGCGGCTGCTGGTGCACGCCTCGCTCGGGGGGACCGGGCTGGCCCCGGAGCCGCTGCGGGACGCCCTCCTCGGCGTGCTCGGGCCGCACGGGACCCTGGTGGTGCCCGCCTTCACCCCGCAGAACTCCACCACCTCCAGCGCGCACCTGGCGCTGATCTCGGGCCTGGCCGAGGACGAGGTGCGGGCCTTCCGGGACCGGATGCCCCCGTTCGACCCCGCGAGCACCCCCAGCCAGGGCATGGGCGCCCTCGCCGAGGCCGTCCGTACCGCGCCCGGCGCCGCGCGCAGCGCCCACCCGCAGACCTCCTTCGCCGCCGTCGGCGGGGACGCGCGGCGGCTGTGCTCCGGGCACCGGCTGGAAAGCCACATGGGCGAGGACTCCCCCCTGGGGAAGATGTGCTGGGAGGGGGCCCAGGTACTCATGATCAATGTGGGATTTTCGGTCTGCTCCGCTTTCCACCTCGCGGAGTATCGAATTCCGAAGCCCCCCTTGCGCATGTACGAGTGTGTGGTGAAGGTGAACCTTCCAGGGGGCCGGCAGGGGTACCTGCAAGAGGGGGAGTGGACCGCGTACGAGGACGTCGCGCTGGACGACAGCGATTTCGCCGAGATCGGCGGCGCGTTCCCGGATTCCCGGGTGCGCAGGGGACGGGTGGGAGGGGCGTCGGCCATGCTCTTCTCCCTCCCGGATGCCGTTGATCACGCGCTCGACTGGATGACCGAAAACAGACGCTGATTGACTGAACGATGAGGGGAAGCGGCGAAGCAGCTCCGGAATGATGTTTCTTCGCTCGCAATCTTCGGGACGGGGGTCGTGTGCCCGCAAAAAAAGGGGAGCCGTACTTTTTTCTCAGCTACGCGCATACACCCAGGTTCGGGGCGGGGGGACCCGACCCCGACATGTGGGTGGAGCGCCTCTTCCGCGATCTCTGCGGTCACGTCATGGCGATGACGGACCTGCCCGCCGGTTTCCCGGTCGGCTTCATGGACCGGGACATACGCAGCGGTGAGGGCTGGTCGGAACGGCTCGCCGAGGCGCTCGCCAACTGCCGGGTCTTCGTTCCCCTGTTCTCGCCGCGGTACTTCAAGAGCCAGATGTGCGGGAAGGAGTGGTTCGCGTTCGCGCAGCGCGCCGTCCAGCACAGCGCGGCGAACAACCAGCCGGCCGAGGCCATCGTGCCGGCGTTATGGGTGCCGGTGCCCGCGAACCAACTGCCGGGCCCCGCAGAGCGGTTGCAGTTCAACCACAACACCTTCGGCGAGCGGTACGTCACCGACGGGCTGTACGGGCTGATCAAGCTGCGCGGTTACGCCGAGCAGTACGAGAAGGCCGTGTACGAGCTCGCCCGGCGCATCGTCCACGTCGGCAAGAACATCGAGCTCGCCCCGGTCCGGCCGGTGGACTACCGGGTGGTCCCGAGCGCCTTCGGCGCCACCGGGAGCCCGGCCGGAAGCCCTTCCCGCACCCTCCACGTCACGGTGGCGGCCGCTTCCCGGCACGATCTGCCGGAGGGCCGCAGCCCCGAGTACTACGGGGACAGCGCGCTGGAGTGGAATCCGTACCATCCGGTCGCCCAGCGGCCCATCGCGCTCGTCGCCGAGGACCTGGTCAAGAACCTCAACTACCAGACGACCGTGGGCTCCTTCGACGACGAGGCCGGGCACTTCGACAGCAAGCAGCCGCCGACCCGGCCGGAGATCCTCATCGTCGACCGGTGGGCGGTGGAGGACGAGCACCGGCGCCAGCGGCTGGCCGCCTTCGACCAGGAGCACCGCCCCTGGATCAACGTGGTGGTGCCGTGGAACCGGTACGACAGCCAGAGCCGCGCGAAGGAGGCCGAGTTGACGCGGCTGCTGGAGGAGACCCTGCCCGTCAAGATGAGACAGGGCCGGGCCGCCTGCCGGGCCGCCGCCAACGGCGTGGCCAGCATGGAGACCCTCGGCCAGATCCTCCCGCAGGTGGTCGAGGCGGCCGCCCAGCAGTTCCTCAGACACGCCCAGGTGTACCTGCCGGCCGGCAACACCCAGATCGAACGGCCGCGGCTGCTGGGGCCCATGGGCATGGGCGGGCCGCCCGCCCCGCCGCGGGTCCCCTTCCCGACGGACGCGCACGGCACCGAAGACAGTGAAGACAGCGACACCAGATACGCCGAGGGCAGCACCAACGACACGGACCGGGGGGACGCGGATGACAGCGAGTCGTGACAGCGAAGACAGCCGTGACGGACGCATCGTCACCTTCTACTCGTACAAGGGCGGCACGGGCCGCACCATGGCGCTGGCCAACACCGCCTGGATCCTCGCGGCCAACGGCAAGCGGGTCCTCGCCGTGGACTGGGACCTGGAGGCCCCTGGCCTGCACCGTTTCTTCCACCCCTTCCTGGACCCCTCCACGCTGGGGGCCACCACCGGGGTCATCGACCTGATCAGCGAGTACGCGTGGGCCGCCACCAGCCCGGTGCCGCGCGCCGACGACTGGCACAGGGACTACGCGCGGATCCAGCCGCACGCCGTCTCCCTCACCCCCGAGACCCTCGGCTGGGAGTTCCCGGACGGCGGCACCCTCGACTTCGTGTCGGCGGGCCGGCAGAACCGCGAGTACTCCGCGACCGTCTCCACCTTCGACTGGGACAACTTCTACGACCGGCTCGGCGGCGGGCTCTTCTTCGACGCCTTACGGGAGGACATGAAGAGCAACTACGACTACGTCCTGATCGACAGCCGCACCGGCCTCTCCGACATCGCAGACATCTGCACGGTCCACCTCCCCGACATCCTGGTGGACTGCTTCACCCTCTCCGACCAGTCCATCGACGGCGCCGCCTCGGTGGCCCGGCAGATCGACGAGCGGTTCAACGACCGGGGCATCAAGATCTACCCGGTTCCGATGCGCATCGACGAGGGCGAGAAGGAGAAGGCGGACGCGGGCCGGGCGCTGGCCCGGATCAAGTTCGACCGCTTCCCCAACGGGCTCGTCGGCGACGAGCTCACCTCCTACTGGGGCGCGGTGGAGATCCCCTACCGCCCCTACTACGCCTACGAGGAGACCCTGGCCACCTTCGGCGACGAGGCCGGCCTCACCAACTCCCTGCTCTCCGCCTTCGAACGGCTCACCACGGTGGTCACCGAGGGCGCCATCACCTCCATGCCGGTCATCGGCGAGGAGGTGCGCCTGCGCATCCGGGACGCCTTCACCCGGCGCCGCCCGGCGCTCCCGGCCGACCTGTTCCTGTCCTACGTCGCCGAGAACCGGATGTGGGCCGACTGGATCGAGTCGGTGCTCACCCGGGCCGGTTTCCGCGTGGTCCCCCGGGACGTGTCCGCCGAGCGGACGACGGCCGGATCCGACTCCGGGGACACCATCGGCGGGGCGGGCATCAGCGTCGACAACGCCGCCCGGACCGTGGTGCTGCTCTCCAGCGCGTACCTCAAGTCCGCCCGGGCCGTGGACGTGTGGGAGCGGGCCGCCGCCGAGGACCCGACCGGGGGCCGGCGCCACCTGGTGGCTCTGCGCGTGGGCGACGTACGCCTCGCGACCCCCTACATCGACCGCAATCCGGTGGACCTGTTCCGCCTCGACGAGGTGCACGCGACCACCGCGCTGCTGCGCGCGGTGGAGCGGCCGATGGCCCTGACCGACAGCGTGGCCAGTGCCTCCCAGCCCGGCCCGCGCTTCCCGGGGACCGTCCCGAAGATCTGGAACGCGCCGCCCCGCAACCCCGGTTTCACGGGGCGTTCCATGGTGCTGGAGCGGATGCGCGACCAGCTCGGCGGCGGCATCTCCGTCGTGCTGCCGCAGCCGCAGACCCTGTTCGGTCTCGGCGGTGTCGGCAAGACGCAGGTGGCGCTGGAGTACGTGCACCGGTTCATGGCCGACTACGACCTGGTGTGGTGGATCTCCTCGGAGCAGACCGACGACGTGGTCGCGGCCCTCGCGGAGCTGGCCGTACGCCTCGGCGCGCAGACCGGCGAGGACATGGCGGCCGCCTCGCAGGAGGCGATCGACCTGCTGCGGCGCGGGGTGCCGTCCTCGCGCTGGCTGCTGGTCTTCGACAACGCGGACGATCCCGAGACGCTCAAGCGGTTCTTCCCGCCGGGCGGGCCGGGGCACGTGCTGGTGACCTCCCGCAACCAGTCCTGGTCGCAGTACGGCGACGCGCTGCCGGTGGACGTGTTCCTGCGCGAGGAGTCCATCGAGCACCTCCAGCGCCGGGCCCCCGGGCTCAGCAAGGAGGACGCCGAGCAGGTGGCGATAGCGGTGGGCGACCTGCCGCTCGCGGTCGAGCAGGCGGGCGCGTGGATCGCGGAGACCGCGACCCCGGTGTCCGCGTACATCGAGCAGCTGGCCCAGCAGGCTGCCCGGGTGCTGGGTCTGAACCAGCCGCCGGGATATCCGGAGCCGGTCGCCGCCACCTGGAACATCTCCATCGAGCGGCTGCAGTCCCGCTCCCCGGCGGCCGTGCGGCTGCTCCAGCTCTGCGCCTTCCTGGCTCCGGAGCCGATCTCCGCGAACCTGCTCTACAGCAAGGAGATGATCGACGCGCTCAAGCCGTACGACTCCTCGCTCCAGGAGAAGCTGGTGCTGGGCCGGGTGATCCGGGAGATCGGCCGGTTCGCGCTGGCCAAGGTCGACCAGGTCAGCAACAGCATCCAGGTGCACCGGCTGGTCCAGGCGGTGATCCGGTCCCAGATGACGGAGGAGGAGCAGCGGGAGGCCCGGCACGCCGTCCACCGGATCCTGGCCGGCGCCCGTCCGGACGACGACGAGCCGATCGACAACCCCGAGACCTGGCCGCGGTTCAACACGATCTGGTCGCACCTGACCCCGTCCGAGGCCCGCTACTGCAAGGAGCCGGAGACCCGCCGGCTGCTGATCGACCGGGTCCGCTACCTGTGGAAGCGCGGTGACTTCAAGGCGGCGTACGCGCTCGGCGAGGAGCTGCGCGAAGCCTGGAAGGAGATGCTGGGCAACGACGACCTGCAGTACCTGTACCTGCGCTTCCACCTGTCGAACATCCTGCGTTCGCAGGGCCGGTTCGTGGAGGCGAAGGAGCTGGACGAGGTCACGCTGGAGCGGCAGAAGGCCGTGCTCGGCCCCTCGCACCCGCACACGTACATGACCATGAGCGGTCTCGCCAACACCCTGGGCGCGCTGGGCCAGTACGGCGAGGCGATGGAGCTGGCGACCGACGCGCACGAGGGCTTCAGCCAGATCTTCCACGAGGCGCACCCGCGCACCCTGGCCGCTGCGAACAACCTGGCGCTGAACCTGCGGCTGGTCGGGCAGTACACCAGAGCCCGAGAGATCGACCAGGAGGTGCACGACCTGCGCACCGAGGTGCTGGGGCCGGAGCACCCGTACACCCTGTCCTCCGCGCAGAACCTCGCCCGCGACCTGCGCGAGGTGGGCCGGTACGAGGATTCGGTGCAGCTGCTCAGCCGGACGTACGACAGCTACAAGCGCACCCTGGGCCGGGCCTTCCCGGGCACCCTGGCGGCCGCGAAGAACCTGGCGGTGTCGCTGCGCCGGGCGGGCCAGCTGGAGGACGCGCTGCGGCTGACCACGGCCACCCGGGCGCGCTACCGGGCCAAGTACACCTCGGTCAACCCGGACCTGCTGTCCTGCGAGCTGAACCTGGCCTCGGACCTCTTCGCGACCGGGGACCCGGGCTCGGCCCGGGACCTGGCGCAGGAGGTGGTGGACGAGTACATGAAGGTGCCGGGCGAGCGGCACCCGTACACCCTGGCGGCCGTGAACAACCTGGCGGTCTTCCACTGGGGCACGGGCGCGGCGGAGACGGCGGAGACCCTGCTGCGGCAGACGATCCGGCTGATGCGGGACGTGCTCGGCGACAACCACCCGCACACGGTGTTCGCCAACCTCAACCTGGCCAACACCCGGGCCGACCTGGGCGATCCGGAGGGCGCCCTGGAGCTGGAGCGGATCGCGGTGATGCGGCTGCGCGAGGCGCTCGGGGCGCACCATCCGGAGACCCTGGCGGGCGCCTCCAACATGGCGATCAGCCTGGACACGCTGGGCCGCAAGGAGGACGCGGCGCGGCTGCGGGCGGACGCGGTGGCCGAGCTGACGCGGCTGCTCGGGGAGGACCACGCCCTGGCCCGGTACGCCCGTGACGAGCGGCGGCTGCACCGCGATCTGGAGCCGCTCGCCGTGTGATCCGAAGGAGGGCGGCGGGGGCTCCACCGGCCCCCGCCGTCCGCCACCCGAAACAGCAGGGGGGCGCTGTGCCCGACAGCATGACCTTTCGAAACGAGGACCTGCCGGCCCTCTTCCACCACACCGACCAGGCGGCGATCTCCCGGCAGCGGGAGTCCACCCAGGCGACGCGCGCACAGCTGCTGCTGCTCGTCGCGGCCGCGGCGGCCGCTGCCCTGCCCTCGGGGCCCCGGCTGGGCTCGCTGTACCTGCTCGGGCTGCTGAGCGTGCTCGCGTACGCCGGGGTGCTGGGCGTGGGCATGCGGGCGAGCAGGCGCCGGGCCCGGCCGCAGTGGCAGCTCAACCGGAGCGCCGCCGAGTTCATCAAGTCCCTGGCCTGGCGGTACGCCGTGCACGGGGCGCCGTTCGGCAGTGAGGTCCCGGGGGCGGAGGCCACGTACCGGACGCGGCTGGAGGCGGGGCTGGACGAGCTGAAGAAGATGGGCTGGGAGGATCCGCGGACTTCCGGGGCGGTACCGGAGGGCGGGGAGATCACCGGCGCGATGTTCAGGCTGCGCGGGCTGGACTACCAGGTGCGGCGCGAGACGTACGTCCGGGACCGGCTGATCGAGCAGCGCAACTGGTACCAGCGCAAGACGGAGGTCTCCCGGCGGGCGACCGCCCTGTGGTCGTGGACGATCGTGCTGCTGACCTGCCTGGCCCTGCTGTTCGCCCTGCTCGGGACGTTCGGCTCGGGCCCGGGGCCGAAGCTGACCGGGCTGCTGAGCACGGCGGCCGCGGCCGGCATCGCCTGGAACGAGGTGCGCCGCCACCATCCGCTGATCGAGGCGCACACGCTGATCGAGCAGGACCTGGCGGCGATGATGGTCGTGATGCAGACGACCATCACCGAGTCGCAGTGGCCTTCGGCGGTGTACGAGACCGAGCGGTACGTCTCCCCGCAGCACACGGACTGGCTGGCCCGGCACAGCAGTTGAGGCCCTGGTGCCGGGGGCGTGGCTCAGTCGCGGGTCACGCCCTCCCGCCAGATCACCGTGACGGGCTTGCCCAGGGAGCGGGCGTAGGCGACGATCTCGGCGGTTCCGCCGTGCCCGCGCGCGGGCAGTCCGTCCCAGACGGCGACGAGCCGGTCGCAGGAGTCGACAATGTAGGTGCCGGCGGCGTAGTAGGCCTCGTCGGTGGAGCTCGGGAAGTCCATCCGGACCTCCTGCGTGGCCCGCAGCTTCAGGCCGCGGTAGCGGGCGAGGGACTCGGCGTCCTCGAAGGCCTCCTCGTAGTCCCCGCTGGGGATCACCACGGTCAGGCCCGCGCCGTATTCCAGCGCGATGGCGGCGAACAGCTGGTCCGCCCCCTCCGCGAGGCTGGAGAGCGCCTCCAACGGGCCTTCGTGGCCGCCCAGTACGGCCCGCAGGCCGCTGTCCACGTGGGCGAGTACCTCGCCCGGAATGGACCGGTGCCCGGTCACGCCGATTCGCTTCATTCGGAACCCTGCCTCCCCCGTGGACACGGACACCCTGGACATCTTCCCAGATGGCGGGAGGACGTCCAGGGTGCGTGACGGGGCGCGTGGGTCACCGTCAGTAGACGCTGACCCCGTAGGCGTTGAGGGCCTCGACCACGGGCTGGAAGTACGTGGTGCCGCCGGAGGAGCAGTTGCCGCTGCCTCCGGAGGTGAGGCCGACGGCGCGGGTGCCCGAGTAGAGCGGGCCTCCGCTGTCGCCGGGCTCGGCGCAGACGTTGGTCTTGATCATGCCGTAGACGATGTCGCCGCCGCCGTAGTTGACCGTGGCGTTGAGGCCGGTCACCGAGCCGCTGTGGGTGCCGGTGGTGGAGCCGCGCCGGGTCACGGACATGCCGACGGTGGCGTTCACCGCGCTGGTGATGTCCTGGCTGCCGACCGTGCCGGGGTGGGCGAGCGAGGTGTTGCTGTAGCGGATCAGGCCGTAGTCGTTGGTGGGGAAGCTGGAGCCGACGGTCGGGCCGATCGTGGTGGTGTGCGAGGAGTTCGTCCACCAGGTGCCGGCGCCGTCGGTGCAGTGCCCGGCGGTCAGGACGTAGTACGTGGTGCCGCTGCGCACGTTGAAGCCGAGGGAGCAGCGCCAGCTGGACGCGTAGATCGCGTCGCCGCCGGAGATCAGCTTGGACAGCCTGCCGGGCGTGCGCTCGATGCGCAGCGCCCCGGCCTCGGCTCCGGCCTCGCGCTTGATTCTGGCGATGTCGGCGGCGGAGACCGTGGAGTCCGCGGTGACCACGAGGGTGCCGGTGGCGGGGTCGGTGTGCCAGGCGGTGCCCGCGACGTCGGCGCGCAGGACGGATGCGCTCGCGGAGGCGAGCCTCGCCTCGCTGACGCTGTTGTCCCGGGGCTCGGCGCTCGCCACGGTGGGGGCCGCGAGCGCCGCTACGGCGGCCAGGCCGGTGGCCACCGCGAGAAGCCTGGTACGGGTGGTGCGCTTGATCCTCACTTGTCGTCCTCCTGGAGAGGGTTCGGGGGCCCGGCGGCTGTGGGGGTGCCGGCGCCCGTGAGGCGCAGTCGGGGGCACGGCCGGCGCGTGAATTTTGGCCGTGCCCCTGACAAGCGCTGTCGGGAGTGTCCTGTCGTCAGATACCGGTCGCAAGGGCGCCTTTCAGCCGCCGCTCGCCGGCCGCCACCTCGAAGGGCAGCGTGTTCCCCGGGGGTGGGAAGGGGCAGATGAAGTGGTCCGCGAAGGCGCAAGGAGGCAGCAGGGCCCGGTTGAGGTCGACGGTGACCGAGCCGTCCTCTGCCGGGACGCCGGGCTTCAGGAAGCGGAACCTGTAGCTGGAGCGCCCGCCGGTGGCATCGCCGAAGACGGCCCAGAGGCTGCCGTCGCCCTCGTCGACGGCGACCTGGAGGGTGTGCTCGACGCCGGCGAAGGGGAAGCTCAGCTCGCCGCCGAGGCCGAGCCCGCGCGCCTGCCCGTCGGCGTTGTCCACTTGGACGGTCCGCTGCTCGCCGTACGGCTTGAAGCGTCCGGGCAGCGCGAACGCGGGGTCGTACGGGGTCGCCTCGATGCCCGCGAAGGCCCGGCGGGCCTCGGAGCCGGGGTCGAAGACGCGTACCGCCCACTCCCCCTCGCGCCGGATCACGACGAGCCGCAGCTCCCCCGCGATGAGCCGGGAGCGCGAGGGCGGGCCCTCGTCGGCGGCAAGTACCGCGTCCCCACTGAAGGGCTCGCCGTCGAGGAGAAGGGAATCCTCGGGGGCGGCCGTCAGCGCCACTCCGCCGCCGGCCGCGCGCCAGTGCCCCGGAACGGCCGGAATTCGACCTTCCGGGTAGTCGGCGAGCCAGTGGGTGCCGATCAGCGCGAGGGGACCGTACGGGGCGGACACGGTGGCCACCCGATGCTCGTGCCAGGCGTGCCAGGCGGTTTGCGGATCATTTGCGTCATCGCTCATGCCGCTCAACCCTTCCACACCGGTCCGGACGGGAATCCCCGGTGGAGCCGGGGTACGCCGTCCGGACCTGTGGAATCCGAAAGGGGGTCAGCAGCCGCAGTCGCAGCCGCAGTCACAGCCGTCGCAGCAGCCGCCGTCGCCGCAGCAGTCGCAGTTGCAGTTGCCGCAGTCGCAGTTGTTGCACCAGGGTTCCTTCTTCTCCCGGGACCACGGGCTGTCGTGCTCGGAGCAGCACAGCTGGCAGGTGCAGAACAGCCCGATGGCCACCGCGCAGCCCGCGAGCAGCCCGCGCCGCGGCTTCTGCGGGGGCAGACCGCCGCCGCCGCCGTGACCGCCACCGCCCCAGCCGGGGCCGCCCGGGCCGCCGGGGCCCATCGGCGGGGCCGTGCCGGGACCGCCGGGGGCGTAGGGGTTGGAGGCGTACGGGTCCGAGGCATACGGGTTCCCGCCCGACTGGGGGCTGCCCGCGTAGGGGTTCGCCACGTACGGGCCGCCGCCCTGCCCCGCGGAGTTCGACGCCGCGTGCCCGTGCCCGCAGCTGCTCGTGCCGAAGGCCCGGTCCACCGAGGTGCGCAGCTCGTGCACCAGCAGCCGGTGGGCGAGCCCCGCGTCCGCGAACTCGACCTCGCGCAGCGCGAGCCGGATGCCGTGCAGGGCGTCGTCACAGAGCCGGCGGGCCTCGGTGAGCGGGGTGCCGGTGGCCGTGAGCGGGTTCCAGGCGCCCGCCGCGGCGTCGGCAGCCTGGTCCTCCACGGCGTCCAGCAGGTGCGCGAGCCGCCCGAAGTAGCGGCCCGCCTCGGCGAGCGCGGGGGCGTTGCCTGGCCGTCCGGCGAGCTGCGCGGTATGGGCGAAGGCGGCGGCCGTCGCGGTCTCGGTCGGCTCGGTCACCACGAGCACGGGCGTGCCGATCCCGGCTAGCGTCTCGATGCCCGCCTGCCGGTCCACGGCGTCGACGAGCACGGCCGTGTCGAAGCCGAGCGAGGCCCCGGTGCGGGCGCCGGCCCGGTCCCAGCCGCGGGCCACCTTGCGGGCGGCCATGGCGATGGGGGCGCGGGCCAACAGCCCGTCCCGGTCGGCCACGTGGTCCCGTACCTTCGCCGAGGCCAGGACGAGCGAGACGGCGGCGGCGAGCCGCGCGCCCTCGCCGTTGGCCACGGAGGCGGTCCGCATCCCGCGGAGCGGGCAGGGGCCCGCGGTGCGCCGGGCGCCGGCGGCGGGACCGGCCTGAGCGTCCGTCAGAACGGAGACGAGCAGCCCGTCGTAGTTGGTGACGATCCTCGCGAACTGGCCGTGGTCGCCCCGAAGTGCCAGGCACAGCCCGCACAGATGAGCCATCCACTCCGCCTTGAACCGCTCGCCCAGCCGGTGCGTGCATGGTCTGACTATGCCGAACAAACCGCTTCCCCCGTGTGTCGTACGCGTGCCTGCCGGGCATCGTACCGAGCCCGACGCTTCACCCGTACGCCCTAATCGCTCACCCGTACGGCGGCAGCAGTCGTATTTTCACTCAGACAGCAGTGGTAGCTGCCAGGATCCTTGACCGTGCAACGGATGTTCTGCACCAGTACCGTCACGAAACCCCTGCGCGGCGACTATCCACTTGGCGCGTTGTCAGCATCATGGACGAGCATAGGGGCAGCGGAGAGAAGACAGACCAACCGCGATGAAAGGAGGCAGTCCATGGGTTCGGTGCGCAAGGCGAGTGCCTGGCTGGGTCTCGTGGAGGACAGCGACGACGAGCGTTACTACGACGACGACTACGAGTCGGCCGTGGAGCGCCAGCACGGATCGGTGTCCGGCCCCGGCGACCAGTGGGTCACCGACCCCCGGGTCAAGGTGGCGTCCGAGTCGGCGGTGGAGCACGGCCGTCGGATCGCGACGGTCACCCCGGACGGCTTCCGTGACGCGCGCGGCATCGGCGAGCTGTTCCGCGACGGGGTCCCGGTCATCGTGAACCTGTCCTCGATGGACCCGGGCGACGCGAAGCGCGTCGTCGACTTCGCGGCCGGACTGACCTTCGGGCTGCGCGGTTCGATCGAGCGGGTGGCGACCAGGGTCTTCCTGCTGACCCCGGCCGACACCCAGATCGTGAGCGGCGAGCCCGCCGGCCGCTCGCGCGACTTCTTCAACCAGAGCTAGGCAGGGCCCTCACCGGCACGTCAGCGGAACGCGTCGAGCCCGGTGAGCGCCTTGCCCAGCACCAGTTGGTGCATCTCGACGGTGCCCTCGTAGGTGAGGACCGATTCGAGGTTGGTGGCGTGCCGCATGACGGGGTATTCGAGGGAGATCCCGTTGGCACCGAGGATGGTCCGCGCGGTGCGACAGATATCGATGGCCTCGCGGACGTTGTTGAGCTTGCCGAAGCTGATCTGCTCCGGCCGCAGGGTGCCCGCGTCCATCCGCCGGCCCAGGTGGTGGGCGAGCAGGATGCCCTTGTGGAGTTCGAGGGCCATGTCCGCGAGCTTGGCCTGGGTGAGCTGGAAGCCGCCGATGGGCTTGCCGAACTGCTCCCGCGTCCTGGCGTAGTCGAGCGCGGCCTCGAAGCTGGCGCGCGCCGCGCCCATGGATCCCCAGATGATCCCGTACCGCGCGTGGCTGAGGCAGCCGAGCGGGCCCTTGAGCCCGGTCACTCCCGGCAGCACCGCATCGGCCGGCAGCCGGACGTCGTCCATGACCAGCTCGCTCGTCACGGACGCCCGCAGCGACCACTTGTGCTTGATCTCCGGCGCGGAGAACCCAGGAGAGTCCGTCGGGACGGCGAACCCGCGGATCCCCTCGTCGGTCTGCGCCCACACCACGGCGACCGCGGCCACGGACCCGTTGGTGATCCACATCTTGCGCCCGTTGAGCACCCAGTCGGTGCCGTCGCGCTTGGCGTACGTCCGCATCGCGGCGGGATCCGACCCGACATCGGGCTCGGTCAGCCCGAAGCAGCCGATCAGCTCGCCGGCCGCCATGCCGGGCAGCCAGCGCTGCTTCTGCTCCTCGGAGCCGTACTTCCAGATCGCGTACATGGCCAGCGAGCCCTGTACGGAGACCAGCGAACGGATCCCGGAGTCGGCGGCCTCCAGCTCCAGGCAGGCGAGCCCGTACTGCACGGCACTGGCCCCGGCACAGCCGTATCCCGTGAGGGACATCCCGAGCGCCCCGATGGACCCGAGCTCCCGGGCCAGCTCCCGGATCCCGGGCAGCTCGCCGCTCTCGTACCACTGGGCGACGTACGGCAGCACCCGGTCGGCGGCCCAGCCGCGCACGGTGTCCCGGATGGCGAGGTCCTCGGGCCCGAGGAGCTCGTCGAGCCCGAGCGGATCGGTGGGTACGAAGGACACGGGGGCCTCCCCTTCGAGGCCCCGCCGCACATGCCCTGGCCTCCGCGCGGGCCCCTGTCGACCGGCACGACCGGCCGGACCGGCGGAACCTAGCGGCGCAAGTTTTGCACCGCGCCGCTGACGCTAGTCACCCTGCCCGCACAAAATCCAGCCCCACCGGGCGGAATCCAGCCCCGCCGGCGTTTGAGGCGCGGGGTCCGGGGCGGAGCCCCGGCAACGGCGCTGCAGCCGACCGTCAGCCCGCGTGCTCCACCGGAGCCGGGCACGGCGTGCCCTTCGCCTGCGCCGGCAGCCGCACCGGCTCGGCCGGCACCTCGACCCCGCATTCCATGGCCTTCGGCAGCTTCAGCGCCATCACGGCCCCCGCGAACAGCAACCCCGCGCTCACCACGAGAGTGACGTGCAGCCCGTGCACGAACGACTGCCGCGCCGCCGCGTAGAGGGAGGCCCCCGCCGGCCCCCCGAGGTGCGCGGCGATCGCGTAGGCCTCGCCCAGAGAGTTGGCGGCCCCCGCCGAGTCCGCCGCCGACACCCCCGGCACCCCCGCCAGCCCCGGCCGGTACGCCGCGTTCATCACGCTGCCCAGCAGCGCGATGCCCATGCCCGCGCCCAGCTGGTAGGAGGTCTCGCCGATCGAGGCCGCGCCGCCGGCCGTCGCCGCCGGGGCCTCGCTCAGCATCGACTCGTACGCCGCGAACAGCGTGGTCTGCAGCCCGAAGCCGAGCAGGACGAAGCCGACCGTCAGCAGCACCGGCCGGTCGTGCTGCCCCATCAGCGTCAGCAGCAGCACCGCGAAGGCGGTGAGCACGAAGCCCAGCGACACCATCGTGCGCGGCCCGATCCGGGCCAGTGTGTACGAGCCCGTCGCACCCGCGGCCATCGCGGCGAAGGTCAGCGGCAGCAGCCGCAGGCCGGTCTCCAGCGGGCTGAGGTGCAGCACCAGCTGGAGGTACTGCACGGCGATCAGCTCGAGGCCGACCAGCGCCAGCATGGCCAGCACGATGCAGCCGACCGAGGTCGAGAAGGCGGCCCGGGAGAACATCCGCATGTCGATCAGCGGGTGCGTCCGCCGCTTCTGCCGCCGTACGAAGAGGGCGAGCAGGACCGCCCCGAGCACCAGCGGGACCAGCGCCTGCGCGTCGAGCAGGTGCCGCTCCGCGCCGAGCCGCTTGATCCCGAGCACCGCCCCGAGCACGCCGGCGGCGGCCATCAGCGCGCCGAGCACGTCCCACGGCCCGTCGGCGGCGCCGCGCGACTCCGGCAGCAGCCGGCGTCCGAGCGGCAGGATCAGCGCCATCAGCGGGATGTTGATGAGGAAGACGGAACCCCACCAGTAGTGCTGGACGAGGAATCCGCCGAGCACCGGCCCGCTCGCGGCGCCGATCGCGGCGACGGCGGTCCAGATGCCGATGGCCAGCGCCCGCTCGCGCCGGTCGGGGAAGACCTGGCGGAGTATCGACAGGGTGGCGGGCATGATCATCGCCCCGCCGACGCCGAGCAGGGCCCGCGCGGCGATGAGGACCTGGGCGTTGTCGGCGAGGGCCGCGATGGCGGAGGCCACGCCGAAGAGCCCGTAGCCGAGGAGGAGGACGCGGCGGCGGCCGACCCGGTCGCCGAGGGTGCCGAAGAGGATCAGCAGCGCGGCGCAGACCAGCGGGTAGGCGTCGACGATCCAGAGCAGCTCCTGCGAGCCGGGGCGCAGGTCCTCGGTCACGGAGGGCACGGCGACGTGCAGGATCGTCGCGTCGAGCGCGACGAGGACCAGGCTGACGCAGAGGACGGCCAGGACGACCCAGCGGTTGGTTCCGCCGGCGGCCGCGCTCAGCCGCTGCCAGGGGGAAGGGGCCTTGACCCCGGCCGCGTTCGTCCCCGACATGCATGTACCTCCCAGGTGATCCCTCGGGCTCGGCGGACCAGCGTCTTGTGGAGCCACGGGGGGGTGGTGCGCTGTGCGGCGTCCAACGGGGTCCGGCATCGACACGCGAGTGAACGATCAGCGTACGCGAGTTCGCCTGCCCGGCACGTGGCCAAGCTCTCATCCCGGCGGCGCCCTCCGTGTGGCATGCGCCACTCCCCCCACCCCCACCCCTCCCCCTCGTACACGCGCGCTCACGCCCCGTGGTTCTGGCCCGGGTCGTCGGCCCGGGTCGCCGGCCGCCGCCACCGATAATCATGCCCGTGAAAGATCTTGGATTTCGCCGGGCCGCGCCCGCGCTCGCCCTCTTCGCGGCCGTCCGGCTGCTCGGGCTGGCGGTGCTCGCGGTGTGGTGCGCGGCGGCCGGCAGCAGCCCGCACACGCTGCTGTCGGCCCGCTGGGACTCGCTCTGGTACGCCCGCATCGCCGCCGAGGGGTACGGGTACGAGGTGGCCCTCCCCAACGGGGACGTCCACTCGAACCTGGCCTTCTTCCCCCTGCTGCCCTGGCTGGAGCGGCTCGTGTCGGCGCCGACCGGGCTCTCGTACGGCTCGGCGGGCCTGGTGGTGTCGGTGGTCGCGGGGCTCGCTGCGGCCTGGGGGATCTTCGCGGTCGCCGACCTCCTCTACGGCCGCCGCGCCGGGGTGTTCGCCGTCGGGGTCTGGGCGGCGCTGCCCGTCGGGATCGTGCAGTCGATGGCGTACAGCGAGTCGCTGTTCACGGCGCTGGCGGCCTGGTCCCTGTACGGGGCCCTGCGCGGCCGGTGGCTCACGGCGGGCCTGCTCGCGGCGGCGGCCGGGCTGACCCGCCCGGTCGGGGCGGCGGTGGTCGCGGCGGTGTGGGTGGCCGCGGTTCTGGCGTGGCGGCGCGGGGAGCGGTCCTGGCGCATGGCGGCGGGTGTGCTGCTCGCCCCGATGGGCGCGGCGGCGTACGTGCTGTGGGTCGGGGCGAGCACCGGGGGCGGGCTGTTCGGGTACCTGGACGTGCAGGGCGGCTGGGGCAACGGCTTCGACGGCGGCTGGGCCTTCGCCCGGTTCATCGGCGGGAAGCTGGCCTCCTCCGCCTTTCCCGGCGTCGCCGCCGGAACGGGGCTGATCGCGGGGGTCGTGCTGGTGCTGTGGCTGTACGGGAAGTGCGTACGGCAGCGACAGCCGGCGCCGCTGCTCGTGTACTGCGGGATCGTCGTGGCGCTGGCGCTGTGCGCGTCGGGGTACTTCGGCTCCAAGCCCCGGCTGCTGCTCCCCTCCTTCCCGCTGCTGCTGCCCGTGGCCCTGGCCCTGGCCCGGTGGCGGACGCCGCGGGCGGCCGTGGTGCTGGGCGCGGGGGCCCTGGCCTCGGCGGTCTACGGGGCGTTCTGGCTGAACGGCTCGGGTCCTCCGTAGGCCCGAATCCCCCATGGAGAATGGAAATGTCCTGCGGCCATAAAGCTCGGGTAAGGATGGAATCAATTACCGACACAGTGGATCAAGCCTTCTCCAACCGCTTCCGAAATACCCGGAATTAAGTCCCGCGTGAGACCTACTCCACATCACATGGTCATCACAAAGCCCGCGATTCGCCCGGGTTGAGCATCTGCGCGCGGTAACGTCGATTGAGTGCGTACCGATCAAATCCTGCCCCGTCTGGAGCGGGTGTTCGCCCGGCTGGACCGGGAACCAGAGCGACCGGCTCATCTGCAAACCCCGCAGATGAGCCGGCACCGCGTCGTGCTCTTCGGATCGACCCTCGCCTTCTACCTCGCGATCGTGGTGGCCGTGCTGACCACGTCCTGGCTCGTCCGCCTGGACTGGCAGATCATGTTCTTCCGGCCCTACGAGCAGTGGCCGCAGGTGCACGCCTTCCTCGACTACCTCGTCGTGCTCGGCCAGCGCGGGCCCACCGCGGTCATGGTGGCCGCCTGGCTCGGCTGGCGCTCCTGGCGGCAGCACACCCTGCGCCCGCTGATCGCCCTCGGCGTGGCGCTGCTGCTGCTCAACGTCACCGTCGGGGCCGTCAAGCTCGGCCTCGGCCGGCTCGGCCCGCACTACGCCACCGAGATCGGCTCCGCGGAGCTCTTCGCGGGCGGCGATATATTTCCTTCCGGCCACACCGCCAATGCCGTGGTGACCTGGGGGATCCTGGCCTATCTGGCCTCCACCACGGTCACCCGGCGGGTGCTGTCCGTGGTCTCCGCGGTCGTCTCGCTGAGCGTGGGAGCCACCACCGTGTACCTCGGCACCCACTGGGTCAGCGACGTGCTGCTCGGCTGGTCCGCCGGTCTGCTGATCCTGCTGGCGCTGCCCTGGTTCGAGCCGCTGATCGCCCGGGTCGAGGCCTACGTCTTCGACGTGCGCGAGCTGCTGCGGCGCCGCGCGGAGACCGGGCGGATGCCCGCGCCGGTCGTCACCGCGCTCACCCCGCTGCTCTCGGCGGGCGGTAAGTGGCAGCTCCAGCGCGTCACCGACCCGGCCCAGGCGCCGGCGCCGGCACCCGCCGCACAGCCGGCGGCCGCCGCGGCGGCCGTGCCCGCCGTGGTCACCGCGCACTCACCGGCGCCCCGGCCGGCCGCGCACGTGTCCGCCCGCCAGCACGTGATCCGCTCCGAGCGGACCCCGGTCACCCCGGTCGGCAGCCGCCGCCCGGCGCACGGCGAGCGGGCCGCCGCCCGGGGGGCCGCCGCGGCCCGCCCGGTGGCCGGCGGCTGAAGCACCCGCCGCGGGGGCGGTACGCACCACCTCCCCCCGCGACGCGAAGGCGGGCCGGGTCACACGAGACCCGGCCCGCCTTCGTCGTCCGTCAGCGCCGCGCCGGGACGTTCGTCCGTCCCGGGTCACGCTTGTGTCACAGAATATCTACAACTGCCAATTGTTTTACGGCCCGCGACACGCCCGTCACGCAGACTCTTTTGAATTTCCGCCGAGAACGCCCATATTTCCCTCGGGGATTGCCGGAGCCCTGTTGGACCAGACCAGCTGAATGCCCCTCAGGACCGCTACATTTCCTTCACTCCTCCGGCCCCACGGCCCGCCCGAGGAGATCCCGCGCGGCCCTGATCCGGTCGGTCAGCTCGGTCGGTTCCACCACTTCGAACTCACAGCCGAGCAGCATGATGTGAATCACCAGAACGTCCAGGTTCACCGCCCCGGTGCGCAACAGACAGCTGTTCGCACCGACCGGTTCCAGGGCTCCGTCGCTCGGCCCGATGATCCGCGCCGCCTCCTCGGCCGACACCTTCAGCCGCACCACCGCACGGGCCGCGTACGCCCGCTGCGCCACGCCCTGGGAGACGTACGCGGCCAGATCCTCGGCGGGCGGCGGGCGCGGGGTGAACCGGGGTCCGTGCGGGGGCCGGGGCGCGATCCGGTCGGCGCGGAAGGTCCGCCAGTCCTCCCGGTCCACGTCCCAGGCGACCAGGTACCAGCGCCGCTCGGTGCACACCAGCCGGTGCGGCTCGACCGTGCGGCGGGTGGCGTTGCCCCCGTGGTCCTCGTACTCGAAGCGCAGCCGCTCGCCGTCCCGGCAGACGGCGGCGAGCTCGGCCAGCACCGAGGGGTCCACGGTGGACCGCTCGGCGCCGCGCAGCATCGGCACGGTGAACTCGTTGAGTGCGGAGACCCGGCGCCGCAGCCGCGAGGGCAGCACCTGCTCCAGTTTGGCCAGGGCCCGTACGGAGGCCTCCCCGATGCCCTCGACCCCGTTGCCGGCGGCGGTGCGCAGCCCGACGGCCACCGCCACGGCCTCGTCGTCGTCCAGCAGCAGCGGCGGCAGTTCGGCCCCGGCGCCCAGCTGGTAGCCGCCGCCCGTGCCGGGGCTGGCGTTCACCGGGTACCCGAGCTCGCGCAGCCGGTCCACGTCCCGCCGGACCGTCCGCGGCGTCACCCCGAGCCGGTCCGCGAGATCGGCCCCGGTCCATTCGCGGTGGGCCTGCAACAGCGACAGCAGGCGCAGCAGTCGTGCGGAGGTTTCGAGCATGCCCCGAGTCTGCCAGCGGGCCCGCCGGGTCCACTCATGGCCGGTAGGGCAGCTGCGGCACCTCGAAGCAGGTGCGGGTCATGTCTCCGCCCTGCGTCACCCAGCCCGTGCCGTCCTGCCAGCGGGCCACGGACAGGCAGGTCCTGCGTTCGGCGGGCGGCACCGGTGAGGGCACGAAGGAAGCGGGCAGGAGCAGCCCGCGCGCGGTGTAGGGCTCCGGGCGCTCCATGAACCGTTCGACACACGGACGAGTGAGGTCGGGCAGGCAGGAGCGGGCCGCGTCGGTGAACCACATGGCGGCGGCCCAGCCCTCGAGCTGCCACTGGGACAGCGTCTTCCCCGCCAGCGCGGCGCGGAACTCGGCGACGGCCGGGTCGGCGGCGTCGGCGTGGTTGCGGCTCGATCCGGTCACCCAGAGGGAGTTGCGGCAGGCGCGCGCGTCCTCGAAGTCGGCGGGCACCCGGTCGTCCCAGTTCTGCACGTTGGTGACCTTGGCGGTGACCCGTACTCCGGCGGCGTCCATCGCCTCGCAGAGGCGGGCGTTGCCGTGCGTGTCGAGTGCGTCGAAGACCAGGTCCGTGCCGCGCGCCTTCAGGTCGGCGGCGACGGCCCGGAAGTCGGGCAGGGCGAAGTCGACCTGCTCGGGCACCACCTCGTACCCCTCGGCGCGCAGCCCCTGGGTGATCTGGCGGGCGTAGCCGGCGGAGGCGGCCTGGTTGTAGGAGACCACGGCGGCGCTGCGGGCGCCCTGTTCGCGCTTGAAGTAGCGGTAGACCTCGGTGCCGCCGTAGAGGGTGCCGCCCCAGCCCGGCGCCTTGCCGTCGCGCGGGGACTGGCTGCCGTAGATCCCGTACAGGTGCGGGTAGGTGTCGTACGCCGTACCGATGGGCTGTCCGCCGATGTCGGGCACGCCCGCCCGGCTGACCCGCGGGGCGCCCGCGTAGGAGAGGGAGGTCGTCGCGACGAGCGCGAACACCTTCTCCTCGTCGAGGAGTCGGCGCACGCACGCGTTGTTGCCGATCCCGCTGCCGCCGTCGTCGCAGCCGACCACCTCGACCGGGCGGCCGCCGAGCCCGCCGCGGGCGTTCAGTACGTCGAACCAGGCGCGGGCGCCCTCACCGGGGCCGGTGAAGGCGTCACCGCCCACGGGGCTGGTGGCACTGGCGATGATGCCGACCTTCACCGGCCCGGCGGCCGGGCGCGTGGCTTCACGGAAGGCGTTTTCGGGGAGCCGGCTCCCGCAGCCGGCGCTCGCCGTCAGGAGCGCCGCGCACAGCAGGGTTTCAGCACGGCGGCGGCGCCGCATCGCCACTGAGCTCGATCAGCCCGCACAGGCTCTTCATCGACACCTTCCAGACCCCGTCGTCGAGTACGGAGATCCCCTTGCTGTCGGGGAGCGCCGGAGAGCCGTCGACCAGCAGGTCGTAGGTGACCGTCGCCTCGGTGGGCGAGGTGAAGGTGATGGACTTGACCTTGACGGAGGTCTTGTCGGCGTTGGGGAGGTGCGCCAGGCCGGCCAGCAGCGGCTCCATCAGCGAGCCGTGCTCCAGCACCTCGGCCTTCTGCTCGGTGGAGGTCTTCGGGTCGAAGAAGAGGACCCAGTTCTTCTCGATCTTCGCCTTGGCCGCCGCGGGGTCGGCCGGTTCGCCCGCGGTCGGTGCGGCCGGCGCCCCGGCGGAGGGCGGGCTCGCCGTGCCCGTCCCCGTCGCGCCCGGATCCGAACCGGATTCCGAGGAACATCCCGCGAGGGCCGGCACGACCAGCAGGACTGCGGCCGCCGCCCAGGCTGCGGCACGTGGGTGTCTGCTCTGGACCATCTGGCTCACCACCGGTGTCCGAGCGAGCCGTTCGGCTCGATGCTTCCAGGGTCAGTGTCTTCACGGCATCCCGCAACGCGCGGCCGAACTCACGGGGGCGCCGGTATGCGAACGCTGTGGCCGGGTCTGGGTGCGGTGGCGTGCGGGGCTCTGCTGTGCCTGGCGGGCTGGTACGGGGTGTCCGGCGAGCGGTTCGCGGAGCGGCAGATCCCCTGGCTGGCCTCCTGCACGGTGCCGGGCGCGGCGCTGATCGTGGCGGGTGCGGCGCTGCTGGCCGCGTGGCGGCCGGCGCCCCCGGCCGGGCAGACGGCCGGGGCCGGGCAGGCGGCCGAGGCCGCTGCGGCGGGCCCCTCCTCCACCGGCCCCCCGGTCAGGGTGCCCGGGGGTACCCTCGCCCACCGGCCGGACTGCCCGCTGGTGGACGGCCGCCCCGAGGTGTTCGCGGCGGCCCCGGCGGACGGGCTCACCCCGTGCCCGGTGTGTGAGCCGCCGTGGCCTCTCTGACGTACGAACTGACCCTGGCGGGCCTCGCGGTCGGCAGTGCCGCCGCGCTGACCGGGATCGGGCTGATCGTCACGTACCGGGCGACGGGGGTGCTGAACCTGGCGCACGGCGCGGTGGCCATGGTCTGCGCGTACGTCATGCGGGAGCTGGTCGTGCGCTGGTCGGTGCCGGCGTGGGTGGCGGCGGCGCTCACCGTGCTGCTCCTCGCCCCCGCCCTCGGGCTGCTCCTGGACCGGCTGCTCTCCGCCCGCGGCCGGTACCCGGGCCGGAACCAGGTGCGGGACCTGACGGCCACGACCGGCGTGTTCGTCCTCCTCGTCGGGCTGGCCGTGGCCGTCTGGGGGCCGGGGGCGCGGGCGGACGCGCCGGTGCTGTTCGGCTCCGAGCCCTGGCCGCAGCTCGGGACGGTGCTGGTGCTGGCCCTGCTGGTCACCTGGACGACCCGCCGCACGGCCTTCGGCCGGGATCTGCGCGCGGTGGTCGACAACCGCGCCCTCGCGGAGCTGGGCGGCATCGACACGGCCCGCGTCGCCGCGGCCGGCTGGGCCTTCGGCGCCGCCACGGCGGGCCTGACGGGCATCCTCCTGGCCCCGTACCTGCGCCTGGACCCGTACGGGCTGCCGCTGCTGGTCCTGGAGGTCCTCGCGGTGGCCGTCGCCGCCCGGCTGCGCAGCCTCCCCGTGGCCGTCGCCGTCGCCCTCGGGATCGGGGTGGCCCAGGCGCAGCTCACCCGCTTCCACCCGGAGGGCCCGGCCGCGCCCTTCGTCCAGTCCCTGTCCGCCAACCTGTTCGCGGTCGCCCTGCTGGTGGCGGCCCTGCTCCCGGCGTCCCGCTCGGCGGCGCCCCTGGTGGCGGCGGACCCGGGCCCCGGCCGCCGCTTCGGAGCGCTTCCCGCTCCGCTCCGCGCCCTGGCCTGGGCGACGCTGGCCGGGCTGCTGCTCCTCCCGCTCCGCTTCGGCGGGGCCGGGCTGGACACCGCGCTGCGGATCCCCGCGCTCTCCGTGATCCTGCTGTCCCTGGTCCTCGTCACCGGCCGCGGCGGGCAGCTCTCCCTGGGCCAGGCCGCGTACGCCGGGCTCGGCGCGCTCCTCACCGCCCGCCTGGCCGCCGCGGGCGTGCCGGAGCCGGCGGCCCTGGGGCTCGCCGTCCTCCTCGTGGCCCCGCTCGGGCTGCTGACCGGCGCCCCCGCGATCCGCAGGCGCGGCCTGGCCCTCGCCCTGGTCACCCTGGCCGTCGGGGTCATGGTCAGCCGGTTCGTCTTCGCGCAGCCGTACGCGACGGCCGGGCTCGCTCCGGACCGCCCGGCCGGCTTCGCCGACGACCGGGCGTACTACGCGCTGGAGCTGGCCCTCCTGGCCGCCGCGCTCCTCGCGGTGCGGGCCCTGCGCCGGGGCCGCCCGGGCCGGGCCTTCGCGGCGCTACGGGACCACGAGGCGGGCGCCTCGGCCGCGGGGGTCCCGGTCCCGCGGCTGAAGCTCCTCGCCTTCACCATCGGAGCGGCGCTGGCCGCGCTGGGCGGCGGAATGCTGGTCACAGCGGTCCAGGCCTTCGACCCCGAGTCCTTCGATCCGATCCGCAGCCTCCTCTGGTTCGCGGCGGTAGCGGCCCTGGGCGCGGACAGCACCCTCACGGCGGTGACCGCGGCCGTCCTCCTGACCCTCCTCGACACCACTCCGACCGCCCTGACCGCCCTCACAATCGGCCTCCTCACCCTCGCCGCCACCAAAGCAGCCCCGCCGGGCGCCACTTCAGCTCCGCCTGCAACTCCAGCCTCGCCGGCAACTCCAGCCTCGCCGGCGTTTGAGGCGCGGGGTCCGGGGCAGCGCCCCGGCAACGGCGCCGCACCGACACCGGGCACGCCGCTGCTGCAAGCGAGAGGGCTCCGCGTCCGCTACCCCGGCGGCGAGCCACTCCGCGGGCTCGACCTCGACGCCCCCGCCGCCCACATCACCGGCATCGTCGGCGAGAACGGCGCCGGCAAGACCACCCTCCTGCACTGCCTGGCCGGCACGCTCCGGCCGACCGGCGGCCGGGTCCTCCTCGACGGGCGGGACATCACCCGCCTCCCCCCGCACGCCCGGGCCCGGCTCGGGCTCGGCCGGACCTTCCAGCAGCCCGCCGTCTTCCCGAGCCTCACCGTCGAGGAGAACGTCCGCGTCGGCGAAGACCAAGGCCGCCCCGCCAACGCCCCCGGCACCGGACACCGCACCGCCCTCCGCCTCCTCGGCCTCCTCCCCCACCGCCACACCCCCGCCGCCCTCCTCCCCACCGGGGTCCTCCGCCGGACCGAGCTCGCCCGGGCCCTGGCCGCCAACCCCCGGCTGCTGCTCCTCGACGAGCCCACCGCCGGGCTGGACACCGCCGAGGTCGCCGCCCTCGCGCGCGTGCTGCGCGCCCTGGCCGCCGACGGGATGGGCCTCGTGGTCATCGAGCACGACCTGGACCTGCTCGCCGCCCTCGCCGACACCGTCCACACCCTCAGGGACGGGCGCCTCCATGCCCCTTGAGATGGCCCTGCACGCCGCCCGGGTCCGCTACGGCCCCCTCGAAGCCCTGCACGGCGTCGACCTGCCGGTGCCCGCCGCCACCGTCACCCTCCTGCTCGGCCGCAACGGCTCCGGCCGCACCACCGCCCTGTGCGCCCTCGCCGGAGCCGTACCGCTCAGTTCCGGCACGGTGTCCTTCCGTACGGCCGACGTCACCCGCCTCCCCGCCCACGAACGGGCCCGACGCGGGCTGTGCTTCGTACCGGACCGGCAGGCGGTGTACCCCTCCCTCACCGTCGGGGAGCACCTCCGCCTGGCCTCCCCGCACCACGGGCCCGCGCTCGCCGCCTACCCCGCCCTGGCCGCCCTCCTCGCCCGGCCCGCCGGCACCCTCTCCGGCGGGGAGCAGCGGATGCTCGCCCTGTGCCGGGCCCTGCTCAGCGCCCCCGGAACCGTGCTGCTGCTGGACGAGCCCACCCAGGGCATGTCCGCGGCCGTCGCGGCCCGTACGTACGAACTGCTCGCCGCCCGGGCCGCCGAGGGCGCCGCCGTGGTCCTCGCCGAGCAGCGCGTGCCCCCGCCGCTCGCCCGCCCCGGGGTCCTGGTCCACGAACTGCGCCGCGGCGCGGTGGTGTTCAGCGGCGAGGCGACGGAGGAACCACGGCCCCCGGAGCCGGAGCCGGAACCGGAACCGGCGCCCCCGCCCCCACCGGCTCCGGGATGACCAGCAGCATCCCGATCGCGATCAGCCCCGGCTTCGGCCCGATCACCGCCCGGTTCGCCGCGTACAGCGCCTGCCAGCCGCCCGCCACCCGGTGCCGGCGGGCGATCGCGTACAGGGTGTCCCCGGCCCGCACCGTGTGCATCCGCCCCGCCAGTCCGTACCGCTTCGAGCACACCGGCCAGGCGTCCCACCCCTGCCGGGCGAGGAGGTCCTGCGCGACCCGGATCTGCTGCACGCGGCTCGCGAGGTCGGCCCGCTTCGCGAACGCCAGCCCCCCGTACTCCTCCCACGTCGGCTGCCAGAACTGCAGCCCGCCGTAGAAGCCGTTGCCGGTGTTGACCGCCCAGCGGCCGCTGCTCTCGCAGTCGGCCACGCAGTCCCAGGGCCACTCCCCGCCCGGCCCGCAGTCACCGGGCCCGTTCCCGATCAGCCCGGGCGAACCGGGGTGCGCCACCCCGGCGGGGCCCGGAGCGGGCGGTGGCGGAGCCGCTGCCGCCGCACCGGAGGGGAGTACGAGCACCAGTACGGCGGCAGCGGAGACGGCGACGGCAGCGCCTGCGGCGCCTCGCCGGATCCCGAGGTTGGGCATCGCGTCACGCTACGCGGGCCCCTGCGCCCCTCCCGGCCCGCCACGCGGCGCGCCCGCGCGCCCCACCCGGTCGGCGGACCCTCGCCCCCTCCCCCAAACAGCCATCTCCGGGCACCAACTGCGCACAACCAGAAAACAGTTGGCACGAAAACGAAGCCACGGTCGGACGGTTCACCCTTCCGGGGGCCCGGTTCGATTCCGTTCCCTCCAATGGCGTGACCCCGGCCGCCGCTCCCCCGTTGAGCCCGGCGAGCCGGGAACCGCCCGGCCCGCACCTATGCCGAGGAGCCACCCCGTGCCGCGCATGCTCGACGTCAGTGATGAGGTACGTGCCGAGATCGGTGACGAAGAAGCCGAAAGGCTGCTCGTCGGCGACGACGCGCCGCGCAGTTACGACTGCACCTCCTGCCGCACCCCGGGCGACCCCGAGAACGACCGCACCAGCACGGTGCTGTTCGTCGGCGAGGAGACCGCCGTCCTCGCCTTCGCCCACGCCACCTGCATCCCCTCGCAGGTCGTCACCGTTTCCGAGGAGCAGCTGCAGGGCGCCGTCCGCAGCATCACCGGCGACAGCCCGGCCCCCGCCGTGCCCGTCATCCCGCTCCCCGGCGACGGCCCGCAGAACGTGCCCGGCGGCCAGGCGGTCCTCGGCATCACCAGCGGCCTGGTCCTGATCGGCGGCGAACTGCACCCCGCCCTGGTCGTCGAGCCGACCGCGCCGATCGCCCGCCCCGGCACCACCGGCCCCGGGGACGACTTCCTGCCGCTCCTCATCGAGCAGGGCTTCATCCCGGTCACCGACACCGCCGAGCTCCCCACCGCCCTCGGCGGATGGTCGGTGCTGCTCGCCGGCGGCCAGCTGCACGCCGTGCTGCAGCCGGGCACCGACGGCGGTCAGGTCGCCTGGTGGCAGGCGCACCAGGCGCTGTCCGTCACCGACGGCTGGCGTGCGGCCGTCAACAAGACCCAGCGCGTGCTCATCTACGCCGCCCCGGTCGGCTCCATCGGCCAGCAGCCCCGCGAGGACCTGCTGCGCGACGCCCTGGACAAGGCCGCCGCCGCGGGCAAGCTGGTGGCCGCCTCGATGCCCCTCGCCGGTACCTCGGGAGCCTGACGCCCACCGGCCCCGGAACGGCCGCCGGCCCCTCTCACCCCGGGGGCCCGGTGGCGTGCGCCGGGGGTGCGCGGTCCGTCCCGCGCACCCCCGGCGATCTGCTATTTCGGCCCGTTCACCCCGCATCCGCAGGGCGCCGCGTTCGTTGGCTGGTACGTGCACTCATACGACTCCTCCCGCGCCCCCTCCCGTACGAGCACCGTCTCGCACACCCCGATCTACGACACGCTGTACTCGGAGTACCTGCGCGCCTTCCGGGCGCTCCCGGGCGACCGCACGGGCGAGGAAGACCTCGGGTTCACGGCGTTCTCGTACGGGGGCGGGTACGGCAGCGGCGCCGTCGGCGCCGGCAGCGTCAGCTCGTACGCCAGCGGCTGGAACGGTTCCTCATGGCAGCGCGCCGACCCCTGGCAGCCCGTGTACGCCCCGCAGCAGCAGCCCGCCCACTCCTACGCGGGGACCGCCGCCGAGCCGGCCCCCGCATACGGCGGCGGGCGGCAGCACCAGACCGGGATGACGCACATCCCGGCGGCCCTGCCGCCCGCTCCGCGCCGGGGCTACTGACCCCGGGACCCCGCAGGGCCCGTACTGCTACTTCTTCTTCTTGTACTGGGCGCCGCGCTTCTCGCGCACCCGCACCGAGATGTGGATCGGGGTGCCCTCGAAGCCGAACTCCTCGCGCAGCCGGCGCTCGATGAAGCGCCGGTAGCCGTGCTCCAGGAAGCCGGAGGCGAAGAGGACGAACCGCGGCGGCTTGCTGCCGGCCTGGGTACCGAACAGGATGCGGGGCTGCTTGCCGCCGCGGATCGGGTGCGGGTGGGCGGCGACGACCTCACCGAGGAAGGCGTTCAGCCGGCCGGTGGGGACGCGCGTCTCCCAGCCCGCGAGGGCGGTCTCGATCGCCGGGACCAGCTTCTCCATGTGGCGGCCGGTGAGCGCGGAGACGTTCACCCGGGGCGCCCAGGAGACCTGCTGCATCTCGGTCTCGATCTCGCGCTCGAGGTAGTAGCGGCGCTCCTCGTCGAGCTCGTCCCACTTGTTGTAGGCGATCACGATGGCGCGGCCGGACTCGACGGCCATGGTGATGATGCGCTGGTCCTGGACGCTGATCTGCTCGGTGGTGTCGATCAGGATGACCGCGACCTCCGCCTTCTCCACGGCGGCGGCCGTGCGCAGGGAGGCGTAGTAGTCGGCGCCCTGCTGGAGGTGGACCTTCTTGCGGATGCCGGCGGTGTCGACGAACTTCCAGGTGACTCCGCCGAGCTCGATCAGCTCGTCGACCGGGTCGCGGGTGGTGCCGGCCAGCTCGTTGACGACGACCCGCTCCTCCTTCGCGACCTTGTTGAGCAGCGAGGACTTGCCCACGTTCGGGCGGCCGATCAGCGCGATGCGGCGGGGGCCGCCGATGGCGGTGCCGCCGAAGGTCTGCTCGGGGGCCTCGGGGAGGGCTTCGAGGACGGCGTCCAGCATGTCGCCGGTGCCGCGGCCGTGCAGCGAGGAGACCGGGTGCGGCATGCCGAGGCCCAGGGACCACAGGGAGGCCGCGTCAGACTCGCCGCTCTGGCCGTCGACCTTGTTGGCGCACAGCACGACGGGCTTCTTCGACTTGCGCAGCAGACGGACGACGGCCTCGTCGGTGTCGGTGGCGCCGACCTTGGCGTCGACGACGAAGACCACGGCGTCGGCGGACTCGATGGCGTACTCGGCCTGGGCGGCGACGGAGGCGTCGATGCCGAGGACGTCCTGCTCCCAGCCGCCGGTGTCGACGACCGTGAAGCGGCGGCCCGCCCACTCGGCCTCGTACATGACGCGGTCGCGTGTGACGCCGGGCTTGTCCTCGACGACCGCCTCGCGGCGACCGATGATGCGGTTCACCAGGGTCGACTTGCCGACGTTCGGCCGGCCCACGATGGCGAGGACGGGGAGGGGACCGGCAGCGGCCTCCTCGAGGGCACCTTCGACGTCCTCGATGTCGAAGCCCTCTTCCGCGGCGAGCTCCATGAACTCCGCGTACTCGGCATCGCCAAGTGCTCCGTGGTCGTGCTGGTCGTTCATGAAGTCCGTTCCTCGTCGTTCGTGGTGATCGGTGGCACCCGCGCAGCGCGGTTCCACTACTAGGTCAAGTCTCGCTCAGCGCCCGGTGAGGCGCTTGGCATCGGCCAGGTGGGCGGTCAGCCGGTCCTGGATGCGTACGGTGGCCTCGTCCAGCGCGGTACGGGTACGGCGGCCACTGCCGTCCCCGGCGTCGAAGGCCGAGCCGAAGACGACGTCGACCCGGCTCTTGAAGGCGGGCAGCCCCTTGACGAGCCGCCCCGGGGTGTCGCCGCTGCCCAGCACGGCCACCGGCACGATGGGCGCGCCGCTGCGCACCGCGAAGTAGGCGAGCCCGGCGCGCAGCGAGGCGAAGTCCCCTTCGCCCCGGGTGCCCTCGGGGAAGATCCCCAGGGCCCCTCCATTGTCGAGCACGCCGAGGGCGCGGCTTATCGCCGTCCGGTCGGGGCCGCCGCGGTCGACCTTGACCTGCCCGATCCCTTCGAGGAAGGGGCCGAGCGGGCCGACGTACGCTTCCTTCTTGATCAGGAAGTGCAGGGGCCGGGGCGCGGTGCCCATCACCATGGGGCCGTCGATGTTGTGCGAGTGGTTCACGGCGAGGATGACGGGGCCGGAGGCCGGCACCTTCCACGCGCCGAGCACGCGCGGCTTCCACAGCCCGTACATGAGCCCGATGCCGATGCGCCTGCCGACCGCCGCACCCTTGAGGGAGGGCGTATCGCTCACTTGCGCCCCGCCCGCTTCTCTTCCACCAGGGTCACGACGCACTCGATGACCTGGTCGAGCGTGAGCTCGGTGGTGTCCACCTCGACGGCGTCGCCGGCCTTGGCCAGCGGGGAGGTCTTGCGGCCGGAGTCCGCGGCGTCGCGCTTGATCAGCGCCGCCTGGGTGGCCGCGAGGTCGGCGGCCTCCTTGCCGCGCAGCTCGCCGCTGCGGCGGGCCGCGCGGGCCTCCGGGGACGCGGTGAGGAAGATCTTCAGGTCGGCGTCGGGCAGCACGGTGGTGCCGATGTCCCGGCCCTCGACGACGATGCCGTCGGCCTCAGCGGCCGCCTCGGCGGCGATGGACCTCTGCAGCTCGGTGATCAGGGTGCGCACCTCGGGGACGGCGCTGACGGCGCTGACCTTGGAGGTGACCTCCTGGGTGCGGATGGGGCCGGAGGCGTCGAGGCCGTCCACGGTGATGGTGGGCGCGGACGGGTCCGTACCGGACACGATGGCGGGCTTGCCGGCGGCGAGGGCGATGGCCTCCGCGTCGTCGGTGTCCACGCCGTTGGTGATCATCCACCAGGTGATGGCCCGGTACTGGGCGCCGGTGTCCAGGTAGCGCAGCCCGAGCTTGGCGGCCACGGCCTTGGAGGTGCTGGACTTGCCCGTGCCGGAGGGACCGTCGATGGCGACGATCACGGCTGCCGGAGCTGCGGTTTCCACGGTGCGGGCACCTTCCTGGTTGCGCGTACGTGTGCGGGCGCGCGAAAACGCCCCTGCTCCAGGTTACCGGCCCCCGACACCCCCCGATCCCGGCCGGGCGAATACGGCCCCGCCGGCGTTTGAGGCGCGGGGGTCCGGGGGCGGAGCCCCCGGCAACGGCGCCGCAGACGCACACGGGCTACGCCCAGAGCTGGCCCTGGAGGACCTCGATGGCTTCCTCCGTGGTGGCCGCCGTGTACACGCCAGTGGAGAGGTACTTCCAGCCGCCGTCGGCCACGACGAACACGATGTCCGCCGATTCGCCCGCGGCCACCGCCTTGCGGCCCACGCCGATCGCCGCGTGCAGCGCGGCCCCGGTGGAGACGCCCGCGAAGATGCCCTCCTGCTGGAGCAGCTCCCGCGTGCGGGTCACCGCGTCCGCCGAGCCCACCGAGAACCGCGAGGTGAGCACCGAGGCGTCGTAGAGCTCGGGGACGAAGCCCTCGTCGAGGTTGCGCAGGCCGTAGACGAGGTCGTCGTAGCGCGGTTCGGCGGCCACGATCTTGACTCCGGGAACGTGCTCGCGCAGGTAGCGGCCGACGCCCATGAGGGTGCCCGTCGTGCCCAGGCCCGCCACGAAGTGGGTGATCGAGGGCAGGTCGGCGAGGATCTCCGGGCCGGTGGTGGCGTAGTGCGCGCCCGCGTTGTCGGGGTTGCCGTACTGGTAGAGCATCACCCAGTCGGGGTGCTCGGCGGCGATTTCCTTCGCCATCCGCACCGCGGTGTTCGAGCCGCCCGCGGCGGGCGATGAGATGATCTCGGCTCCCCACATGGCCAGTAGGTCCCGGCGCTCCTGCGAGGTGTTCTCCGGCATCACGCACACGATGCGGTAGCCCTTGAGCTTGGCCGCCATCGCCAGGGAGATGCCGGTGTTGCCCGAGGTCGGCTCCAGGATGGTGCAGCCGGGGTACAGGCGGCCGGACTTCTCGGCCTGCTCGACCATGTGGAGCGCGGGGCGGTCCTTGATCGAGCCGGTCGGGTTGCGGTCCTCCAGCTTGGCCCAGATGCGGACGTCCTCGGAGGGCGACAGCCGGGGCAGCCGGACCAGCGGCGTGTTGCCGACCGAGGCCAGCGGGGAGTCGTAACGCATCAGACAGCGCCGCCGGCCACGGCCGGGAGGATGGTGACGTTGTCGCCGTCCTTGAGGGCGGTGGAGATGCCGTCGAGGAAGCGGACGTCCTCGTCGTTGAGGTAGACGTTCACGAAGCGGCGCAGCTGGCCGCCGTCGACGATGCGCTCCTCAATGCCCTTGTGGCGGCTCTCCAGGTCGGCGAAGAGGTCGGCGAGGGTGGCGCCTTCACCGGACACGGCCTTCTCGCCGTCGGTGTAGGTGCGGAGGATGGTGGGGATGCGGACCTCGATGGCCATGGCAGGCTCCATTGTCGTGAAAGGGCGTAAGGGGCGTTAAGAACGTGCGGGCGCGCGGTTCTTGCTGCCCCGCGCGAGAGGGCTCTGGTGCTCGGTGCTCAGTGCTCAGGCGGCAGGACAGATGGCGCTGGCGAGGCGGCACAGGTCGACGTGCAGCCGCGCCACGAGCAGCAGCCTGCCGGGCGTCTCGATGCTCACGTCGTGGGAAACCATGCGGTCATGTTAACGATTCCCGGTCCCCCGTTTGGAGTGTGATTCCGCATCGTGGACGCGAACTGCTCACATGGTGGTCAGTAGGCCGGAACGACCTGCACTTCTTCCTCCGTGATCACGCCGTCGACGATCCGGTACGAGCGGAACTGGAACTCCCCGAGGCCGTCCTTGTCCGCCGTCGAGACGAGGACGTAGTGCGCGCCGGGCTCGTTCGCGTAGGTGACGTCCGTGCGCGAGGGGTAGGCCTCGGTCGCGGTGTGCGAGTGGTAGACGATCACCGGCTCCTCGTCGCGGTCGTCCAGCTCGCGGTAGAGCTTGAGCAGGTCCTTCGAGTCGAACTCGTAGAACGTGGGCGACCGGGCGGCGTTGAGCATCGGGATGAACCGCTCGGGACGGTCGGTGCCAGCCGGTCCGGCCACGACGCCGCACGCCTCGTCGGGGTGGTCCTGGCGGGCGTGCTCGACGATCTGGTCGTAGAGCGCCTGGGTGAGGGTCAGCATGAGCGACAGGATAAGCAGACGGGCCCTCCCGTACCGAGATGTGGTACGGGAGGGCCCGGATGCTGGACAGGAGGCTGCTACGGGGCCGCTACGAGGCCTTGGTGAAGGCGGCGCCGCGCGGGTTGCGGGACTTCAGGGCCAGGTAGGACAGGCCCAGGATGAGGCCCCACAGCGGGGCGCAGTAGAGCGAGACCCGGGAGTCCTTGTCGACGCCCATCATCACGATGACCATGGCGATGAAGGCGAGGGCGACGTAGCTCGTGTACGGGGAGCCGGGCGTCTTGAAGCGCGAGGCGGGCAGCTCGCCGCGGTCGGCCTTGGCGCGGTAGCGGATCTGGCAGACCAGGATCACGATCCAGGCCCACATGCCGGAGATGGTGGCGAAGGAGACGACGTAGTCGAAGGCCTTGCCCGGGGCGACGTAGTTGATCCAGACGCCGACGAGCATCAGCGAGGCCGAGAAGGTGGTGCCGATCAGCGGGGTGCCGTTCTTCGTCAGCTTGGTGAAGACCTTCGGGCCCTGGCCGTTGAGGGCGAGGTCGCGCAGCATGCGGCCGGTGGAGTACATGCCCGAGTTGCAGGAGGACAGGGCGGCGGTCAGGACGACGAAGTTGACGATGGCGGCGCCGACGCCGAGGCCCATCTTCTCGAAGGCCGCGACGAAGGGCGAGACGCCCGGCTGGAAGTGCGTCCACGGCACGACCGACAGGATCATGATCAGGGCGCCGACGTAGAAGACGGCGATGCGCCACGGCACGGTGTTGATGGCCTTGGGGAGGGTCTTCTCGGGATCCTTGGACTCGCCGGCGGTGACGCCGACCAGCTCGACCGCGAGGAAGGCGAAGACCACGATCTGCAGGGTCATCAGGGTGCCGCCGATGCCCTTGGGGAAGAACCCGCCGTCGTTCCACAGGTTGGAGACGGAGGCGGTGGCGGCAGCATCGGAGAAGCCGATGGTCAGGATGCCCGCGCAGATGAGGATCATGCCGACGATGGCGGTGACCTTGACCATCGAGAACCAGAACTCCAGCTCGCCGAAGAGCTTCACGGAGATGAGGTTCGCGCCGTAGAGGATGACCGTGAAGATCAGCGCGTACGCCCACTGCGGGAAGCTGTCGCCGGTCCAGTAGGCCATGTACTTGGCCGCCGCGGTCACCTCGGTGATGCCGGTGACCACCCAGAACAGCCAGTACGTCCAGCCGGTGGCGTAGCCCCAGAAGGGGCCGAGGAACTCGCGCGCGTAGTCGGAGAAGGACCCCGCGACCGGGCGGTACATGAGCAGCTCGCCCAGGGCCCGCATGATGAAGAAGATGATCACGCCCACGATGGAGTAGGCGAGGATCAGGCTGGGTCCGGCCATGGAGATGGCCTTGCCGGCGCCCAGGAAGAGGCCGGTGCCGATGGCTCCGCCGATCGCGATCATCTGGATCTGGCGGGCGCCGAGTGCGCGGTGGTAACCCTCGCCGCCCTCGGCCGGTGCGCCCTCGCCGGGCGTCGTGTCGTGCTGCTCGACCTGCACAGAGGTCATGTCTTGGTGCGCCTTTCTCCACGCCGACCCGCGCCTTCATTGGCTGCGGATCGGGTCCTCGATCCCCCCGGATACGGATGGAGTTGCACCCGGCGGTCAGCCGGTTCAAGCGGGCCGCGGAACAGGGGTGGCGTCCCGGCGGTCGTGAAGATTTATCACGCCATTACGGGCGTTCGAGGGTGTGGAATGTGACGCAGGACACGGTAAATTCGGAACACGGAGCCCCAAAACGCATCAGATCACTGCGCCGCAGTGATCTGATCGTTATCCGGATTTGAGCGTCCGCTGAGCGAACGCCGTCGTGTTTTGAGGCTCCCCTGAGACTCCTCAGAGGGTTTCGATGAGGGTCTCCTGGAGGCCGCCCAGCCAGAGGTACGCCATCACCATCGGCTTGCGCGGATCGTCGTCCGGCAGCCGGAAGAGCATGGCGCTCTCGTCGTCCTCCGTGATGTCGAGGCGGGCCGCGATGGTCAGGCGCAGGTCGTTGAGCGCGCCGAGCCAGCGCAGCGGCAGCTCGCCGGTCAGTTCCAGCACGGCCGCCCCGTCGCCGGCCGGGGTGAGCCCGTCCAGGCTGCGTACGACGGCCAGCGCGTCCTCGCGCTTGCGGGTGCGCAGGTCGTTCTCGGTGAACCGGCGGAACTCCGCCGACCGGGCCCTGATCTCGTCCTGGTCCACGTCCTCGTCGCCCGTGCCGTCCGGGGACCCGTAGGCGTCGGGGAAGAGCCGGGCCAGCGCCGGGTCGGACGGGGGCTCGGAGGGCCCCTCGGCGAAGAGCGCGGCCAGCGGGTCGGCGTCCTCGGCGGGCTCGGGCTCGCCGGGGCCGAGCAGCTCCAGCAGCTGGACGGCCAGGGAGCGCAGGATGGAGATCTCGATCTCGTCGAGCGCGATGGCGGCGCCGCCGCCCTTCAGCTCCTCGAAGGTCCCGCCGCCCATCAGCCGCGGTCCTGCGAAAGGGTCGCCCACAGGCCGTAGCCGTGCATGGCCTGCACGTCGCGCTCCATTTCCTCGCGGGTGCCGCTGGACACGACCGCCCGCCCCTTGTGATGGACGTCGAGCATCAGCTTGTGCGCCACGTCCTTCGAATAGCCGAAGTACGCCTGGAACACGTACGCCACGTAGCTCATGAGGTTGACCGGGTCGTTGTGCACCAGGGTCACCCAGGGGACGTCGGGTTCCGGGACCGCGAAGGTCTCTTCGGCCGACTCGGTGCGTTCGATCTCAATGGGAGCAACACTCACTCGTCCCATGCTGCCACCGCAACCGGGCCGTCGCACAAACGGGTCCTACATCTCGTCACTCTGACGAAATGTGCGCTAGCATCCGTGTCATGAACCCTGCGGACCTGGGCCTGCCGGTGGACGTGCCGTCGACAGCGCTCTTCACGGACCATTACGAGCTCACGATGCTGCAGGCCGCCCTGGCGAGCGGCACGGCCGACCGCCGCTCGGTCTTCGAGGTCTTCACCCGGCGGCTGCCCGAGGGGCGGCGCTACGGCGTCGTCGCGGGCACCGGGCGGGTGCTCGACGCGGTGGAGAACTTCCGCTTCGACGGCGCCGTGCTGGAATTCCTGCGCGAGCGGGCCGTCGTCGACATGCGGACCCTGGACTGGCTGGCCTCGTACCGCTTCTCGGGCGACATCTGGGGCTACCCGGAGGGGGAGGTGTACTTCCCCGGGTCGCCGATCCTGCGCGTCGAGGGCAGCTTCGCCGAGTGCGTGCTGCTGGAGACGGTGATCCTGTCGATCCTCAACCACGACTCGGCGATCGCCGCGGCCGCCTCCCGGATGGCCTCGGCGGCGGGCGGCCGGCCGCTGATCGAGATGGGCGCGCGGCGCACGCACGAGCTGGCGGCGGTCGCCGCTTCGCGGGCCGCGTACGTGGGCGGTTTCACCTCCACCTCGGACCTGGCGGCCGGCTTCCGGTACGGGATCCCGACGGTGGGCACGAGCGCGCACGCCTTCACGCTGGTGCACGACAGCGAGCGGGACGCCTTCCAGGCCCAGGTGGCCTCGCTGGGCCGGGGCACCACGCTCCTGGTGGACACGTACGACGTGGCCGAGGCGGTCCGTACGGCCGTCGAGGTGGCGGGCACCGACCTGGGCGCGGTCCGGATCGACTCCGGCGACCTGCTGCTGGTGGCGCACCGGGTGCGGCAGCAGCTGGACGACCTGGGGGCGACCTCGACGAAGATCGTGGTCACCTCGGACCTGGACGAGTACGCCATCGCCTCGCTGGCGGCGGCGCCGGTGGACGCGTACGGGGTGGGCACCCAGCTGGTGACGGGCAGCGGTCACCCGACGTGCTCGATGGTCTACAAGCTGGTGGCCCGGGCGACCTCGGCGGACCCGAAGGCGGCGCTGGCGCCGGTGGCGAAGAAGTCCACGGGCGGGAAGACGTCCATCGGGGGCCGCAAGTGGGCCGCGCGGCGGCTGGACGCGGAGGGCGTGGCCGAGGCGGAGGTCGTGGGCGTGGGCCCCGTGCCCGCCGCCCTGGCGGACCGGCAGCTGCTCGTTCAGCTGGTCAAGGCCGGCGAGGTCGTGGCCCGCGAGCCGCTGGAGTCCGCCCGTGACCGTCACCGGGCCGCGCGGGCGGGGCTGCCGCTCTCCGCGACCCAGCTCTCCCGCGGCGAGGCCGTGCTCCCCACGGAGTACGCGTAGCCCTCCGGGCGGGCATACCCCCAGCCTCGCCGGCGTTTGAGGCGCGGGGGTCTGGGGGCAGAGCCCCCAGCAGCCGGCCCGCACCATTCACCCCGCCTAAGCGAAGGGCAGCGTCATGCACCGCGCACTGATCGTCGTCGACGTACAGAACGACTTCTGCGAAGGCGGCAGCCTCGCGGTGGCCGGCGGAGCCGACGTGGCCGCCGCCGTCACCGAGTACATCGGGCAGGCCACCGCCGCGTACCGGCACGTCGTCGCCACCCGGGACCACCACGTCGACCCCGGGTCGCACTTCGCCCGCCCCCCGGCGGAGCCGGACTACGAGACGAGCTGGCCCGTGCACTGCGTCGCCGGGACCGAGGGCGTGGGATTCCACCCGAACTTCGCGCCCGCCGTCGCGTCGGGGGCCGTCGCCGCCGTGTTCGACAAGGGCGCGTACGAAGCCGCCTACAGCGGCTTCGAGGGGGCCGACGAGAACGGTGCCACGCTCGGCGAGTGGCTGCGCGCGCGCCACGTCACCGAGGTGGACGTGGTCGGCATCGCCACCGACCACTGCGTGAAGGCCACCGCCCTCGACGCCGCCCGCGCCGGCTTCGCCACCCGCGTCCTGCTGGACCTGACGGCCGCCGTGGCCCCCCACACCACCGAGAAGGCGCTGGAGGAGCTCCGGGCGGCCGGCGTGGCCCTGGTGGGCGGCAAGGCCTCCTGAGGCCGGCCTGGGGCCTGTCCGACCCTGATCCGCCGGACAGGCCCTGGTGCTGTGGCCGGAAAGGTTTGCCGGGTCGCGGTGTCCGGTGCATGGGGCCTCCCCAGGCCCGCAGGGCCTAGGGGAAGCATCGCAAGGCGGAGGGCCGCGGCTCGTACTGGACGTACTTGCGCGGTCCGACAACGCAGCGAGGTGCCGTGCCGGGCGCCGTGACCCGGTGAACCTTGCCGGTCACAGCACTAGGTGCCCAGGAGGGCCCGGATGGGGTGCCAGAGCTCCTGGGCGCGGTCGGGGGCCCCGCGCCACAGGAGGCCGTCCGGGTGGTGCAGGACGGCCGTGATCTCGTCCGGTGTCGGCGGGTGCGCGTTGCCCCGCAGGTACACGGCCCGCATACCGAGGTTCCGCAGCCTGGTCAGGGCGCGGGCACGGTTCGCGGCGTGCACGAGGACGCGGACGTCGCCGTCGTCGCCGCCCTCGCCGGGCGACGGTCTGGGCAGCGTGAGCGCGACCACGACGCTGCCGCCTGGCAATCTGACGAAACCTCCACCGGGCACGGCTGTCATCTCCCCCGTCAATAAGAAACTCGTACCGCGCATCTAAACGCGATCGGCCGCCGCCCGCTAGAGGGCGACGGCCGATCATGCTTTGACCTGCGGTTTTACCGAATTACTTGGCGGAGGGTCCGACCTCGACCGTCATGACGAGACCGTCGTAGGTCTCCTTGAGGATCTTGATCTTGGTGTTGGTGTCAGTGACCTTCACCGAGCCGGTCGGGTTCTCGGCGTACCAGTAGGTGCCCTTCTTGTCGTCGAAGACCAGCTGGGCGGCCTTCGGCTTGAGGAAGAGCTCCTCGCCGTTCTTGTGCAGGGTGATCGCGTCCGTCTTGTAGGCGCTGAAGGCGGCGTCGTACGGCTGGATCTTGTTGCGCAGCAGGGTGCCGTCCGCCCACTTCATGGGCTTCGCGTTGGCGTCGATCGGAAGGATCAGGCCCTGGCCCGGGTGCTGGCTGGTGTTGTTGTCCTTCTGGGAGGTGTCCCACTGCCAGATCAGCAGGCCGTCCTGGTAGGCGTAGTGCTCGACCCAGTTCGGACGGGTGTTGGCGAAGCCGAAGTTGTACGGGCCGACCTGGAGGGTCTTGTCGTACGAGACGTAGCGGCGGTTCTCGGCCAGGTAGTACTGGGCGTACTCCTTGGTGAAGCCGGAGCCGATGCGCGAGAAGCCCTTGCCGGTCCAGCCGTTGTCGCCGTTCTCGGCGCCGTCGGTGAACAGCGCGGCGCCGTCCGCGGTGATGGTCATGGCGTCGGCCGTGAAGCCCTTGCCGCCCGCGCCGCCGTCCGTCTGGTAGCGGAAGCGGAGGTCGAACTTCTTGCCCGCGTAGGCGTCGAGCGGGAAGTTCAGGTTCTTCCAGGACTCCGAGGCACCGGTCAGCGACGGGCTGCCGGAGGCGTCGGCCGGGAGGGCCGTGCCGTCGGCGGTACCGGCGAGGGCGGTCCAGGTGGCGCCGCCGTCCGTGGACACCTCGGTGTAGAGGTAGTCGTAGTCGGCCTCGATGTCCCACCAGCCCTTGAGGGACAGCGCGGCGGACGTCTTGCCCGTCAGGTCCACGGAGCGGGTGAGGGTGTTCTTGAGGTCGTCGCCCATGTTGCTCCACCACTGGGTGGCGCCTTCGGCGGGGGCGACGACGTCGGTCTTGACCTGCTTCTTCGGCAGCTCGACGACCAGCGCCTGCTTGTCCTTGGTGTTGTACTCCGAAACGCCCAGCTTGTGGGTGGACTTCGTCGCGGCCTTGGCCTTGTCGTAGTTCAGCCAGCCCAGCTGGAGCTTGTCCCAGGCGGTCATGTCGCCCGGGAGGTCGCCTATGGAGTCCTGGCCCTTGCCGAGCCAGGAGCCGGCCGACATCAGGGACCAGAAGCCGACCGAGTTCTCGCCGCCGCCGGAGGTGTCGTAGAGGTCGGGCAGGCCCAGGTCGTGGCCGTACTCGTGCGCGAAGACACCGAGGCCGCCGTTCTCGGGCTGCATCGTGTAGTCGCCGACCCAGATGCCGGAGTCGCCGATCTGGGTGCCGCCGGCCTTGTTGTTCTCCGGACCGGTCTTGCCCGCCGCGGTGCCGTACGCGTACCAGCGGTGCGCCCACAGCGCCGTCGGGCCCTGCACGCCGCCGCCGGCCGACTCGTCCTCGCCCGCGTGGACGATCTGGAAGTGGTCGATGTAGCCGTCGGGCTCGTTGAAGTTGCCGTCGCCGTCGAAGTCGTAGCGGTCCCACAGGTCGTACTGGGCCAGCTTCGCCTTGATCTCGGCGTCGGTCTTGCCCGCCTTCTTCTGGGCCTCCACCCACGCGGTGACGCCGTCCTTGACGGTGTCCCACACGTTGGAGCAGTTGCTCTGGCCGCAGTAGTTGGAGCCGTAACGGGCCTCGTTGTACGGGACCTTGACCCAGTCGGCGACCTCGCCCTCGACCGAGTAGCGGCCCGAGGAGGTCTTCTCGTAGTAGGTCTTCAGCGAGTCCTTGCCCTGACCCGTGGCGAAGTACAGGTCCTGGAAGTACTCGCGGCTGAAGTCCTTGCGCCAGGCGGTGCTGTTGTTGTTGGCGCGGTCCGGCTGGGCGATCGTGTTGTGCAGCGGACCGGGGGTGCCGCCGTACTTCGGGACGGCCGGCTTGGGGCCGGGGCCGTCCGGGTCGAACATGGTGGTGTTGTCGACCTGGTCGCCGAACTCGACGAGGATCGTGAAGATCTTGTCGGTCTTCTCGCGGCCGAGCTCGACGTACTTCTTGTCGTCGAGCTTGACGACCTTGGAGGCGCCGCGCTGCTCGACGTCCTTCTTGCCGGAGAGCACCTGGTCCAGGGCGGCCTTGCGCTGCTGCGCCTGCTGCTCGCTGAACGGGCCCTTGAGGTTGTGCTCGACCACCTTCGAGGGGGCGGTCGGGTCCTGGCGGTCGGCCACCGGGGCGTTCGGGCCCTTGTCCTCGGCCTGGGCCGCGGTGACAGTGAAGAAGGTGGCGCTCGTCGCACAAGCTGCCATGGTCACGGCGACGGCCGCGGCGCGCACGGTGCGCCGCTTGGCGGAGTTGCTGGTCACTTGATGTGTTCCCCTCCCGCGGCCGCATGGACGGTCGGAACGTCTCCATCGGAGCAGGGGGGTTCCGCGCGGCGCGCGTCTCAAGTGACGACATTTGACCGGAGAGTTCAAAGAAAAGACAGACCTTGACTTGCTCCTTACAACTGCACTATGCGGTCAGCGAGTTCCGCTATCCGGACGTTCCGCTGCCATACGGGGCGAACGGCGCTTCCCGGCCTCGCATTTGGGGCGTTCCGGACCCGATCGGTCCGGTCGGCCGCGGCGCATGGTGAGGAAAATGACCCTCGTGCGCCCCCCGTGCTCCGGCACCGTGGGTTAGGTCACGCTTACTGGCGGTTCCGCTCGGGCATCTGCAGTCGTAGAGTCACTTGACGCGCGACCTAGTTGAGCCGACTCCCCCTCCCCTCCCTGAGGACGGATATCGCCATGCCGCGTCCGACTGCCGCACAGCTCGCCTACGGGTCCGCCACCGTCATCGTGTCGACGATCGCCATGCTGCTGCTCTCGCAGACGAGTACGGGGCTCGGAGTCGCGGTCATCGCCGCGGCCGCCCTCGCGCTCGGTCTGCTCGTCGCCCTCACGGTGCCCGCGCCCCGGCGGCGGGGGCGGCATGCGGCCACCGCCCGTACGGGCGGCGCGGCGGGTGCCGTTGCCGCCCCGCACGCCGGCGCCGTCGCCGGGGCCGGGGCCGGGGCCGTCTCCGAAGAGCCCGTGCACCACTGACTCCGGGCAACGCGGAGCGGGCGGCCTCCCCCGAGGGGTGACCGCCCGCTGTGTGCGCGTGTCGCGTGTGGGGTCAGGTCGTTGCCTGGACCACCACGGTCTTGCCCACCTTGTCGTGCAGGCCCTGCTTGTACGGCTTGTCCGCGACGATCGAGATGATCAGCGCGAGCGGCCACAGGCAGAAGCAGCAGATCAGCGTCGGCAGCCAGAGCACCGCGGCGCGGGACAGTGCCGGGCCTGACACCGGGACGCTGCCGTCGTTGAGCATCGCCACGCGCAGGCCCATCGCCTTCTTGCCGACGGTCTGGCCGTTCTTCTTGGTGAACCACCAGTCGTAGCCGATGTAGGCGACGATCGCGATCAGGGTCATCAGCAGGCCGCTGCCGCTGTAGGACTTCGTGATGATCTCGGTGACGTCCTCGCCCTTGTTCGTCTCGACCGTGTAGCGGTTCCGGTCGCCGATGGCCAGCTGGATGAGGAACAGCGGGACGGCGACGATCAGCAGGTCGATGATGCGCGCGGCGAGCCGCTTGCCGAAGTCGGCGAGCGGGGGCATCCCGGCGAGCGGGTCCGGCATGCCGTAGCCGCCGCTCCCTCCGTACGGGTCACCGCCGTAGGGGGGCGGCGGGGGCGGGTATCCGCCTCCTCCGCCGCCGCCCCCGCCCCCGCCCGCGCCCGGGCCTCCGGGGGGCGGGGGTGGCTGGCCGCCGCCCCCGGGAGGCGGCGAGCCGTACGGCGAACCGCCCGACGGAGGCGTCGGTTCCTGGGGCTTCTTGAGGAACGGGTCGTCCTCGGGCGGCTCGCCCGGCGGCGGCTGGTCGGTACTCATGGCCCGAGTCGAACCCGGGTCCGCCGCCCCCGCAACGGGACCGCGTCCATTCGGGGGACGTGCTCGTCAGCGGGAGACGTAGGTTCCTGCCGCCTTGTCGTGCCAGGCCTGGCGGCGCGGGCGGTCCACCAGGCACCAGAGGCTGCCGGGGAGGCCGAGGAAGGCGTACACCAGCCAGCGGCGCAGGGCCGCGCCGAAGCGGGGCGGGCGCAGGGTGGCGGCGGCCAGCACCCGGATGCCGAGGACCTTCTTGCCCGGGGTACGGCCCCAGCGGGCGGTGGGCAGGACCTCGTAGAGGATCCCGAAGAGGAGGACGGCCCCCAGGACCAGGCCCAGTTGGCCGGCGACGGTGGCGTCGAGGAGCCAGACGGTGGTGGCGCGGCCGCTCGCCCGGGCGGCGTCGACCTTCGACTGGAGGTGGGCGGTGGCCGCGGGGACGAGGGGGGTGGCGGCCGCCGCCGCGACGGCCGCGAACACGAGGGAGTCCAGCGCGCGGGCCGCCACGCGCCGCGCCAGCCCTGCGGGGCGCACGGCGCGGTCGGCCATCCGCTCGAAGACGGCGCGTGCGGTGTCCCCCGGAGGGCTGGGGGCGGGGATGCGGGGGGCCGCCGGGGCCGCCGGGGCGGCGGGGGCCGCGGGGTGCGGGAGCGCCGGGCGAGCGCCGGCCGCGCGGGGCGGCCACACCTCGGCGTCCCGCTGTGCGGCGGGCCGCAGCGCCTCCGCCCGGGGCTCCGGGGCGGGTGCCGGGAGGGGCTCCGCCTCGGGCCAGGAGGCCGTCAGGCCGGACACGGCGGCTCCGGCAGCCTCGGGCCAGGCGGTGGCCGGGGGCGGGGCCGGAAAGGTTCCGCCGGGGCCGGGCGGTCGCCGGGGCGTCTCCTCGGACGCCGAACGTTTCCAGGGGTCGGAGGGCCGAGGGTGGCCCAGTTCGGCGTCCT
>NZ_JBFBFP010000051.1:0-53642 GCF_040684275.1 Streptomyces sp. NPDC091371
CCAACATGGTGGTCTCCCGGACCATGTCCAAGGCCTTCGGCGCCGCCGGCCTGCGCCTGGGCTACCTGGCCGCGCACCCCGCCGTGGCCGACGCCCTCAGGCGTCGGCCGACGACTCGCGAGTCATATCCGCCGTCGGGTGGCGGTCACCTCTTGCGCACGACGACGAAGTCGGCGAGGGCGACCAGCTGGTCGCGCACCCGCTGCGGCATGTCGACGTCGTCCAGCGCGCGGATCGCGATCGCGTGCTGGCGGCGCGCCTCGTCGGCGGTCCACTGGCGGCCGCCCGCTTCCTCGATGAGCGCCGCGCGGGCCGCGAACTCCTCCTCCGAGAAGTTCGCGAAGTCGCTGCTCTTGGCGTCCGCCGCCAGCAGCTCGGCCAGCCGGGCCGAGGCCGGCCCGCCCGCCGCCAGCGCGGCGACGACCGGCAGGGACTTCTTGCGCTGGCGCAGGTCGCTCCACGTCTGCTTGCCGGTGGCCTCCGGGTCGCCCCAGATGCCGAGCAGGTCGTCCACCGCCTGGAAGGCGAGGCCCAGGTGGTAGCCGTACTCCTCCAGCTTGTCGGCCGTACGGTCGTCGGCGCCGCCGAGCACCGCGCCGATGGACACCGCGCAGGCGAGCAGGGCGCCGGTCTTGTTGCCCTCCATCTCCAGGCACTCCTCGACGCTGACGCGCTCGCGGTGCTCGTAGGAGATGTCCTGCGCCTGGCCGTCGATGAGCTTGCGGCTGGCGGTGGTCAGCCGGCGCGTGGCGCGCCCCGCGTCCACCGTCCCGAGCTCCAGCAGGACCTCGTTGGCGAGGGCGAACAGCGCGTCGCCGACCAGGATCGCGAGGGCCGGGCCGTGCACCTTCCACACCGTGTCCCGGTGGCGGCGCTGCTCGTCGCCGTCCATCAGGTCGTCGTGCAGCAGGGAGAAGTTGTGTACGAGCTCGACCGCGACGGCGCCCGGGATCCCGACCTCGGCGGGAACGCCCGCCGCCTCGGCGGAGAGCAGTGCGAGGGCGGGGCGGACGGCCTTGCCCTGGTCGCCGTCCGCCGCGTTGCCCTGGGCGTCGATCCAGCCGAAGTGGTAGGCGGCGACGGTGTCCATGGGCGCCGCGAGCCGGTCGACGGCGGCGCGGAGCACGGGGGTCGACAGCGTGCGGCCGCGCTCCAGGAGTGCGAGCGTATCCGCCTTCTCCATGCCCCCTCCGGCCGTGCCCACACTGGCACCCGTGTTCTCGACAGCCGGATTCCCCGGGTTCACTGGCTCTCCTCTGGTTCCTGTACGTGCTGCGTTCGTGCTGATGGTCGTCATGCCGCCTCCTGCAGAGGGTGTTCGCGGGGGCGGCCGAGGGCGGCGAGCGCGGCGTGTGCCGCGCTCAGTCCGCTCCTGACGGCGCTCTCCATGGTCGCGGGCCAACCGGTGGCAGTCCACGCACCGGCCAGGTAGAGCCCCGGCGTGTCGGTCCGCGCCCCGGGGCGCAGCCGGCCGACGCCGGGGGTGGGGGCGAAGGTTGCCGTCCGCTCCCGGGTGACGAAGAAGTCCCGTACCTTCGCGCCGCGCGCGGCGGGCAGCAGCCGCTCCAGCTCGGGCAGGTACTTGGCGCGCAGGACGGAGACGGGTTCGTCGATGTCGTCCTGGGCCACGGACTGGGACAGCGCCAGGTACTGGCCGCCGTCGGGCAGTCCGGAGGAGTCGGTGCGGTCGAAGACCCACTGCACCGGGGAGCCCAGTGCGGCGAAGAAGGGCTGCTTGAGCACCTTGCGGTCGTAGACGACGTGGACGTTCAGAATGGGAGCGGTCCCGATGTCGAGGAGCTTGTCGGGATCCGCGAGCGCCCCGGCCGGGAGCAGCCCGTGCGCCTCGCGCTGCGGGACGGCGAGGACGACCGTTCCCGCGTCGAGGGACTCGCCCTCGGTGTCGACCCGCCAGGTCCCCTCGCCGGTGGTGGAGATCCCCGTGACCCGGGTGCGCAGCTCCGTCCGTACCCCTGCCGCGTCGAGCTGCTTGCGGGCGAGGGTGTCGTGCAGATCGCCGAGGGGTACGCGGGCCCAGCCGATGTCGGCGGCGCCGTTCTCGGAGAGCAGGCCGGTCTTGAAGACCATCGCGGCCAGGCCGAGCGAGGAGTGCTCGGCGGTGGCGTTGAGGGTGGCGATGCCGACGAGGTCCCAGAGGGCCTCGATCGTACGGGCGGACTGGCCGTAGCGGCCGAGCCAGGTCGCGAAGTCCACGCCGTCCAGGGCCGGGTCGGCGGGGTCGAGGCGGCGCAGCGCGAGCGCGGCGCGGCCGACGCTCGCGCGCTCGGCGAGGGAGAGGTGCGGGTAGCGGGCCAGCGAGCCGGCCAGGTGCAGGGGCACGGGCAGGGCGCTGCGGCGCAGTCGGCCGAGGCGCGGGCCGCGCGGGTGCGCCACGTCGAGCACGGGTACGTCGAGCCGGTCCTGCAGAGGGGCCAGTGCGGCGCCCTCCACTCGGTCGAGGAACCAGCGGTAGGCGGTGCAGCAGCGCAGGTAGACGTGCTGCCCGTTGTCGACGGTGAGGTCGCCGCGCTTGAAGGAGAAGGCGAGCCCGCCGAGCCGCGGGCGGCCTTCGAGGAGGGTCACCTCCAGCCCGGCGTCGGCGAGTTGGAGCGCGGCCGTCACCCCGGCGAGCCCTCCGCCGACGACGACGGCGCGGTTGTCGTTGCCGCTCATGCTCCCTCCCCATCGAAGCGCCGGCCCTCCGGAAGAGACGCGCCCGCCGCCGCGGCGGTTGCCTGGGCAGCACTCCGCCCCGCCGGGGTCGGGTGTGCGGTGGGGTGCCCCCGCAGGGCTCCGAACACAACCAGCCTCGGCCCTCCGACCCGTGGAAACGTTCGACGTCCGAGGAGGCGCCCCGGCGCGCGCCCGGCCCCGGCCCTTGCCCCTCGGGGCGCGGGGTGGGGCCGCTGCGCGGAGCTGTCCCCCACCCCGCCCCTTCCCGAAACTGGGGCTCCGCCCCAGACCCCGGTCCTCAAACGCCGGACGGGCTGGAAGGTGCGGCCCGGCTGGATGGTGCGGCCGGGGTGGAGGGTGCGGCCGGTCAGCGTCAGTGGGGGCATCAGGCTCGCCCCCGGTTGCGCCGGCGGGAGATGGTGCGGGCGTCCAGGCCGGACAGGCCGCGCACCGCCACGTACGCCTTCTCGTGCGGCGGGAGCGAGACGCGGCCCCGCAGCACCGCCTCGGGCTCGCGCTCGATGCGGTCGAGGAGGCGCCGGTAGATGCCCGCCATGGCGGCCACGCAGGCGCCGCTGCGCCGGTCGAGCATGGGCAGCAGCCGGTAGCCCTCCACGAACAGGGCGCGGGCGCGCCGGACTTCGTGGTGGACGAGCCCGGCGAAGTCGGAGCCGGCGGGGGCCCTGTCGCTGTGGAAGCCTTCCGAGCAGCCGAACTTGGCGAGGTCCTCGGCCGGCAGGTAGGTACGGCCGTTGCCCGCGTCCTCCCGGACGTCGCGGAGGATGTTGGTGAGCTGCAGGGCGAGGCCGAGCGTGTCGGCGTACTCCCCGGCGCGCGCGGCGTCGGCGGCTCCGGGGGTGGTCCCGAACACGCCGAGCGAGAGCCGTCCGATCGCGCCGGCCACGCAGCGGCAGTAGACCTTGAGGTCGTCCCAGGTCTCGTAGGTCTCGCCGCGGACGTCCATCAGGACGCCGTCGATGAGTTCGTCGAGGCCGCCGAGCGGGATCGGGAAGCGGCGTGCGGCGTGCGCGAGGGCGACGGCGACCGGGTCGGTGTCGTCCTCGTCGACCTCCTCGGCCCGGATCCGCCCGAGCAGCGCGCGGGTCTCCTCCAGGCGGGCCAGCTTCGCCTCGGGGGGCAGCGTCCCGTCGCCGATGTCGTCGACCCGCCGGGAGAAGGCGTACAGCGCGGACATCGCCTGCCGCTTGTCGGCGGGCAGCAGCCGGATGCCGTACGCGAAGTTGCGCGCCTGCGATCCGGTGACGGCCTCGCAGTAGCCGTAGGCCGCCTGGACGGGTGCGGACACGTGTGTGGGTCCCTCCACGGTCGGGCTCACCCCTTTCTCGGCGCAGTGCGCAGGACGGCGGCCACCTCGCGGAGCAGGCCGCTCTTGGTGGGCTTGGGCGGTCCGGGGAGTACGTCGAAGCCGGCGGCGGTGACGGCTCGCAGGGCGGCGCGCCCCCCTCCCACGAATCCCGCGAGCAGCAGCCGGAGTCTGCCGTGCACGCTACCCACGAGCGGGGTGCCTTCATTCAGCAATTCCCGCGCGCGCTCGGCTTCGTATGCGATCAGGGAGCGTACAGCCGCGCCCGCGGACGGGGCCGCGAGGTCGTTCTCGGTGACGTGGAAGCGCCGCATGTCCTCGGCGGGCAGGTAGATCCGGTCCCGGCCGAGGTCCTCGGCGACGTCCTGGACGTGCTCGACGATCTGCAGGGCGGTGCAGACGGCGTCGGAGCGGCGGATCCGCTCGGGGGTGCTGGTGCCGGTGAGGGAGAGCACGAGCCGGCCCACCGGGTTGGCGGAGAGCTCGCAGTAGCCGACCAGGTCCGCGTACGTGTCGTAACGCGCGACGAGCTGGTCCCTGCGGTTGGCCTCGATGAGCCCGAGGAACGGCTCGGGCGTCAGGCCGTGGGCGCGGACGACGGGTTGGAGGTTCAGCAGCAGCGGGTGCCGGGGCGGGCCGTCGGTGCCTCCGAAAACGCGCAGCAGGTCGGCCTCGAGGGCGTCGAGCATGGCGAGCCGGTCGTCGACGGCGGCCGGCTCGAGGCCGAGGAGTACGGCGTCCAGTCCGCCGGGGGCGAGGTCGCCGTCGCCGATGTCGTCGACGAGGCGGGCGTAGCCGTAGACCGCGGTCAGGCCGTCGCGCCAGGCGCGGGGCAGGAAGGCGGGGGCCACGGGGAAGTTCTCCGAGGCTGCCTTGTCGAGGGTGGCGCGCACGTGGACGGTGTCGGACGAGGGGTGGATGCCGTGCCCCGGGGTCACCGCCCGCCGCCCGGGGCGGGGACGGCTGTGCTGCCTGGGGGCCGGAGAATTCCCGTAGCCATTGCCGTCACATCTCCCGTTCTACACTGCCGACCCAATACATCCTATTTCGGACACGCCGCCTGGGTATCCCGGGGACTCTCCCCGGAACTCCCCACGGGCCGCTCACCTGCGGGGAATCGTCCCCTCTTGGCTCGATTCAGGACCGCATCAGCTTACGCTGTACAACGCCGCGAAGGCCTCTCGGGTATTCATCGCGCCACTGAATGTCGTCGCCGGAATGCGAAAACCCGCCGAGATCATGGTGGGACCGGGCCGCGAAACGCGCTCGGGCCCCCGCCGCACGAAGCGGCGGGGGCCCGGGCGGAGCCGAAGCGCGTCAGCCGTTGGAGGCCCTCTCGTAGGCCGAGACCACTTCCTCCGTGGGCCCGTCCATCAGGAGCTCACCCTTCTCCAGCCACAGCACCCGGTCGCAGGTGTCGCGGATGGACTTGTTGTTGTGGCTCACCAGGAAGACGGTGCCGGCCTTCTCCCGCAGTTCGCGGATGCGGTTCTCGGAACGCACCTGGAAGCTGCGGTCACCGGTGGCGAGCGCTTCGTCGATCATCAGGACGTCGTGGTCCTTGGCCGCAGCGATGGAGAAACGCAGACGCGCCGCCATACCGGAGGAGTAGGTGCGCATCGGCAGCGAGATGAAATCGCCCTTCTCGTTGATGCCCGAGAAGTCGACGATGTCCTGGTAGCGCTCCTTGATCTGCTCGCGGCTCATTCCCATCGCGAGACCGCCGAGGACGATGTTGCGCTCACCGGTGAGGTCGTTCATGAGGGCCGCGTTGACACCCAGCAGCGAGGGCTGGCCGTCGGTGTAGACCTTGCCCTCCTCGCAGGGCAGCAGGCCCGCGATGGCGCGCAGCAGGGTCGACTTGCCGGAGCCGTTCGAGCCGATGAGGCCGATGGCCTCGCCGCGGTACGCGGTGAACGAGACGCCGCGCACGGCGTGGACCCGGCGGACGCCGGGCGCGTCGCCCTTGCGCCGGCGGACTATCTTGCTCAGCGCGGCCGTGGCCGCGCCTTTGCCCGCGCTGCCGGTGTTGACCCGGTAGACGATGTGGACGCCGTCCGCGATCACGGTGGGGACGCGCCCCTGGGTGTTGTCAGCCACGGCCGTACCGCTCCTCAGCCTTCCAGAAGTACACGAAGCCGCCGAGGCCGATCACGACGGCCCAGCCCACGGCGAAGGCCCACACGTGCGGGGGCAGGTTGCTGCTGCCGTAGTTGTCGATCAGCGCGAAGCGGATGAGGTCCATGTAGATCGCCACCGGGTTCCACAGCAGCACGTCGCTGATCCACTGCGGCTGGTCCTTGAGGTAGATCCCGAGCGGGAACATGACCCCGGAGGCGTACATCCAGGTGCGCATCACGAACGGCATCAGCTGCGCCAGGTCGGGGGTCTTGGAACCCATCCGCGCGAAGATCATGGCGAGGCCGGTGTTGAAGACGAACTGCAGCGCCAGCGTGGGGATCACCAGCAGCCACGAGAGCTGCGGGTAGTTGCCGAAGGCGATGGCGATGACGAAGACCACGATCATCGAGTACAGCAGCTGCTGGAGCTGCTGCAGCGAGAACGAGACCGGCAGGGACGCGCGCGGGAAGTGCAGCGCCCGCACCAGCCCGAGGTTCCCCGAGATCGCGCGGACACCCGCCATCAGCGAGCTCTGCGTGAAGGTGAAGACGAAGATGCCCATCATCAGGAACGGGACGTAGACGCCCTCGGGCATCTGCTTGTCCGCACCGAGGATCAGGCCGAAGATCAGCCAGTAGACGGCCGCGTTCAGCAGTGGGGTCGCCACCTGCCAGACCTGACCGAGCTTCGCCTGGCTGTACTGCGCGACCAGCTTGGCCCGGGAGAACGCCATGATGAAGTGGCGCCGGCCCCAGAGCCGGCGGACGTAGTCGCCCAGGGAGGGCCGGGCGCCGCTCACCGAGAGGCCGTACTTCCTGGCGAGCTCCGCGGGGCTCAGCCCCGCGTCGGCGGACGGCGGCCTGCTCGTGGCGAGGGCGCCGTCGTGGGTTGTGTCACTCACAAGTTGAAACTTTCGTCTTCAAGATGCGGCCAGGTCGGGCATCAGGCCGGTGGCACGAGGCCCATGATCGCGCCATGTTCCCAGACGCGGGCTGGTCAGATGACAGGTGGTCGGCCCAGACGGGTCAACCGCCAGACCGTACGCCATCTCATCGGGCGGCGGGGACCGCAGGGAGTGGTCCATCCCTCCCTGAATCCGCCGAACCACGCCTTCAACGCGGGTCCCGAGGGCTTGCGCAGGAGCGTCAGCAGGAGCCAGACGCCCAGGTAGACCGGGACCAGCGGAGCGGGCAGGTTGCGGCGGGCCAGCCACACACGATTACGGGCCACCATACGGTGGTAAACGGCGTGCCGGGAGGGGGCGGTCGTCGGGTGCAGCAGCACCATGTCCGCTCGGTAGTCGATCGACCACCCCGCGTCGAGCGCCCGCCAGGCCAGGTCGGTCTCCTCGTGCGCGTAGAAGAACTCCCCGGGCAACTCGCCGACCTGCTCGAACACCTTGGTACGCACGGCGTTCGCGCCGCCCAGGAAGGTGGTCACGCGGGAGGAGCGCATCGGGTCCGAGGCGCGCAGCCGGGGCACGTGACGGCGCTGGGTGATGCCCGTCTCAGGGTCCGCGATCCGGAAGCTGACGATGCCGAGCCGCGGGTCCTCGGCGAAGGCCTGCCGGCACAGCTCGGCGGTGTCGGTGCGCTCCAGGAGGCCGTCGTCGTCCAGGAAGAGCAGCGCGTCCACATCGGAGCCGCCGGGGCCGAAGGCCTCGATGCCCACGTTGCGCCCGCCGGGGATGCCCAGGTTCTCGGGGAGGTCGACGGTACGGATCCCGTCGGGAAGGCCGGTGACCTTCACGCCCTGGCCCACGACGACGACCTCGATCGGGTCGCCCTCCTGGCGGGCCACGGAGTCGAGGAGGGCCTTCAGGTCGTCGGGGCGGTTGCCCATGGTGATGATCACGGCGCCCAGCCGCATCGGCGTACTCACTTGAGCCTGCTGGAGGCCAGGATCGACACCAGGTGCAGCACGGTCTGGAGCAGCGCGATGCCGGCGAGGACGGCGACGCCGACCCGGGACCAGAACAGGTCGCCGCGGATCTGGTCCGCGACGGCCAGCACCAGGATGAGCAGCGAGGCTTCGATGCCGAGGACGAGGCGGTGGAACTTCAGCGCGGCGGCGGCCCGGCGGGCCAGCGCCATGCCGGAGGAGCGCGGCGTGGCCGCCGCGTCCTGGACCACGGGCTTGCCGGCCTGGTGCCGGGCGACGCCGACCAGGTCGGTCTCGGCCTTGATCAGGATCGCGCCGAGGGCCGCCAGGGTGCCCAGGAAGGCCCACAGCCAGTCGATCCGCCCGCCGCCCCACAGGTCGGCGGCTCGCAGGCCGAAGCCGACGAGGACCGCGGCGTCGCACAGGTAGGCGCCGACCCGGTCCAGGTACACCCCGGAGAGCGAGAACTGCTTCTTCCAGCGGGCGACCTCGCCGTCGACGCAGTCGAGCAGCAGGTAGAGCTGGACCGCCAGGACGCCGAGGACGGCGCCGAGGATGCCGGGCACCAGCAAGGCCGGGAGGGCGAGGACGCCGGCGAGGGTCATCACGTAGGTCAGCTGGTTCGGCGTGACCTTGGTGGTGACCAGGAGACGGGTGATGCGCAGGGAGATCTCGCGCATGTAGAGGCGCCCGCCCCAGTGCTCGCCACTGACCCGGTCCTTGACGCCCGCCGGGTGAACGACGGGGCGGAGTTCAGCTACGGATGGTCTTGGCATAGTCGGCGTAAGCGTCCCTGATCTCGGCGGCGGACAGGTTGAGGTGCTCCAGGATCGTGAAGCGTCCCGGGCGGGTCTGGGGGGCGTACTCGACGGCCGCGACGAACTCGTCGACGCTGAAGCCGATCTCCTCCGGTCCCACCGGCAGGCCGTGGCGGCGCAGCACCTCCACGAACAGCCCGGACTGCTCCTTCGCCCCGCGCAGGTGCATCGCGAAGGCGGCGCCGATGCCGACCTGCTCGCCGTGGAGCGCGGAGCGCCCGGGGTAGAGCAGGTCGAAGGCGTGGCTGATCTCGTGGCAGGCGCCGGACGCGGGGCGGCTGTCCCCGCTGATCGACATGGCGATGCCGGTGAGGACGAGCGACTCGGAGAGCACGGTGAGGAACTCGTCGTCCCCGCAGCCGCCGGGGTGGCGCAGGACGGACTCGCCGGCGGTCCGGGCCATGGCGGCGGCCAGGCCGTCCACGGGCTCGCCGGTGACCTCTCGGGAGAGCTCCCAGTCGGCGATGGACGAGATGTTGGAGATCGCGTCGCCGATGCCGGCGCGGATGAACCGTACCGGGGCGTCCTTGATCACATCGAGGTCGATCACCATGGCGATCGGGGTGGGGACGCCGTAGGAGCCGCGGCCGTTGTCGTTGTCCAGGATGGACACCGGCGAGCAGATGCCGTCGTGCGAGAGGTTGGTGGCGACGGCCACCATGGGCAGCCCGACCCGCGCCGCGGCGTACTTCGCGACGTCGATGATCTTGCCGCCGCCCAGGCCCACGACGGCGTCGTAGCGGCGGCCCTTTATGTCGTCGGCGAGCTTGACCGCGGAGTCGATGGTGCCGTCGACGACCGGGTACCAGTCGGCGTGCGGCAGGACGGGCTCCAGCCGGGCGCGCAGCGCCACGCCGGAGCCCCCGCTGATCGCGATGGCCAGCTTGCCGGAGGCGGAGATCCGCTGGTCGGCGAGGATGCCGTCCAGCTTGTCCATCGCCCCGCCGCTGATGTCGACGACGACGGGCGAGGGGATGAGCCTCGTCAGTACTGGCATGCGATCGTCCGGCCCTTGGCGAGGTCGTCGTGGTTGTCGATCTCGACCCACTTGACGTCGCCGATGGGGGCCACGTCGATCGTGAAGCCGTCGTTGACGAGCTGCTGGTAGCCGTCCTCGTAGTAGAGGTCGGGGTCGCGCTCGAAGGTCGTCTTCAGGGCCTCGGCGAGCTGCTCGGCGGCCTCGGGCTCGATGAGGGTGACACCGATGTACTCGCCGGTGGCGTCGGCGGGGTCCATCAGCTTCGTGATCTTCTGCACGCCCTGACCGTCGGCAGTGACGACCTTCATCTCCTCGTCGGCCAGGTTCTTGACCGTGTCGAGGGCGAGGATGATCTTCTGACCGTTGCCGCGGGCGGCGAGCAGGGTCTGCTCGACGGAGACCGGGTGGACGGTGTCGCCGTTGGCGAGGATCACACCCTGCTTGAGGACCTCACGCGCGCACCACAGGGAGTAGGCGTTGTTCCACTCCTCGGCCTTGTCGTTGTCGATCAGCGTGATCTTGACGCCGTACTTGGCCTCCAGGGCCTCCCGGCGCGCGTAGACGGCTTCCTTGCGGTAGCCGACGACGATCGCGACCTCGGTGAGGCCGACCTCGGCGAAGTTGCCCAGGGTCAGGTCGAGGACCGTCAGGCTCTCCTCGTCGCCCTCGGGACCGACGGGCACGAGGGCCTTGGGCAGGGTGTCGGTGTAGGGACGCAGGCGGCGTCCGGCACCGGCAGCGAGTACAAGGCCGATCATGCTGGTTCTCCTTCGTCGTGTACGGCGGGTGCCCCGGAGGAGACCCAGAAGCGGATGCTCTCCGCGAGCACCACGATTGCCACGAACACGGCCAGGACCGTGAGCGCGACGGGGAAGTCCGATGCGCGCCCCACGAGGACGGCGGCGAGGACCGTGGTCAGCAGGACCCGGCCTTCGTGGCCGCCGATCGTCCGCACCAGCCAGTGCGGGGGCGCTCCGGTGCCGCCGCGAATGCGGTACACCGTGTCGTAGTGATGGTAGGCGACCGCCGCGATCAGGCCGAATGCCGCCGGAAGGGCCCCTGGGACGTCCGCCTTGGCGGCCAGCACGAGGACCGTCACGTACTCGGCGGCCCGGAACAGCGGCGGGATCAGCCAGTCGAGGGCGCCCTTGAGCGGGGCCGCGACGGCAAGGCCGGCGGTCATGACGTATATCACCGCGACGGCGATCAGCCGCCGGTCGCCGAACGGCAGGTACAGGGCGGCCCCGAGCATGAGCAGCGTGCCGAGGGCGGCGACGTACACCGATCCGAAGGTGCCGGCGCGGCCGCGCAGCAGCCGGGCCTGGAGCTCGGCGAGCGGGCCGGAGTCGGCCAGGTCGGCGAGGGCCTGGGCGGCCCGGTCGGTGCGGGTGGCCTTGCGGGTCAGCGAACGCAGGACCCGGCCGGCGGTGGTGTAGAGCGCGCCGAAGGCGCAGCCGACGAGCAGGGCGTAGAAGACGATCCGGGGGGTGGTGAAGGCGGTCAGGACCGCGATCATCGCCCAGCGCTCGCCGATCGGCAGGATGATCATCCGCCGGGCCCAGACCGTCCAGCCGACGCTGTCGAGCTTGTCGGAGAGGGCCGCCGTGGGACTCGTATTGGCGGTCGCGTCGTGGTTGGCCTCGTTGAAGGAGAAGTCCACGACGTGCCGGCAGGTCATGAGGACCATGGCGCCTACGGCGAGGGCCCACACGTCGTCGCCGTTCTTGGCGGCTCCGAGCGCGAGGCCCGCGTAGAAGGAGTACTCCTTCGCGCGGTCGAAGGTGGCGTCGAGCCAGGCGCCCATCGTCGAGTACTGGAGCGAGTAGCGGGCGAGCTGCCCGTCGGTGCAGTCCAGTACGAAGGAGACGAGGAGCAGCACGCCGGCCGCCATGTAGCCCCAGCGCTCGCCGGTGGCGGCGCAGCCGGCCGCGATCAGCGCGGTGATCAGCGAGGCGGTGGTGACCTGGTTCGGGGTCAGGCCGCGGCGCGCGCACCAGCGGGCGATGTAGCGCGAGTACGGGCTGATGAAGAAGGTGGTGAAGAACCCGTCGCGGGACTTCACGGCGGTCCGCAGCCGTACGGCCTCGTCGTCCACGGCGGCGACCGCGGCGCTCGCCGCGTCCCGGTCCGCCGCGGTGGCGGGGACGGCGGCGACGAGGGTGCCGAGGTCGGGGCGCTGCACGGTGGTCCCGGCGGCCTCGACGGCGGTGGCGAGCCGGTCCGCGTAGGGGCCGGACCCGTCGCGCTCGGTGGCGACGGCCCGGTCGAGGGCCGGGCGGGCGCCGGGCTGGACGGAAAGGGCGCCGGTGACGGCGCAGGCCTCGAAGCGCGGGTCGGTCAGCGCGAGGCGCAGCGCGTGCACGTGTCCGACGAAGGCACTGTCGACGACGGCGACGCGCTGGTCGGCGGGTACGCCGGCGAGTGCGGCGGCGGTGTCCTGGGGACCGGCGGCGGGGCGGACGTCGAAGCCGAGGGAGCGCAGCTCGTCAGCGAGCGGTGATCCGGGGACCGGCAGGCCGGTGAGGATGACGGTCGGCAGACGAACTCACTCCTTGTGACGGATTGCGAACGGGCGCCCGGGTGGGGGCGCGGCACGTCGGCTGAGGCTATCGGATGAATGGAAGCAGGGGTTCACCACCCGTTTACGCCCTGATAAGCGGAATATTCCCGGGCGTCGGGCCCTGATCGAGCCCTGCCGGGCCATCATTGACGATCATGGCCGGTACCACAAACGGCCTGGATGTTACGGTGGACACGCCCTGTAGGCGTGATGAGCGAGGAAGAGGTGGGTTGATGACCGTCGTAGTGGTCGCGGCCGCGCGCAGCGAACTCCGGTGCATCCCCCATTCCTCCAGGGCATCCGGCCGGGCCTGATCACACCTCTGACAGGCCCCCTGGTCGGCCGGAGCCCCCGTTCCAAGGGTTCACGTTGACCGACACCACCTCCAACGGCTTCATCGAGGCCTTCTTCACCCTCCACCACGGCCTGCCCCGGCAGGCTCCGGGCTCCGACGCGAGCACCCGTCACCTGCTGTCCCTGTGCGGACCGCTGACCGAGCGGCCGCGCGTCCTCGATCTGGGCTGCGGTCCGGGCCGCAGCGCCCTGCTGCTCGCCGCCGAGGCGGGCGCGCACGGCGGCGACGTGACCGCCGTCGACCTGCACGCCCCCTTCCTCGACGAGCTCCGTACGGCCGCCGAGGCCCGCGGGCTCGCCGACCGGGTCCGGACCGTCGAGGCGGACATGGGCGCGCTCGAACAGTTCGAGGACGGCTCCTTCGACCTCGTGTGGGCCGAGGGCTCCGCGTACGTCATCGGCTTCGACACCGCCCTCGCGCGGTGGCGGCGGCTGCTCGCCCCGGGCGGCACGATCGTGCTGACCGAGTGCGAGTGGACGACTCCGGAGCCGTCCGCCGGGGCGCGCGCCTTCTGGGACCAGGAGTGCCCGCTGCGCTCCACCGCCGGGAACCTCGCCGCCGCCCAGGCCGCCGGGTACCGGGTGCTGGGCGTGCACCACCTGCCCGACTCCGACTGGGCCGAGTACTACGGCCCGCTCGCCGAGCGGGTCCGCACCCACCCGCCCGCCGGCTCCCCGGCGACGGCGGCCGCGCTGGCCGCCACCCGCGAGGAGCTCGACGTACGCGCCCGCCACGGGCACGAGTACGGGTACACGGGCTACGCGCTGCGCCCGGTGACCGCGGGGGACGGCGACGCCTGGCCGGCCCGCCCGGAGACGACGGCCGACGCGGCCGCCGTACGGGACGTCAACCTGGCGGCCTTCGGGACTCCGCTGGAGGCGGACCTCGTGGATGCCCTGCGCACGGACGGCTCCTGGCTGCCCGGGCTGTCGTACGTGGCCGAGGGACCGGACGGGGCGGTGGTGGCGCACGCCCTGCTCACCGCCTGCGAGGTCGACGGGGCACGGGCGCTCGCGCTCGCCCCGGTCGCGGTCGATCCCGCGCTCCAGCGCTCGGGCGCCGGCAGCGCCGTCGTACGGGCGGTGCTCGCGGCAGCCAGGAAGCGCGGGGAGTCGTTGGTCCTGGTGCTGGGGCACCCGGACTACTACCCGCGCTTCGGTTTCGTACCGGCGTCGCGCTTCGGGATCCGGGCGCCCTTCGAGGTGCCGGACGAGGCGATGATGGCGCTGGTGCTGGACGATTCCGTTCCGGTACCGGCGGGCACGATCACCTATCCGGCCCCGTTCGGAGTCTGATCTTCCGCCCCCCCGTCGCGTAGCACGCGGCGGGGGGCTGGCACGGACAGATCTTCGAAGTGGGGACAAGCCTCTTTTGTACGGCAGACTGAAGGCCGAAGTCCGAAGCGAAGGATGGGTATGCCGACCACACCAGCCACCGCCGCCAACAGTGCGTCCAACGGCACCGGGACCCAAGAACCGATCATGCTCGAACTGGTCGACGAGTCCGGGAACACCATCGGCACGGCCGAGAAACTCACTGCCCATCAGGCGCCGGGGCAGCTGCACCGGGCGTTCTCGGTGTTCCTCTTCGACGAGCAGGGCCGCCTGCTGCTCCAGCAGCGGGCCCTCGGGAAGTACCACTCCCCCGGCGTCTGGTCGAACACCTGTTGCGGGCACCCCTATCCGGGGGAGTCGCCGTTCGCGGCGGCGGCCCGGCGGACCCACGAGGAGCTGGGGCTCTCGCCCTCGCTGCTCGCGGAGGCGGGAACCGTGCGGTACAACCACCCCGACCCGGCATCGGGTCTGGTGGAGCAGGAGTTCAACCACCTTTTCGTGGGACTGGCGCAGGCGTCGGTGCACCCCGATCCGGAGGAGATCGCGGACACCGCCTTCGTCACCGCCGAGGAGTTGGCCAAGCAGCACGCCGAACTGCCGTTCTCTGCCTGGTTCATGACCGTACTGGACGCGGCGCGGCCGGCGATCCGTGAGCTGACGGGCGACGCGGCGGGCTGGTAGCCCGTCGTACGTCCCTCAGCCGGCCGGCGACGGCACGGTGGGGACCGCGGGGCCGGCGGGCGCGGTGAGCGGCAGGGCCGCCCAGATGACCTTGCCGCCGGTCGAGGTGTGCTCGACGTCGCAGACCCCGCCGGCCTCCAGCGTGATCTCCCGTACGAGGAGCAGGCCCCGGCCGCCGGTCTGGCCGAAATCGGCCTCCAGCGCCTTGGGGCGGTACGGGTGGTTGTCCTCGACGGCCACCCGTACCCACGAGCGGCCGATCGCCACCTCCACCGCCACCTCGGGCGAGAGCAGGGCGGCGTGCCGGACCGAGTTCGTCACCAGCTCGGAGACGATCAGCAGCAGGGAGTAGACGAGGTCCTGATGGGCGGGCACCCCTTGGCGCCCGAGCAGGTCGCGCACCGCGCGGCGGGCCTGCGGAACGGATTCTTCTACTGCGGGGGCGGTGAACCTCCACACCCCCTCGTACGCGAGGGGGTCGGCCGGAGGCTGCTGCTCCGCTTCCTTGGCTGGCGGGACGCTCCCGCTGACATCCATCTTCCGTCCCCCGTCTTCGCGCTCGATCGTCTCCACGCGACAAGAGTGGGGAACGGCCTGGTCCGGACCGAACCGCTGACCAGAAGACAGCGTCAATCGGACACTTTCTGACCGCTGGCGTATGACAGAGTCAGTTGTTCGACTGTTCCTGATCTCCCGCCGGACGCTTCTCGGCCGCGCCGCCCTCCGCGTCCGGCCCCTCGCTCAGCTCGGCCGCCTCGTCCTCCCTGACCAAGCCCAGGATGCGGCGGGCACCCATGCCCAGGGCCACCAGGCTCAGCCCGTCGAACAGGAGGGCGAGGGAGAAGAAGGTTCCGATCACGTACAGACTGCTGCCGGGCCAGCTCGACAGGATCAGGACGCCCAACAGGATGCCGAAGGCGCCCTGGACGAGCGAGAGCCCGAAGTTGGCGCCGCGCACCACCAGCGCGCCGACCAGCCGGAACACCCCGCTAGTGAGGAAGAACAGCGCGGCGAACATCGTCAGCGCCTCGGCGCTCGCCTCGGGGCGGCGCAGGATCACGAATCCGGCCGCCAGGTTGACGGCGGCCACGATGACGGCGAGCCAGAAGGAGTTGCTGTGGCGCTGCTGCACGGCCTGGAGCAGACCGACCACACCGCCGATCAGCAGCAGCCAGCCGAAGAGGAACATCGAGGTCAGCGTGGCCAGGCCGGTGTAGACGAGGCCGACGAGACCGGCGATCACGAGGACCACCCCGAGCAGGGCCAGCCAGCCGAAGCTCCGGCTCAGCTGCTGCTTGTCCCGCTGCTCCTTGCCCCGGTTCTCCTCGCGCTGCGGTTCCTCGCCCACGGACGTGCCCCTTTCAGCACCCCCCGGACGGACTCTCTTGATCATAGGATCGGCGCCCCGGGATAGCATCCGGCGCATGAACGCAGCCGGGGGCTCCACGCTCCTCCACACGCTCGCCGACGGGGTCGCCACCGTGGTGATCTCGCACCCCGCCAAGCGCAACGCCATGACGGCGGCGATGTGGCGGGCGCTCCCGGAACTGCTGGCGGGCATGGCGGACGACCCGGCCGTACGGGTGCTCGTGCTGACCGGGGCCGGAGCGACCTTCTGCGCGGGCGCCGACATCTCCTCCCTGACCGGGAACGAGAACGAGGACCCGCGGGCCCTCGCCGTCACGGCGGAGGAGGCCCTGGCCGCCTTCCCGAAGCCGACGCTCGCCGCGATCCGCGGGTTCTGCGTGGGCGGCGGCAGCCAGCTGGCGGCGGCGTGCGACCTGCGCTTCGCGGAGGAGGGATCGTCCTTCGGGGTGACCCCGGCCAAGCTGGGGATCGTCTACCCGGCCTCCTCCACCCGGCGGCTGGCGGCCCTGGTCGGCCCGGCGTGGGCCAAGTACCTGCTCTTCTCGGCGGAGTTGATCGGAGCGGAGCAGGCGCTGCGCGCCGGGTTCCTGAACGAGCTGCTGCCGGCCGGGCAACTGGACAAGCGCGTGGCCGAGTTCACCCGGATCCTGGCCGCGCGGTCGCAGCTGACGCAGGCCGCGGCCAAGGAGTTCGCGGACGGCCGGACGGACCGGGACGGGTACTGGGAGGACCAGGCGGCCGACAGCGACGACACCGCGGAGGGTGTCGCCGCGTTCCTGGAGCGCCGGCCGCCCGCGTTCACGTGGACGCCGTGAGCTAGTGCTGTGACCGGCAAGGTTCACCGGGTCACGGCGCCCGGCACGGCACCTCGCTGCGTTGTCGGACCGCGCAAGTACGTCCAGTACGAGCCGCGGCCCTCCGCCTTGCGATGCACCGCACCGGACACCGCGACCCGGCAAACCTTTCCGGCCACAGCACTAGCGCAGCGGGTTGTTCGCCCGGAGCATCTCCACGATCGCGGCCGGGGCCTTCTCCGGCGAACCGGCGTCGTAGGGCGGCTGGGGGTCGTACTCGGTCATCAGCTGGACCGCCTGGGCGTACGCGTCACCGGCGATCCGGCCGAGCAGGGTGAGCCCCATGTCGATGCCGGAGGACACCCCGGCGGCGGTGACGTACTTCCCGTCGATGACCACGCGCTCCCCGGTGGGCTCGGCCCCGAACTTCGGCAGCTGCTCCAGGAACATCCAGTGGCTGGTGGCCCGGCGCCCGTCGAGCAGCCCGGCGGCGGCGAGCAGCAGGGACCCGGTGCAGACGGAGGTGGTCCAGGCGCTGGTGGCGTCGACCGCGCGCAGCCAGTCCAGGACGACCGGGTTCGCCATCTCCAGATCGGGCCGCGGCCCACCCGGCACGATGACGATGTCGGGCCGGGTCACCTCGTCGAGCCCCTTGTCCGCCACGAGGGCGAGCGCCCCGTTGTCGGTGCGCACGGGCCCGGGCCGCTCGGAGACGAACACGACCTCCGCGTCGGCGAGCCGGCCGAGTGTGTCGAAGGGCCCGATGGCGTCGAGGGCGGTGAAACGGTCGTAGAGCAGTACGGCGATCTGCATTGTCTCCTCCGGAGCGGTAGACGAACCACGACACGGCCCCAGGCCGGGGCGGTGCCTCTACATCGGGCCCCAGCCCCGCCCCCGGGCGAAGCCCGGGTCTGGGCGAAGCCCGGGTCTGGGCGAAGCCCGGGTCTGGGCGAAGCCCGGGTCTGGGCGAAGCCCGGGTCTGGGCGAAGCCCGGGTCTGGGCGAAGCGCGCGGTCTCGGGTGGGGGTGGGGTGGGCTCAGCGGCGGCCAGCGGTGGGGCCGAAGCGGCGGCGGTACTCGGCCGGGGGCTGGCCCAGGGTCCGTACGAAGGCCCGGCGCAGGGCCTCCGGTGTGCCGTAGCCGCAGGCGCGGGAGATCTGGGCGACCCCGTCCCCGCTCTCCTCCAGCAGGCGGCGGGCGTGTTCGACGCGGACCCGTTCCACGTACCGGCCCGGTGTCACCCCCGTCTCCGCCTGGAAGGCACGGGCGAAGTGCCGCGGCGAGAGGCGGGCGCGGGCCGCGAGGGTCTCCACGCTCAGGTCGGAGTCCGGGTGCTCCGCGATCCACTGCTGGACGTCCCGCAGGGGATCGCGCCGGGCCGTCTGCGCCGCCAGCTGCGCGCTGAACTGCGCCTGGTTGCCGGGCCTGCGCAGGAAGACCACCAGGTGCCGGGCGATCGTGAGCGCGACCTCCTGTCCGTGGTCCTCCTCCACCAGCGCGAGCGCGAGGTCGATCCCCGCCGTGACCCCGGCCGAGGTGGCCACCGGCCCGTCCCGCACGTAGATCGGGTCCGGCTCCACGACGACGGCCGGGTAGTCCCGCGCCATCTGCTCGCACGCGTTCCAGTGCGTCGTCGCGCGCCGGCCGTCCAGCAGGCCCGCCTCCGCGAGCAGCAGCCCTCCCGTGCACACGGACACCAGCCGCTCCGCGGCACCCCCGTGGGCGCGGAGCCAGTCGGTGAGCCGGGGCTCGAAGTCGGCCCGGTACCGGCCCCCGGGCACCAGCAGCGTGGTCCCGGGACCGGGCCGGGCGCTCTCCATGTCCCCGTCGGGCACCAGCGTCAGCCCGCTGCCCGTCCGCACGGGCAGGCCCCCGGGCGAGACCGTCCGGATCGCGTACCCCGTCCGCCCGGGGAACCGGGCGATCGCCGCGAACACTTCCACCGGACCGGTCACGTCCAGGCTCTGCACTCCGTCGTAGAGGACGACGAGCACGTTTCGTGGCGACGAGGTCATGGCCTCATGGTGGGCCGCCGCCCGCGATGGCCGCAATGACGCGGTTCCCACCTATCCCGCCATCGCGCACGGGGCGGGCGGCCCGACCCCGGCTCCGGCGGCCGGACGCCGCGATGCCATCCTTCCGGGGTCCCCGCGCCGCCCCTCCGGAGTACCCCCTGAACACCGTCGCCGCCGAGTCCCTGTCGGCCGTGCCGCGGTCCCGGCGGCCGCGCTGCTCGTCGCCTGCGGGGCGGTGTCGCCCGCGGACGCCTGGGCGCAGGTCCGCGACCTGCTGCCGGTGGTCGGGTTCCTGGCGGTGGTCCTGGCCCTGGCCCGGCTCTGCGCCGACGAGGGCCTCTTCAAGGCCGCGGGCGCCGCCATCGCCCGGCGGGCCGCCGACCGCGGGCCGACGGCGCTGCTCGGCGGGGTGTTCGCGGTGGCCTCGGTGATCACCGCCGCGCTGAGCCTGGACGCCACGGTCGTGCTGCTGACCCCGGTGGTGCTGGCGGCGACGGCCCGGCTCGGGGCCCGGCCCCGCCCGCACGTCCTCGCCACCGCGCACCTCGCGAACTCGGCGTCGCTGCTCCTGCCCGTGTCCAACCTCACCAACCTGCTCGCCTTCACCGCGAGCGGGCTCTCCTTCACCCGCTTCGCGGCCCTGATGACCCTGCCGTGGCCGGCGGCGATCGGGGTCGAGTACGCGGTGTTCCGCCGCCGCTTCCGCGCCGACCTGGCGGCTCCGCCGGAGCACGTCCCGGTGGCCGGCGAGCACCCGCCGCTGCCCCGGTTCGCGCTCGCCGTGCTCCTGCTCACCCTGGCCGGTTTCGCCCTGGCTTCCTTCGCGGGGGCGAGTCCCGCGTGGGCGGCCCTCGCGGGTGCCGCCGTGCTGGGCGCCCGGGCGCTGCGGCGCCGGGAGACGACCCCTCGCCGGGTCCTGGCCTCGACCGCGCCGGCGTTCTGCCTGTTCGTGCCGGCGCTGGGGGTGGTCGTGGGGGCGGTCGTGGACCACGGGCTGGGCGACGGGCCGGCCCGGGTGCTGCCGGCCGGGGACTCGCTGCCCGCGCTGCTGGCGACCGCCGCCGTGGCCGCCGTACTGGCCAACCTGATCAACAACCTGCCGGCCGTGCCGGCCCTGTCCCGCCGGCGGCGCCCGGCGGGCCGGGACCGGTACTGGCCGTGCTGATCGGCGTGAACATCGGCCCGAACCTGACCTACGCCGGGTCCCTGGCCACCCTGCTGTGGCGCCGGGTGCTGCAGGCCCACGCGGTCCGCGTCTCCGTGTCCGACTTCACCCGTCTCGGCCTGGTCACCACCCCGCTCGCCCTCGCGGCCGCCGTGACGGCCCTGTGGGCCGCTCTGCGGGTGATCGGCGGCTGATCAGCGGTGATCGGCGGCCGGGGCCGTGCGGGCGGGCCCGATAGGATCGGCGCATCATGACTGCAACCCTCGTCGCCAAGAAGCTCACCGCCGCGCACGGTGAGCGCACCCTCTTCGCCGATCTCGACCTCGTCGTCGCGCCCGGCGACGTCATCGGTCTCGTCGGCGTCAACGGCGCCGGGAAGTCCACTCTGCTGCGCCTGCTCGCCGGGCTGGACACCCCCGAGACCGGTGAGCTGCGGCTCTCCCCGCCCACCGCCGCCGTCGGCCACCTCCCGCAGGAGCCGGAGCGCCGGCCGGAGGAGTCCGTACGGGAGTTCCTGGCGCGCCGCACCGGCGTGGCCGCAGCGCAGACGGAGCTCGACGCGGCGACGCAGGGCCTGGTGGACGGGGTGCCGGGGGCGGACGACGCGTACGCGACCGCGCTGGACCGGTGGCTGGACCTCGGCGGCGCGGACCTCGACGAGCGGGCCGAGGAGGTCGCCGCCGAGCTCGGCCTCACCGTCGGCCTGGACCTGCCCATGACGGCGCTCTCCGGCGGCCAGGCGGCCCGCGCGGGCCTCGCCTCGCTGCTGCTGTCGCGCTACGACGTGTTCCTGCTCGACGAGCCCACCAACGACCTGGACCTGGACGGTCTGGAGCGGCTGGAGCGCTTCGTCAAGGGGCTGCGCGCGGGCACGGTCGTGATCAGCCACGACCGCGAGTTCCTGACCCGGACGGTCACCAAGGTCCTCGAACTGGACCTGGCGCAGCAGCAGATCAACCTCTACGGCGGCGGTTACGAGTCCTACCTGGAGGAGCGCGAGCGGGCCCGGTCGCACGCCCGCGAGGAGTTCGACGAGTACGCGGGCAAAAAGGCCGCGCTCGAAGGCCGGGCGCAGATGCAGCGCAACTGGATGGACAAGGGCGTGCGCAACGCCCGCCGCAAGGCGAGCGACAACGACAAGATCGGCAAGAACCTGCGCGGCGAGTCCAGCGAGAAGCAGGCCGCGAAGGCCCGCCAGACGCAGCGGGCGATCGAGCGGCTGGAGGTCGTGGACGAGCCGCGCAAGGAGTGGGAGCTGCGCATGGAGATCGCGGCGGCCCCGCGCTCCGGCGCGGTGGTGGCCACCCTGCGCGAGGCGGCCGTCAAGCGCGGGGACTTCGCCTTCGGCCCGGCCAGCCTGCAGATCGACTGGGCGGACCGGGTGGCGATCACCGGGGCCAACGGCGCCGGGAAGTCCACCCTCCTCGCGGTGCTGCTGGGCCGGCTGCTCCCGGACTCCGGTTCGGCCACCCTCGGCTCCGGCGTCCTGGTCGGCGAGGTGGACCAGGCCCGCGGCCTGTTCCTGGGCGACGAGCCGCTGCTGGAGGCCTTCTGCGCCGCGGTCCCGGACACCGAGCCGGCGGAAGTCCGCACGCTGCTGGCCAAGTTCGGTCTGAAGGCGGCCCACGTGCTGCGCCCGGCCGCCACCCTCTCCCCCGGCGAGCGCACCCGCGCGGCGCTGGCGCTGCTCCAGGGCCGCGGGGTGAACCTGCTGGTCCTGGACGAGCCGACCAACCACCTGGACCTCCCGGCGATCGAGCAGCTGGAGTCCGCCCTGGAGTCCTACGAGGGCACCCTCCTGCTGGTCACGCACGACCGCCGCATGCTGGACGCCGTTCAGGTGACGCGCCGCCTGGAGGTCTCGGCCGGGAAGGTCGTCGAGCTCTAGTCGGCGGGGTGCGTCCCAAGGTGCCGACCGGCTCGAAGGCGACTAGCCTTTGTGAGTGAGAGCCGCAACCGCGGAGCACTCCCACGCGGGCAGGAATCCCGCGTCGACTGGAAACGTGCTTCCGCCATTCCCGCGGCCCTGTATCCGATCCGCGCTGCGCATTCTGCTTCTGCGGCTGCGGTTCCGCCCCCTCACGCCCCGGATGAGGTGCGAGAGAGCGGGAGGAAAGGGAAATTCTCATGTTTGCACAGAGAGCGAAGCGCCTCTTCGCGGTCTCCGCTGCCGGTCTCCTGATGGCCGGCGGGGCCGCCATCGGCACCGCCGGAACCGCCTCCGCGGCAACCCCGGCCCAACACGTCAGCTACGTCGCCGGCGGCTGGGACGACGATGACGACGACTACGGCGGCTGGTACGGCCACCACGGTGGCTGGGACCACGACCGCGGAGGATACGGACACGGCAACTGGGACGACGACGACTGCGACTAGTCCCTTCAACCAAGGCCCGCGCGGCCCCTGACGGGGCCGCGCGGCGGCCTGTCCGGCGCCTTCAGTTCCCGTTGTCCGCCCGGTCGGCCGGGGCACGCCGCTTGCGGGCCATCCTGCGGGCCACGAAATCGCGCGGGAGATGACGCACCGCCAGGGCGTACGCCTGATACCGGCGGCCCGTGATGCTGAGCGGGCGGCGCAGGGCGAGGTCGCGCAGGGCGCGGGCGACGACCGCTTCCGGTTCGAGCCAGACCGCCTCGCGCAGGGCGCTGACGTCCATGCCGGCCCGCTCCTGGAACTCGGTGCGAGTGAAGCCCGGTACCACCGCCAGGACGCGGACGCCGTACGGCTCCATGTCCACCCGCAGGGATTCGCTGAAGGCGGTGACCCAGGCCTTGGCCGCGCCGTAGGTCCCGGTGGGCAGCAGGCCCGCCACCGAGGAGACGTTGAGGACGGCCCCCCGGCGGCGCTCGCGCAGGCCCGGCAGCAGGGCGTGCGTGAGCCGGAGCGGGACCTTGACCAGCAGGTCCAGCATCCGCTCCTCGTCCTCCACCGGGCTGTGCGGGAACGGCGCCGGCAGCCCGAAGCCCGCGTTGTTGACCAGGACGTCCACGGGCCGGGCCCGGTCGGCGAGCCGCTCCGCGACGGCGGCGCACTGCGCCGTGTCGAGGAGGTCGGCCGGCAGCACCTCGGCGGCGACGCCGAACTCCCGGCCCAGTTCCCCGGCGAGGGCGTCCAGGCGCGCCTTGTCGCGGGCCACGAGGACCAGGTCGCAGCCCTTCCCGGCGAAGCCGCGGGCGAAGGCCGCGCCCAGTCCGGCGCTCGCGCCTGTGATCAGTACGGTCATCGACGGCGTCGACACGACGGGTTCACTTCCTGCTCGGTGCCGGTGCGGCGGCGGCGTACTCCTGGGCGACGTCGACGAGGAACGCGGCCTCGTCCGCCAGGTCGCCGTCCGCCTTCGTGGTCTGGATCGCGGCCGGCAGTTCCAGCCCGGCCGCCTCGCCCGGCCGCCCGGGCAGTCCGTCGAGTTTCGCCTGCCGCGCCTCGCGCAGTACGGAGGCCAGCGCGGCCGCGGTGCGCCGCTGCTCGGGGACCCCGCGCCCGGCGACCTGGCCGCGGGCCTGCTCGAGGGCGCCCGGGGCGACGTACTCCCCCAGGATCAGGATCGCGTCGCGCGTCTCGATGACCTTGCGGTAGACGAGCAGGTTGCGCGGTACGGGCGGCCACAGCAGCTCCACCACCCGCCCGGCCCGCGGCTTGTTGAGGGCCACGTGCGGGACGGCCTGCACCAGGTCGCGCCACAGCGGCCACAGCCGCCACGCGGTGGCGATGTCGGCGGCGCCGCGGCGGAAGGTGAACAGCGTCGGCACGAGGATCGCGGCGGCGCGCAGCAGGCCGTGCAAGTTCATCAGCAGCGGCAGGGCGGGCATCGCCCAGGTGCTGCCGAACAGGCCCTTGAGCAGGTACGCGAACCAGAAGACGCCCGCGAGTGCGGTGCCGAGCCCGAACAGCCGCAGCCCCGCCGCCAGCCCCCGGCTCTCGGTGCGCCGGCTGTAGCGCCAGCACAGGGCCACGCAGACGGTGTTGGCGGCCAGGTGCGCGGAGATCAGCACCAGCCAGTACGCGAGGGAGGGCACCGGGTCGCCGACCGGCGGCATGGTGTGGCTGCCGTGCTCGGGGGCGGCAGCGTCCAGGGCGAGGAGGGCGGCGAGCCAGCCCGCGGTCGCGACGCAGGAGACGAGTTGGAGTCGGCGGCCCCGGGTGGTGGCGGCCACGAAGTAGAGCACGGCGCCCGCCGACAGCACGCCGATGAGGTTGCGGGTGAGCCCGATGGCGTGGGCGTAGTCGGGGCCGCGGCGCATCGCGTACGTGACGACGTCGGGCAGGTTCAGGGTCATCGCGGCGGCCGCGGTGGCCACCGCCAGCCACAGTCCGCGCTGTTGCGGGGAGCGCAGGGCGCCAGGGGCGCGGAGCAGGAGCGCGATCCACAGGCACACCACGCTGGGCACGGCGAGCCAGTTGCCGAAGGCGGTCAGGTCAGCTGCCATCGTTCCTCCGCTCGTACCCCATGGCGGACTCCAGCCGGGCCAGGGTGCCGAGCGGCCGCACGGCGGTGCCGTGCGCTCCGCTGTTCGCGGTGCGGATGCGGATCATGCTGGCGAGCATCTCCGCCTCCTGCTCCTGGCGGGTGGTGTAGTTGGTGCGCCCGAGGACGGTGGGGACGTGGCCGTCGTTCCCGTCGGACTCCTCTCCTTCCACCGAGTGGTGGCCGAACAGGATGTGGCCCAGTTCGTGGAGCACGATGTGCTCCCGGTGCAGCGGGGTGGTCTGGGCCTCGTAGAAGACGTAGTCGACGCTGGCGGTGCCCACCCAGAGCCCGCAGACGCCCGTCTCGGCCGCCTCCTTGGGGAGCGGGTGGAGGCGGATGGGGCGGCCCCGCTGCTCGGCTATTCGGTTGCAGAGCTCGTCCAGGGAGAACGGATGAGGCAATTCCAGATGGCCGAGAATGTTCTCGCACCTTTTGCGCAGACTGACTTGCCGGTGGGACATGTGATCCCTCTTCGGACCCTTTCTCGGGCAGCGTCTGTAGGCGTGCGGGGGCATGGGCATGGTGTCCTGTGCCTTCAAACCGGCCTCGGGCAATGAGGTCCTGAGGGGAACGCGGAAGGCCCGTCCGCCGAAGTGACGAACGGGCGTTCCACCATGCCTACATATCTTCTACGGCCATTGGCAAGGCAACTCCCCAGGTGGGGAAGGTATTCGGCCATTCCGAAGGGGCATCCGTACGGGCCTCCGCACGGACCGCGCCCTACCGCTTGCGGCGCTCCTCGGGGCCGGTGAGGCCGGCGCGGCGCAGGGCGTCGGCCATCGCGCTGTTCGCGGGGGCCGGGGCGGAGGCTCCCCCGCCCTGCCGCTGGCCCTGGCCGCGCTGACCCTGGCCCTGGCCGCCGGCTCCACCGCCGCCGCGCTGCTGCGGCGGGCGGCCGCCGCCGGACCGGCGCTCCTGCCGCTCCTGCCTCGGGGCGCCGCCCGCCGAACGGTCGGCCTCGTCCTCCAGCCGCAGCGTCAGCGAGATCCGCTTGCGCGGGATGTCCACGTCCATGACCTTCACACGGACGATGTCGCCCGGCTTGACCACGTCCCGCGGGTCCTTGACGAAGTTCTTCGACAGGGCCGACACGTGCGCCAGGCCGTCCTGGTGGACGCCGATGTCGATGAAGGCGCCGAAGGCGGCCACGTTGGTGACCACGCCCTCCAGGATCATCCCGGGGGCCAGGTCGCCGATCTTCTCCACGCCCTCCTTGAAGGTGGCCGTCTTGAAGGCGGGACGCGGGTCGCGGCCCGGCTTCTCCAGCTCGCGCAGGATGTCGGTGACCGTGGGCAGGCCGAAGGCCTCGGTGACGAACTGCTCGGGCCGCAGGGAGCGCAGTACGGAGGTGTTTCCGATCAGCGCCGCCACCTCGCCGCCCGAGGTCTTGCCCATGGCCCGCACCACCGGGTACGCCTCGGGGTGCACGGCAGAGGCGTCCAGCGGGTCGTCCCCGCCGCGGATGCGCAGGAAGCCCGCGCACTGCTCGTACGCCTTCGGGCCGAGCCGGGCCACGTCCTTGAGCCCCTTGCGGCTGCGGAAGGGGCCGTTGGCGTCGCGGTGCGCCACGATGTTCTCGGCGAGGGTCCCGCTGATGCCCGACACCCGCGAAAGCAGCGGCGCGGAGGCGGTGTTGACGTCCACGCCGACGCCGTTCACACAGTCCTCGACCACCGCGTCGAGGGAGCGGGACAGCTTCACCTCGGACAGGTCGTGCTGGTACTGGCCGACGCCGATCGACTTCGGGTCGATCTTGACGAGCTCGGCGAGCGGGTCCTGGAGGCGGCGGGCGATGGAGACCGCACCGCGCAACGACACGTCCATGCCCGGCAGTTCCTGCGAGGCGAAGGCGGACGCCGAGTACACGGAGGCGCCGGCCTCCGAGACCATCACCTTGGTGAGCCCCAGCTCGGGGTGGCGGGTGATGAGGTCCCCGGCGAGCTTGTCGGTCTCGCGGGAGGCCGTGCCGTTGCCGATGGCGACCAGGTCGACCGCGTGCTCCTTCGCCAGGCGGGCCAGCTTGGCGAGGGACTCGTCCCACTTGTTGGCGGGCACGTGCGGGTAGATCACGTCGGTGGCCACGACCTTGCCGGTGGCGTCGACGACGGCGACCTTCACGCCGGTGCGGAAGCCCGGGTCGAGACCGAGGGTGGCGCGGGTGCCGGCGGGGGCGGCGAGCAGCAGGTCGCGCAGGTTCGACGCGAAGACCCGTACGGCCTCGTCCTCGGCGGCGGCGCGCAGCCGGGTCCGCAGGTCGATGCCGAGGTGCACCTGGATCTTCGTACGCCAGGCCCAACGGACCGTGTCGGCGAGCCACTTGTCGCCCGGGCGGGCGCGGTCGGCGACGCCGAAGCGGCGGGCGATCATGCCCTCGTACGTGGACGGGCCGGGGGTTTCGCTCGGCTCCTCCGGCTCCAGCTCCAGGGTGAGGACGTCCTCCTTCTCCCCGCGCAGCATCGCCAGGACGCGGTGCGAGGGCAGTGCGGTGAACGGCTCGGCGAAGTCGAAGTAGTCGGCGAACTTGGCACCCGCCTCCTCCTTGCCCTCGCGCACCTTGGCGGCGAGCCGACCGCGGCCCCACATGCGCTCGCGCAGTTCGCCGATCAGGTCGGCGTCCTCGGCGAACTTCTCGGTGAGGATGGCGCGGGCGCCCTCCAGGGCCGCGGCCGGGTCGGCGACGCCCTTGTCGGCGCTGACGAACCCGGCCGCGGCGGCGGCCGGTTCGACCGACGGGTCGGCCAGCAGCCCCTCGGCGAGCGGCTCCAGACCGGCCTCGCGGGCGATCTGCGCCTTGGTGCGCCGCTTGGGCTTGAACGGGAGGTAGATGTCCTCCAGCCGGGCCTTCGTGTCGGCCGCGTTGATCCGCGCCTCCAGCTCGGCGTCGAGCTTGCCCTGCTCCCGTACGGAGTCCAGGATCGCCGAGCGCCGGTCCTCCAGCTCGCGCAGATACCGCAGCCGCTCCTCGAGGGTGCGCAGCTGGGCGTCGTCGAGCATCTCGGTCGCTTCCTTGCGGTAGCGCGCGATGAACGGCACGGTGGAGCCGCCGTCGAGCAGCTCCACCGCGGCCTTGACCTGCCGCTCCCGTACGCCGAGCTCCTCGGCGATCCTGCCTTCGATGGACGTCGTCACGATCGGGTCCCGCCTGCCTTCGTTTGCACTGGAAGGCTGCCAATTGTGGCAGGTGGCGGTGGCTGACGGCGGGAGCCCTGCCCGTCAGCCCCTGAGGTCCGCGGGGAAGGCGCCGGCGGCGAGGGCCTTGCGGACGATGGCGCCGCCGAGTTCGGTGAGGCGGGCCAGGCCGGTCGCGCCGAGGTGCTCGTACGGGGCGGCGTCGAGGCGGTCGGTCTCGGTCTCCAGCCGCTCGCGCAGGGCGACGCCCTCCTCGGTCAGGGCTCCGGCGGCGTCGAGCACGCCGCGGGCGCGCAGCCGGTCGGCGGCGGCGTCCAGGTCGGCCTGCTCCCAGCCGCGGATGCGCTTGAGCCACTTCGGGCTCATGCCCTTGCCGGTGGCGGTGTGGCTGACCAGGGCCTCCAGCGGGTCCAGGTCCGCGAGGAGCAGGGCGGCGAGGTGGCCGTCGCCGCGGTGCTCGCGCAGCAGGGTGGTGGCGTGCCACAGCCGCAGGTGCGGCTCCTCGGGGACGGGGAGGTCGGCGTGGGCCGCGTACAGGACGCGGGCGTGCCGGGTGCAGCCCTCGGCGGCGCGTATCGCGAGGTCGGCGGCCTCGGCGAGCTCGGGCGACTCGATGGTCTCGCTGCCGAGGAGCCGGCGCAGGGTGGCGTCGGTGGTCCGCAGCCGGGCGGCGAGGACCTGCTCGGGGGTGGCGGCGTCCCAGACGGCGGGCAGGTGCCGGGCGACGAGGTCGTGGCGGTAGTTGTAGAAGGCGGCCGTCACGGCACCGGCCCCGACGGCGCCCATGGCCGCGGACCGGTGGGCGAGGTTGACGGCGACGGGGTCGGTGATCCCGAGGGCGGCGAACTCCTTCGCGGTCTCCGGCGAGAAGTAGATCGTGGAGTGCAGCGGATTGATGGCCGCGTGCCAGCAGTGCCGGGCCGCGAGCGGGGGAAGCGTCATGCGCGCCAGGTTACCGACTGCTCAGTATGCCGGGAACCCTCGCGGGTGGCCGGGCGGTCGGGGGGTTCCCCGATCCCCGGTGTCGGGGGTTCCCCGGACCCCCGGGGGGCGGGTTCCACCGGTACCCGAGGTCGGAGGTTCCGCCGGCGCCCGGGGTTGAGGGTTCCGCCAGGGCCCGGAGGCGGGGGGTGCCGCCGGGGCGGGGCGTCGCGGGGTTCCGCCGGGGCCGGGCGCGCGTCGGGGCACCTCCTCGGGCGTCGAACGCTTCCAGGGGTCGGCGGGCCGAGCGTGGTTGTGTTCGACGCCCTGCGGGGGCGCCCCGACGCACACCCGACCCCGGCGGAGCGGGGTCCGGCCGGTGCGGGTGCCGGTTCCGGCGGAGCCGCGCGGCCGCTTGGATCCGGCCGATTCGCGGCCGTCGGGGCCGCGCACCGCGGGCCCGCGAGGCCCGACCCCCACGCACTCCCGTACCCGGGTCCGGGGCCGCGCCGCAGGCCACCGCCGCCCCGGGGCGCCGCTCGCCGCGTCACCCCGGCGGAGCCACCCCGCGGAGCGTGTCGGCCGAATGGCGATCATGTGTCAACACGCGCCATGGACATGACCTGGCCCGCACGGATGAATACGGTCGGACGACCACAGTTCGAACCGACCTGTCTCCCCTACCACTTGGAGCCATTCGTGCACCGCAAAGTCATCGCCCCGAGCGTGCTCGCCGCTTCCCTTCTGCTGGTGATCCCGGCGTCGGCGGCCAGTTACGGTCCGGGCGCCCCGGGTATCGGCGACCCCTACTACCCGGCCAGCGGCAACGGCGGATACGACGTGTCGCACTACGACCTCCGGCTGAAGTACCAGCCGCAGACGGACCTGCTCGAAGGCACCGCCACCCTGCTCGCCACCGCCAAGCAGGACCTGTCCCGCTTCAACCTCGACTTCGGCCTCCAGGTCAGCGAGATCCGGGTCAACGGAGTCAAGGCGAAGTTCGCCACCTCCGGCGCCCAGGAGCTGGAGGTCACCCCGGCGAAGCCGCTCGGCCGGGGCACCCCGCTCACCGTGGTCGTCAAGTACGCCGGCAAGCCCTCCGAGCTGAAGGTGGACGGCTGGACGGCCTGGCACCGCACGCCCGACGGCGGTGTGGCGGCGCAGGAGCCGGACTCCGCCGTGTGGTGGTTCCCGAGCAACGACCACCCGCTCGACAAGGCCACCTTCGACGTGTCCGTGAACGTTCCGGACGGAACCCAGGCCATCAGCAACGGCGTGCTCCAGTCGCAGACTTCCCGGCTCGGCTGGACCCGCTACAACTGGCGTTCCAACAAGCCGCAGGCCACCTACCTGGCGACCCTCGCCGTCGGCAAGTTCGACATCACCACCGACAAGACGGCGAGCGGCCTGCCGGTCCTCAACGCCTACAGCAAGGACCTCGGCGACAACGCCGGCGCCGCGCGCGCGAGCGTCGAACGGACCGCCGAGGTCGCGGAGTGGCTGGAGGGGGTTTTCGGGCCGTACCCCTTCAACGCCCTGGGCGGGTACGTCCCGAACGTGACCGCCGGCTTCGCCCTGGAGACGCAGACCCGCCCCTTCTACGGGCCGCGCCAGTTCCAGAACGGCGCCAACGTCTCGGTGGTCGTGCACGAGCTGGCCCACCAGTGGTACGGCGACAGCGTGTCCGTCGAGGGATGGAAGGACATCTGGATCAACGAGGGCTTCGCCCGCTACAGCCAGTGGCTGTGGTCGGAGAAGGAGGGCGAGGGCACCGCGCAGGAGCTCGCCGACTGGGCCTACTCCGCGCGCCCGGCCGAGGACCCGTTCTGGCAGGTCAAGCCGGGCGACCCGGGCCCGGAGAACCAGTTCCACGGAGCCGTCTACGACCGCGGCGCGATCGCCCTGCAGGCGCTGCGCAACCGCATCGGCGACGAGAAGTTCTTCCAGATCGTCAAGGGCTGGCCGACCGAGCGCGCCTACGGCAACGCCAAGGTCGCGGACTTCGTCTCGTACGCGGAGAAGGTCTCGGGGCAGCCCCTGTCCCAGCTCTTCCAGACCTGGCTGTACACGCCGGGCAAGCCGGACGCCTCGGCCCTGAACCCGGCGGCGGCGAGCCCGGCCGCCCGCGGCTTCTCGGCCCCGGCGGACAGGACCGAGCCGAAGTCCTGGAAGAAGATCGCCGAGACGAACACGATCCACGAGCACGCCGGGCGGCGCTGACCCGTCAGCGGGCGGCGCCGCGCCAACGCGCTCGCGCCGCCCGCGCGATGGGCAGGTACCGCAGCCGCTCCGGCAGCAGCGGTACGAGGATCCGCACGGCCGTGCTGAACCGCCGGAGCCTGCGCTCCTGGGCCGGACTCCACTCCAGCCCGATCGCGGCGCGGGCCTCCGGCGGCATGTACCCGACGGTGACGAAGGCCCGCAGGCGCAGGAAGGCGACCCGCAGCGCCGGCCAGGTGAGCCGCAGCAGCAGCCGCACCACGGGCCCGCCGCCCTCCGGCCGCGGCAGCCGCACATCGGTGGCGATCAGCTCGCGGGCGACGGCGGTGGGCTCGATCTCCTCGGCCAGCATCCGGCCCCAGTACTCCCAGTACTCCTCGATGCTCTGCGGCATGTCCCGGTCGCGCAGGCCGAGGATCCGCCCGACCTGGAGCCACTCCCGGTAGAGCTGCCGCTCCTGGGCGGGGGTGAAGCGGCGCAGCAGGTAGCGCCCGGCGTAGAGGTAGACGGGGAAGCCGGTGGCGTGGACCCAGGCGTAGCAGGCGGGGTCGAGGGAGTGGTAGCGGCGGCCGCGGGTGTCGGTGCCCTGGATGTCCTTGTGCAGGCGGCGCACCCGGCGGCCCTCTTCGGCGGCCTCCTCGCCGCCGTACACCCACAGCTGGACGGAGCGCAGGGAGCGCTCGCCGCGGCCCCAGGGGTCGGTGCGGAAGACGGAGTACTGGTCGACGCCGGCCGCGATGGCGGGGTGCGCGACCTGCATGGTGAACGCGGCGGGCAGCATCAGCAGGGCGCGTACGTCTCCCGCGATGGTCCACAGCACTCCGCCGGGCGGGGGCGGCTCGGGGTCGGTGCGGCCGCCGGGCGTCCGGGGCGCCCCGGACGCGGCCCGCTGCTCGGTCCCGCTCATGTTTCGCCCCCAGGGTGTCGATCCGGCCGATTCCCAGTATGACCCGTATGACCTGCGGCCCGTGCGCGGCACCGGGTCGTCCCGGGGCGGCCGGGAGGCCCGGTTCCCCACCTTGTCGCGGCCCGGACAGAAAGTCGCTGCACGGGTGTTACCCAGAGGTAACCGCGGCTGCTTGGATGGCGGAGCCGATCTTCCCCCGCAGGAACGATGGAGTCCTCATGCTGCCTTCCTCCCGCCGTCACCGGGCCGCCGCCGCGGCCGTAGCCGCGGTCGCCGCCGGCACGCTCGCCGTCACCACCGCGCCCGCCGCGACGGCCGCCGAGTCCGCCACGCCGCGGCTCAGCGTGCTCTCGTACAACGTCTTCCTGATGAGCAAGAACCTGTACCCGAACTGGGGCCAGGACCACCGGGCCGCCGAGATCCCGAAGGCGTCCTTCTACCAGGGCCACGACGTGGTCGTGCTCCAGGAGGCGTTCGACAACTCCGCCTCGGACGCGCTCAAGGCCAAGTCGGCCGCCCAGTACCCGTACCAGACCCCGGTCGTCGGCCGCAGCAAGACCGGCTGGGACGCCACGGGCGGCGCGTACTCCTCCACCACCCCGGAGGACGGCGGCGTCACGATCCTCAGCAAGTGGCCCATCATCCGCAAGGAGCAGGTCGTCTACAAGGACGCCTGCGGCGCCGACTGGTGGTCCAACAAGGGCTTCGCCTACGTGGTGCTGGACGTGAACGGCACGAAGGTGCACGTGGTCGGCACCCACGCCCAGTCCACCGACCCGGGCTGCGGCGCGGGCGAGGCGGCTGAGATGCGCGCCCGCCAGTTCCGTTCCATAGACGCGTTCCTGGACGGGAAGAACATCCCGGCGAACGAGCAGGTCATCGTCGCGGGCGACCTGAACGTCGACTCCCGCACGCCGGAGCTGGCCTCGATGCTCGCCAACGCCGACCTGGTGAACTCCGACACCCGCACGGGTCACCCGTACTCCTTCGACACCGCGCTGAACTCGATCGCGAAGTACCGCTACCCGACCGACCCGCGCGAGGACCTGGACTACGTCCTCTACCGCAAGGGCAACGCCCGTCCGGCGGGCTGGGAGAACAACGTGGTGCCGGAGCAGTCGGCGCCGTGGACGGTCTCCAGCTGGGGCACCTCCTACACCTACACCAACCTCTCCGACCACTACCCGCTGATCGGGCGTTAGTCCGGACGAAGGGGTGCGCCCCGGCCCCGCCGGATCGCACCCCCACCACCCTGCCGCGACCTCCCCGACCTCGCTACTGCTCCCCGGGAGCGCCGGCGTGCGTGGCGCACCATTCGGCGAACGGGCGCAGGGCCCGCCAGGACGTGCGGACACGGTCGAGGGCCTCGAGGGTGCTGACCCAGGCGTCGGGCGGCCAGCCCCGGTGGGCGTAGATGCTGCGGTACCGGAGGAGGTCGAGGCGCGGATGGTCCTCCGCGACGCCGCGCGGTCGGGTCTTGAGCCGCTCGCCCGCCAGCTCGAAACCGTCGGCCCGGAGGGTTTCGAGGACGGCGGCCAGTTCCGTGCCGGGACGGTCGGCGTCCACGGCGGCCCGGTAGCGGGCGAGCTGCTCGCCGGAGGGCCCGTGGAGCCCGGCGGCGACCAGGAGGCCGTCCGCGTCGACCGCGACGTAGTAGCCCTGTGAGGTGTGCGCGCCCTGCTGGGTCTTGTAGGGCGATTTGTCGGCGGAGAACCGGACGTCCCGGTACGGGCGGAAGATCTTCGCCGGGCCGAACTCGGCTTCGAGCTCGGCACACAGCTCCTGGATCGGCTCGCGCACGGCCGACTCGTACGTCTCCTTGTGCGCGGTCCAGTAACTCTTGGAGTTGTCCGCGGCCAGAGCCTCGTAGAAGGCGAACGCCTCCTGGGGGAATCCGGAGAAAACCATGACGCCAGTAGACACCGGCGGGCCACTCCACGCAGCCCGCGGGAACGGGGTGCGACCCGGCCGGCCGCGTCGCACCCTTCCGCATCCGCTCAGCCGGACGCCTTCGCGCGCTCCCATTCCGCGGCGTAGTCCTGGAAGATCTCCCGCAGGTGGTGGCCGATCTTCAGGTAGTCCAGGTCGTCGAGGTTGGCCAGGGAAACCTCCAGGAAGTCCGCGAGTCCTCGCCGTGGTCCGGCTCGGCCTCAACCGGCAGGTCGAGTTCGATGTATTGACGGTTCTCGCCCCCGTGAATGGGACGATTCCCTTCAGCTCGAGTGGGGGGCTTCGGGGCTTCACGCATCCGCCTCTGGCCGGTGGCCGGGACTCGCACCCTGGGGATGCTGCGCGTGCTGTTGATGACCGAGCCACCCGTCCGGCGGGCTCGGGCCTCGATCTCCACCGAGGCATTGTGGTCGGCATCATCCTCGTGCCCGCACCGTGTGCAGGCGAACAGCCGACCGCATCCCTTACGGGATTCCGGATCAACCTGGCCGCAGGCGGCGCAGGTCTGGGGGGTGTGGAACGGCCGCACGGCCACCAGTACGGACCCGTACATGCGGCACTTGTACTCAAGCTGGCGCCGCCGCTCCCCGGGGGTGTTGTCGAGGATCGACCGGTTCAGTCCGGCCTTCTGTCGGACGTTCTTCCCCGGCGCCTCGACGCTGCCCTTGGCCGAGGCGGTCACATTCTTCACGCGCAGGTCCTCGATACCGATCAGGCCGTGGTTCTTGGCGAGGTCGGTGGTGAGCTTGTGCGTGAAGTCGCGCCGCCGATTGGCCCGGCGGGTGGTGAGCTTTGCGATCTGGGCGATCGTCGTGCGCAGACGGCAGCCGTACTTCCCACCGTTGTGCTTCTTCGCGTAGGTGAGCTGGCGGGCCTTGCGCTGTTCCAGTGCTTTGAGCCGCTTCTTCTCGTTGGTTCTGAGCGTGGGCGGCATGAGGCGGGGTGTGGTCTCGGTGGACACGAAGGCGGATGATGCGACGCCGAAGTCCACCCCGCACGCGAGCTTCCCGTTCAGCCCGTCCGACTTGCGGCCGGTGTGAACACCGAAGGCGACATGCCAGCCGTTGCCGTCCCGGGACACCGTGGCGTTGCGGATCGTGCCTCCGATGGCGCGAGAGAGCCTGAACCGCAGCCAGCCGATTTTCGGCAGACGCACCTCGGCCCACTTACGGTTCAGCTTGCGAACCTCCACCGCCTGCCCGGGAAACGGGACCGACAGGCGATGGCCGCGCTTCTTCCTCGCCGGAAACCCGGCCGGATGCCCAGGGTTCCAGAAATTGTCGTACGCCCGATCCAGCTGACGCAGAATCTGCTGCCCCGTCTGCGCGGGCAGATCACCGATCCAGCCCAGATCCGCACGGGCAGCCGTCAGACATCTGCACTGCTCGACCGACCGCAGGGTGTACCGGCGCTGCTCCCACAGGTACACCCGCTGTTCCAGAGCAACGTTCCACAGAGCACGTGCCGTATGACCCCACCCGGTCAGGATCCGGTCCTGATCCCCGGTGGGGTACGCGCGATACTTGAGTTCAACGGCGAGTCAAACCACGTCCACCCGCAGCACACCCATCGGCGGTCACCCGGCCTTGCCGGGCATCGCTTGCGAGCACGAGAGGTATCGACATTTCCCCACCCCCTTGCCCGGTGAGCGGTCCCCCGCTCACCGGACAGGGCCATCCGGGTTACGGCGCTTCGTACGAATCCTCGTACAGTCCGTCGATCAGGTCCCCGTACTTCTCGCGGACCACCCGGCGGCGCAGCTTCAGCGAGGGGGTGAGCTCCCCGCTGTCGGGGCCCCACTCCTCGGTGAGCAGCCGGTACCTCTTGATCTGCTCGGTGCGGTTCAGCCGCTCGTTGGCCGCATCGACCGCGCGGGCCACCTCCTCGCGTACGGCGGGGTGGTCGGCGAGCTCGGCGGGTGACCGTGCTTCGATGCCGCGGGCCGCGGCCCACACCGGGGCCAGTTCCGGGTCGAGGACCAGCAGGGAGACGAGGTAGGAGCGGCCGTCGCCGTGCACCAGGGCCTGGCCGATCAGCGGGTGCTCCTTGACGGTGTTCTCCACCAGGGCCGGCGAGACGTTCTTGCCGTTCGAGGTGATGATCAGTTCCTTCTTCCGGTCGGTGATCCAGAGGAACCCGTCCTCGTCCAGCCGGCCGACGTCCCCGGTCGGGAACCAGCCCTCCGCGTCGGCGGCGCTCTCCACGGACCCGTCGGGGCGCAGGTAGCCGGCGAACACGGTCTCGCCGCGGGTCAGGATCTCCCCGTCCTCGGCGAGCCTCAGCTCCAGCCCCTCGATCGCCCGGCCCACCGAGCCGAGCCGGAAGCCGTCCGGGCTGTTGACCGTGCACACGCCGGAGGTCTCGGTGAGCCCCCAGGCGTCCATGATGGTGATCCCCCAGCCGGCCCAGAAGCGCACCACGTCGATGGGCATCGGCGCGGTGGCGCTGGCCGTCCAGACGAGGCGGTCCAGCCCGGCCAGCCGCAGCAGCGGCTCCAGGACCTGCTCCCGGGCCGTGGCGTACGAGGCTTCGAGCGCGGCCGGGACCTCTTCGCCCCGCTCCCGGTGCCCGGCCCGGGCGCGGGCCAGGTCGTTGGCGGCCTCGATGGCCCGGCGCTGCTCCTCGGGGAACTGCGCGAGGACGGCCCGCACGGAGGCGGCGAGCTTCTCCCAGACCCGCGGCACCCCGAAGAACTGCACGGGGTGCAGCTCGCGCACGGCGGCCGACACGGCGGTCGGGTCGGCGCACAGCCGGACGTGGGCGGCGCGCAGCAGGGGCAGGTAGATGCCGAGGACCCGTTCGGCGATGTGCGCGAAGGGCAGGTAGCAGATGTGCTCGGCGTGCTCGGGCAGTTCGACGTGGCGGTCGAGGCGGACCGCCTGGAGCACGAGGTTGCGGTGGGTGAGCCGGACGCCCTTGGGGTCGCCGGTGGTCCCCGAGGTGTAGACGACGGTCAGCGGGTCCTCGGGGCAGGTCTCCTGCCAGGCCTTCTCGAAGGCCTCGGCGGCGTGGAGCCGGGCGCCGCTCGCGTACAGGGAGCCGTAGCCGTGGTGCGGGCCCGCCTCCGCGGGCTCGGCGACGACCAGGCGCTCCAGGGGCACGCTGTCGTCGGCCAGCAGCGGTTCCCACCGGGCCAGCTCCCGGGCGCCCTCGACGACGGCGACCCGGGCCCGGCTGTGGCGGGCGATGTGGGCGATCTGCTCGGGCGCGGAGGTCCCGTACACGGTGACGGGGACGGCGCCGAGGTGGACGAGGGCGAGGTCGCTGAGCCAGTGCTCGGGGCGGTTGCCCATCATCATCAGGACGTGTTCGCCGCGCTCGACGCCGAGGGCGGCGTATCCGGAGGCGAGGACGGCGACCTTGCGGCGGACCTCGCTCCAGGTGAGGGTCTCCCAGCCCTCGCCCGAGCGCCACGAGAGGGCGGGCAGGTCCCCGTGCTCGGCGGCGTTGCGGGCCAGCAGGGCGGGGAAGGTGATCTCTTCGGGTCGTCCGGGCAGTCGCAGGTTCGTGGTCATGGGCAGCTCCTGGCCGTTTCACATCGTTGGTGCGACAGCAATACTGTTGAACCCAAGCTGTGGAGCAGAGAGCGAGGCGCAGACGATGGCCGACCAGGCACCCGAGCCGATGCTCACCGTCGACGAGCTGGCGGCCAAGGCGGGCGTCACCGTGCGCACCGTACGGTTCTACAGCACGCGCGGGCTTTTGCCCCCTCCCGTGATCGGTCCTCGTCGGGTGGGCCACTACGGGCCGGAGCACCTGTCGCGGCTGGCCCTGATCGAGGAGCTCCAGAACCAGGGGATGACCCTGTCGGCGATCGAACGCTATCTGGAGGCGCTGCCGGACGATCTGAGCGCGCACGACCTGGCGATCCACCGGGCGATGGTGGCGAGTTGGGCCCCGGACGCGGCGCAGGAGATCTCCCGGGCGGAGCTGGAGAAGCGGGCCGGGCGGGGCCTGTCGGACACCGATGTGCGGCGCCTGACGGCGATGAACGTGCTGGCTGCCTCGGGCGACGGGTTCCGGGTGGACGTGGGGCTGCTGCGGCTGGGCGTCGCGCTGCTCGACGTGCCGATCGCGCACGAGACGATCCTGGCGGCGCGCAAGGTACTGATGGAGCACACCCGGTCGGCGGCGCACGAGCTGACGGCGCTGTTCCGGGACGAGGTGTGGGGGCCGTTCACGGAGGGCGAGAGCGATCCGGAGCGGGTGGAGTCGATGAAGGCGCTGTCCGCGCACATGCAGCCGATGGTGGTGCAGGCCCTGGTGACGGCCTTCCAGCGGTCCCTGCGGGAGGAGTTGCGCGCGGCGTTCGTCTCCGGGGAGGGCGGGGCCCAGGCGGGTCCGGTCCGAGGGGCCGGACCCGCCTGAGCGGGCCGCGCTACGCGGTGCGCTTGAGGCGCACCGCCCGCTTCGTCAGCTCCGACACCTCGAAGCGGGCACCCGCCAGCTCCACGGTGTCGCCGACCCGGACGTCCTTGTAGTCGGCCACCATGACAGCCGCGCAGACACCCTTCAAGTGGGCCGTGGCCGCGGCCGGGTCGACGCCGGAGACCGTGAGGGACAGGCCGGTGGGGAAGGCGGTCGCACCGCCGTTGGCGACGACCGACTGCGTGCCGCCCTCGGCGGGGAAGCCCTTCGACGCCGCGGCCAGCACCTCGGGGTTGGTCGTGAAGCACAGCCCGTCGTCGGCGGGGCCGCCGACCGATTTCATGGACGCCGGGGCCGCGGCGAGGGCGGTGCGGTCGGCCGCGTCCTGCGGTTCGAGGACCACCCGGTAGGTACAGATCTGGGCGACGGTGTAGGCGTGGCCCGCGTAGGTGACCTGCTGGCCGGTCCTGACGGTCTGCTCCTGCTGCCCCTCCTCGTACGTGGCCCCCTCGCGCAGGACAGCGCTGCGAGTGGTGCCGTCGGCGCTCGCGCCGGTGTACTGCACCCCGCCCTTGCCGGGCAGCCGGAAGCCGCCCCCGCGCAGGAGGTGCAGCCCGTCCTTGGGCGCCTCGCCGACGCAGACCGGTCCCTTGTCGGCCGCGGCGGCCGACGCGGCGGAGGTCGGGGCCGCGGTCGGCCCGTCGCCGCCGTCGTCCCCGCCGCCCGTTCCGCAGCCGGCCAGCAGCAGCGCGGCAGCGGTGGTGGTCACGGCGAATCCAGCGGCCGGCCTGTGCATCCGTCGCCCCTTACCCATGGTCTTCCTCGTGGTCTTCCTCGGTCGCTCCGCGGTCTGCGGCGTCCGTCACCCGAACGAGCACCACGCGCTTGCGGTACTCGACCTCCGCGACCCGCCAGGTGTCCCCGGTGATCTCCACCGTGTCCCCGGGCGTGAGGTCGTCGTGGCGCGCGACGAGCTCGCCCGCGCAGCTGACCTTGATCTGGCCGTGCACGGAGGGCTCGGCGAAGAGGTCGGCCAGGACCATGTGGGTCCTGCCCTCGTACTCGACTGCGTACGGTACGTGGTAGCGCAGCGGCCAGCGGCCGTCGAACTCGAAGGGGTACTTCACCTGCGGGGGGCCGTCAGGGGACATCGAAAGCCTCCGGGCTCTGGAAGTACTTGTTGAACTGTTCCTGGGACACGACGATCGGCTTGTAGTTGGTGGTGCCCCAGGGGTTGCCCAGGATGATCTTGCCGTCGTCCGTGAACCCGCGTACGTAGTAGGCGTGGTTGGTGCAGTACGAGGGCTCCCACTCCTTCGGGAAGTTCTTCCCCAGCTTCTCGTCCGCGGGGGTGGAGACCGTCAGCACCTTGCCCGAGTCGAAGGCCTTCTTCAGCGAGGACAGGTTCTTGTCGTCGTGGTCGCCGATGCCGAAGAAGCCGCCCGCCTTGAGGTCCTCGCCCTCCCGGCCGGTCAGGTAGGGCGCGGACTTCTTCGGGTCGTCGCCCTCGATGCCGCCGTAGCCGCGCTCGCCGTCGCCGTCGTCACCGTAGGCGATCGCGAAGGCCTTCTCGTAGTACGCGGGCCAGGTCTCGCCGTTGCCGTACGAGCTGATCGGGTTGCCGTTCTGGTCCGTGGGCAGGTCCGCGGTCATGGTGATCCACTGGGCCTTGCCGCTCTTGTCCCAGACGCGCACGCTGACCGTGCCGTTCGGGTTCTGCTTGATGCCGTCCTGGATGAACTGCGGGTTCTTCTGGGCGAGTCCGGCCAGTGAGGCGACGTACCAGCAGTCGCCGAACTGGCGTTGGTTGACGTCGTCCGCGGAGACCCCGTTGTTGAACAGGGGGTCCGAGGGCGGGGCCCAGTGGATTCCGTTGTTGGTCTGCCCGTTCTGGTTGTTGCCGCCCTCCTCGTACGCGCCCGTGTTGGTGAAGGTCGGCTGGATCCCGGGGAACGCCGTCTGGAACTTGCCGATGTTCTCCGGGCTGATCTTCGCCAGCATGCCCCCGAGGGTCTGGCGCAACCGGCTGTCCGGCAGGCCGTTGTGGTCGAAGGGCGTCCAGGGGGAGTCGTCGGTGCAGGTGACCAGTGCGTTGAAGAAGGCGAGGTCCTTGGGCGAGGCCTTGGCCATCACGGCGTCGAGCTCTCCGGCGGTCAGCCCGTCCAGCTCTCCGGAGATCTTCAACAGGTCGTCGCGGTTGCCGTTCATGCCGAAGTCCTTGCCCTGCAGCTCCTGGAGGTGGCGCAGGGCGTCGTCGATCTTCTTCGGGTCGGGCGCCGGCTCGTCGAGGAAGAGCAGGCTGTCGCTGACCGGGTAGCCCTTCTTGGCGAGCTCCTGGAGCCCTTCGAGCTGGGTGATCCGGCGCTTCATCGACGACTGCATGTCGCTGAGTTCGCTGCCCAGCGAGCCGGGCAGGCGCCGGCGACCGAAGATCGGCATCGGGATCAGGTCGCCGACCAGGCCCTGCAGGGCCTGGTCCCGGGAGGCCGGCTGGCCGGGGGGCAGGTTCTGCTGGGCAGTGGTCAGGACCGTGGCGAGCTGGGAGTGCAGGCGCCCGGAGTGCTGCCCGAGGGCGTCGAGGTCCTTGGCGAGTGCCGTCAGCTTGACGGCGTCGAAGCCTCTGAACGTCATCAGCCGGCACCCGTCCCGGTCGCTGCCTTGTCCTTCGCGGTGGCCTGCCGGTCGAGCTCGTCCGCCTGGGTCTCCCAGCGCCTCGCGTCGGCCAGCAGCGAGGTGCCCATGCCGTTCAGCGACTGCTGGTGGGTGCGCAGGGTGGTGGTGCACTGGTCCGCGAACGGACCCTGCCAGATGACGTCCTGGTCAGCGCCGCCGGAGAAGACGGACGCACGGGGGGTGGCCCGTTTGACCGCGTCGTCCAGGTACGGTCCCAGTCTGGCGGCGAGTGATCGCGCCTCCCGCGCACAGTCGCGCAATTCCTTCGCACGCTTCTTCAGGTCGGCGGCTGCCTCGCCGTCCTTCTCCCCCATGTGGGTTCCTCCCCGTTCGGCCCGCTCACCGGAGGCCGCGGGCGCGACGGCCCGGGCCCGGCTCGTACGGCAGCATAGCCAGCTCCGGCACGTCCGTTCGAACCCGGGGAAAGCCTGCCGCCGGCGGTCCGCGGCGGCGGGCCTTCCCCGGGTCGCGCCGCTGGTCGGCCTCACGCTCGCCGCGCTCGGCCTTGGCCACGAGGGAGGCGGGCGGGGTGAAGCGCTCGCCGTACTCGTCGAGACAGCGAACGGCGTTCGCGTCGGAGCCGGAGGATTCCGAAGAACCGGACGGTTCCGAGCGAACGCCGCTCGCTGGTGCGGTACCTGAGGGCTCAGACACCGCCCTCGATGATCGACCAGCCCGAGGAGACCCCGTTCAGCGGCCCGACGTTGGCGTAGCTGCCGCCGCTGAGCTTCGAGGTCCAGGCGGTCCCGTCGTACTTGTAGAAGAACAGGCTGTCCGAGGTCCGGCCCACCAGGTCCCACACGCCCGAGGTGCCGGTCTTGCGGAACGAGCCGACCGAGCCGTCCTCCGCCGTGGTCAGCCGGTACTGGAGCTGGGCACCGGTCTTCGCCATGGCCAGGACCGAGTCCCTGGTCGCGACCAGGGTCCCCAGGTACACCTCTCCGTCCCTGTTGCCCACGTTGGTGAAGACACCGCCGTCCAGGGTCCCGTATCCGAGGTTGCTCTTGGGGGACTGCGCCGACCCCTTCCTGGCCGTCGTGGTGACCGCCGTGTCACAGGAGGCCGCGATCGACGCCCAGCCCGTGCTGAAGTTGTCGTAGTCGCGCACGTGCTGGTACTCGCCGTCCACCAGCGTGCCCGTACCGCCGTGGCCGTTACCGGAGTTGTAGAAGAGCACCGAGTCGCCCGCGGCCTCGACGTGGGTCCATCCCGTGGAGAAGTTGTCGTAGGTCTGGACGCGGCTGTACTCCCCTCCGATGAAGGTGCCGCTCTCCCCCTCCCCGGTGGCCGCGTTGTACAGGAGGAGCGAGTCGCGGGACGCCGCGGCGTGCGTGTAACCGCTCGGAAGGTCGAAGTTCGACACGTAGCGCCAGCGGCCCGCCTTCAGGGTGCCGGTCCCGGCGTCGCCGCTGCCCTTCTTGTAGAAGAAGATCGAGGAGTTCGGGGTGGTCTCCTCGCAGAACTGTGAAGCGGCGGTCGCGGGCGTCGCCGGCCCGGCCAGCGTGACGGCGACCACGGCACTGGTCAGTGCGGCCACCAGGGATTTCTTCATGGTTCTCCCCGTTTCTTCGCAACGGAAAGTTCGGTCCCCCAGGGCCGTGAACCGGCGGCGCTCCCTGCGCCGCGCCCTTCGGACGGGGACACGGGCCTTGTCCATCGTGCGCCGCATCGGGCGGCTGCGCATCTCGGGTCCCGGCATGCGGAAGGACCGCCCCGGGGGAACCCCGGGGCGGCCCTCGCGTCGAAGTCGCCGGACGGCTGCTCAGTCCGTGTACGTCTCCCCGCGCTCGGCCTTGGCCACGAGGGAGGCGGGCGGGGTGAAGCGCTCGCCGTACTGGTCGGCCAGCTCGCGGGCGCGGGCCACGAAGCCCGGGAGGCCGCCCTCATAGCCGTTGATGTACTGGATCACACCGCCGGTCCAGGCCGGGAAGCCGATGCCCATGATGGAGCCGATGTTGGCGTCGGCGATCGAGGTGAGGACCCCCTCGTCGAGACAGCGGACGGTGTCCAGGGCCTCGGAGAAGATCATCCGCTCCTTCATGTCATCGAAGGGGATGTCGGCGTCCGGCTTGGCGAAGTGCTCGCGCAGGCCCGGCCAGATGCGGGCGCGCTTGCCGCTCTCGTCGTACTCGTAGAAGCCGGCGCCGCCGCTGCGGCCGGGGCGGCCGAACTCGTCGACCATGCGGTCGATGACGGTGTCGGCCGGGTGCTCGGACCACGCCCGGCCCTCGGCCTCGAAGGCCTTGCGCGTCTCGTTGCGGATCTTGCGCGGGAGGGTGAGGGTGAGCTCGTCCATCAGGGAGAGCACCTTGGCCGGGTAGCCGGCCTGGGCGGCGGCCTGCTCGATCGAGGCGGGCTCGATGCCCTCGCCGACCATCGCCACGCCCTCGTTGATGAACTGGCCGATGACGCGCGAGGTGAAGAAGCCGCGCGAGTCGTTGACCACGATCGGGGTCTTGTTGATCTGGCGGACCAGGTCGAAGGCCCGGGCGATGGCCTCGTCGCCGGTCTGCCCGCCCTTGATGATCTCGACGAGCGGCATCTTGTCGACGGGCGAGAAGAAGTGCAGTCCGATGAAGTCGGCAGGGCGCGAAACCCCCTCCGCCAGGCCGGTGATGGGCAGGGTTGAGGTGTTGGAGCAGAGCAGCGCGTCCGGCGCGATGACGTCCTGGATCTCCTGGAACACCTTGTGCTTGAGGGCGGTGTCCTCGAAGACGGCCTCGATGACGGCGTCGCAGCCCGCGAGGTCGGCGGCGTCGGCGGTCGGGGTGATCCGGGCGAGCAGCTCGGTGCGCTGGGCCTCGGTGGTACGGCCGCGGGAGACGGCCTTGTCGAGCAGCTTCTCGGAGTACGCCTTGCCCTTGGCGGCGGCCTCGGCGGTGACGTCCTTCAGCACCACCTCGATGCCCGCGCGGGCGCAGGAGTAGGCGATGCCCGCGCCCATCATGCCGGCGCCGAGCACCGCGACCCTGGTGACCTTGCGCGGGGCGATCCCCTGCGGGCGGCTGCGGCCGGCGTTGACGGCCTGGAGGTCGAAGAAGAACGCCTGGATCATGTTCTTGGCGGTCTGCCCGGTGACCAGCTCGGTGAAGTAGCGGGCCTCGATGGTCAGCGCGGTCTCGAAGTCCACCTGGGCGCCTTCGACGGCGCAGGCCAGGATGTTGCGCGGCGCCGGGTACGGGGCTCCGTTGAGCTGCTTCTTCAGGTTGGCGGGGAAGGCCGGGAGGTTGGCGGCGAACCGCGGGTTGGACGGCGTGCCGCCCGGGATCTTGTAGCCGGGCACGTCCCAGGGCTGCTTCGACTCGGGGTGCGCGTCGATGAAGGCGCGGGCCTTGGCGAGCATCTCCTCGGGGGTGGCGGCCAGTTCGTGCACCAGGCCGTTGTCCAGGGCGCGCTGCGGGTTGTACTGGGTGCCCTGGAGCAGCACCTTGAGCAGGGCGTCGGCGATGCCCATCAGGCGGACGGTGCGGGTGACGCCGCCGCCGGCCGGGAGGAGGCCGAGGGTGACCTCGGGCAGGCCGATCTTGGAGCCCGGGGCGTCGAGGGCCACGCGGTGGTGGGAGGCCAGGCAGATCTCGTAACCGCCGCCGAGGGCGGTGCCGTTGATGGCGGCGACGACGGGCTTGCCGAGGGTCTCGATGCGGCGCAGCGAGTGCTTGATGGCGGTGCCGGTGTCGAAGGCCAGCTGCGCGTGCTCGGGCCGCAGCTGGATCATGTCCTTGAGGTCGCCGCCCGCGAAGAAGGTCTTCTTGGCGGAGGTGTAGATGATGCCGCGGATGGAGTCCTTCTCGGCCTCGGCGCGGTCGGCGATGGCCGCGATGGAGTCCTTGAAGGCCTGGTTCATCGTGTTCGCGGACTGGTCGGGGTCGTCGAGGATCAGGGTGACGACGCCGGTCTCGTCCTGTTCCCAGCGGATGGTGCGGGTCTCGGTCATGGGGTGGGTCTCTCCGTGGAAGTCTGGTTCGGCAGGGCCGGGCGGGAGGGGCCGGGGGCGTCCCGGCTCGGGCGCTACGGGGGGTCTGGCCTCGCTGGGCCGGGCGCCTACAGGCGTTCGACGATGGTGGCGACGCCCATGCCGCCGCCGACGCAGAGGGTGACGAGCCCGTAGCGCTTGTCCTGGCGCTCCAGCTCGTCGACGATCGTGCCGAGGATCATGGCTCCGGTGGCGCCGAGCGGGTGGCCGAGCGCGATGGCGCCGCCGTTGACGTTGACCTTGTCGAGGGAGACGCCCATGTCCTTGACGAAGCGCAGCACGACGCCCGCGAAGGCCTCGTTGATCTCGATCAGGTCGATGTCGTCGATGGTCAGCCCGGCCTTGGCGAGCGCCTTGCGGGTGGCGGGGGCGGGGCCGGTGAGCATGATGGTGGGCTCGGATCCGGAGACGGCCGCGGAGACGATCCGGGCGCGGGGCGTCAGGCCGTTCCGCTCCCCCGCCTCGCGGGAGCCGATGGCGACGAGCGAGGCGCCGTCGACGATGCCGGAGGAGTTGCCCGCGTGGTGGACGTGGTCGATCTTCTCGATCCAGTGGTACTTCTGCAGGGCGACCGCGTCGAAGCCGCCGAGCTCGCCGATGTCGGCGAAGGAGGGCTTGAGCTTGGCGAGGGTGTCGGCGGTCGTGCCCGGGCGGACGAACTCGTCGTGGTCGAGGACGACCAGGCCGTTGCGGTCGGTGACCGGTACGACGGACTTGGCGAACCGGCCGTCCTTGATGGCCGCGGCCGCCCGCTCCTGGGAGAGGGCGGCGTACTCGTCCACGTCGCGCCGGGAGAACCCCTCGATGGTGGCGATGAGGTCGGCGCCGATGCCCTGCGGGACGAAGTTGACGTCCCAGTTGGTCATCGGGTCGTTGAACCAGGCGCCGCCGTCGGAGGCCATCGGGACGCGGGACATCGACTCCACGCCGCCGGCCAGGACCAGGTCCTCCCAGCCGGAGCGGACCTTCGCGGCGGCCATGTTGACGGCCTCCAGGCCGGAGGCGCAGAAGCGGTTCTCCTGTACGCCCGCCACGGTGTCCGGCAGTCCGGCTGCGATGGCCGCGATACGCGCGATGTCGGAGCCCTGGTCGCCGACCGGTCCGACGACGCCGAGCACGATGTCGTCGATGGTGGCGGGGTCCAGACCGGGGTTGCGCTCGCGCAGCGCCTGGATGAGGCCGACCACCAGGTCGATCGGCTTGGTGCCGTGCAGGGCGCCGTTGGCCTTGCCGCGGCCGCGCGGGGTGCGGATCGCGTCGTATACGTAAGCTTCGGTGCTCACTGGTCAAGCCTTTCGGGGAGGTCTGGTGCTGGGTGGTGTCTCAACCGAGGAGGGAGCGGCCGATGATCTCTTTCATGATCTCGGTCGTGCCGCCGTAGATGGTCTGGATGCGGCCGTCGGTGAAGGCCCGCGCGACCCGGTATTCCGTCATGTATCCGTACCCGCCGTGCAGTTGCAGGCAGCGGTCGGCGACCCGCTTCTGGAGCTCGGTGGCCCACCACTTGGCCATCGAGGCGTGCACGTGGTCCAGTTCGCCGTTCGAGTGGTCGACGATGCAGCGGTCCAGGAAGGTACGGGTGACCGCGCACTCGGTGGCCATCTCGGCGATCTCGAACCGGATGTGCTGGAGCTTGGAGAGCGGGCGCCCGAAGGCCTCGCGCTCCTTCACGTACTGGGTGGTGATCTCCAGCAGGTACTCGGCGGCGGCGATGCCGGCCATCGCGATGCCCATCCGCTCCTGCGCGAGGTTGGTCATCAGGTGGACGAAGGCGCCGTTCAGCTCGCCGAGCAGGTTCTCCTTGGGGACGCGTACGTCGTGGAAGAACAGCTCCGCGGTGTCCTGGGACTTCTGGCCGATCTTGTCGAGGTTGCGGCCGCGCTCGAAGCCCTCCGCGCCGCGCTCGACGACGAGGAGGGACAGGCCGTGCGCGCCGCCCTCGGGGGTGGTCTTGGCGACGACGATGACGAGGTCGGCGAGGATGCCGTTGGAGATGAAGGTCTTGGAGCCGTTGAGCACCCAGTGGTCGCCGCGGTCCTCGGCCGTCGTGCGGATGCCCTGGAGGTCGGAGCCCGCGCCCGGCTCGGTCATCGCGATGGCGGTGATGGTCTCGCCCGAGCAGAAGCCGGGCAGCCAGCGGCGCTTCTGCTCCTCGGTGGCGAGCGAGGTCAGGTAGGGGCCGATGATGTCGTTGTGCAGGCCGATGGCCAGGCCGGGGGCGCCCGCCCGGGTGAACTCCTCGGCGATCACGGCGGCGTAGCGGAAGTCGGTGTTCCCGCCGCCCCCGTACTCCTCCGGGACGGCCAGGCCCAGCAGCCCCTGCCGGCCGGCGGCCCGCCAGGCCTCGCGGCTGACGATGCCGTCCTTCTCCCACTGCTCGTAGTGCGGCAGCACTTCCTTGGTGAGGAAGGTGCGGACGGTCTCGCGGAACGCCTCGTGGTCGGCGTCGAAGATCTGGCGCTTCATCGTCTGGCTCTGCATCAGTGGGCTCCCTAAAGCCAGTTCTTGACGGTCTCGACCAGCCGGGCCCGGCCGCCCGGCTCGGGGGCCACGGGCGTGACGTTGAGCATGGTGACGCCTGCCTCGCGGAAGGCCTCGATGCGCTCGCGCACATAGCCCTCGGGCCCGCACAGCGTCATCAGCTCGCAGAACTCGTCCGGGACGGCGGCCGCGGCGTCGCGCTTGTGTCCGGAGAGGTAGAGCTCCTGGATCTTGCGCGCCTCCTCCTCGTACCCGTAGGCCACGGCGAGGTCGTTGTAGAAGTTCTTGCCGACCGCGCCCATGCCCCCGACGTACAGGGCGATCTGCGGGCGCGCGAGGTCGCGTACGGCCGCCGCGTCGTTCCCGATGGCGAGCAGGCCGCCCGCGACGGTCTGGAGCGGGCCGAGCCCGGGCGCCCGCTTGGCGGCGCCCTCGGCGAGGGGGGCGCCCCATACGTCCCGCGCCTTCTCGGGGATGAAGAGGGTCGGCAGCCAGCCGTCGGCGATCTCCGCGGTCATCGCCACGTTGGCCGGGCCGAGCGAGGCGACGTAGACGGGGATGGAGCTGCGCACCGGCCGGGTGAGGATCTTCAGCGGCTTGCCGTGCCGGCCGCCCTTCTCGGGCGGCAGCGGCATGTCGGTGATGCCGTGGTGGTCGATCGTCTCCCGCCGCCAGATGCGGCGGCACAGGTCCACCGTCTCGCGGGTCCGGCCGAGCGGTCGGTCGTACGGCTTCCCGTGCCAGCCCTCCACCACCTGCGGGCCGGAGGCGCCGAGGCCGAGCAGCGCCCGGCCGTCCGAGACCGCGTCGAGCCCGGCGGCCGTCTGGGCGATCAGGCCGGGGGTGCGGGAGTAGACGTTGAGGATGGCCGAGCCGATCTTCAGCCGCTCGGTGCGGGCCGCGAGGTAGCCCATGATCGTCGGGGAGTCGAAGCCCCAGGCCTCGGCGACCCACACCGCGTCGAGCCCGGCCGCCTCCAGCGCCGCCGCCTCGTCGGCGGCCCGGCGGGCGTCGCCGGCGTAGTCGAGCATCGTGGACAGTTCCATCAGGCGTCGGGCCCCTTCTCCAGCAGCGCCGGGACGTCCCAGTCCGCGGCCACGGACTCGGTGTGCGCGCCCGGCTGGGCCGGGCCGGCGGTGACGGCGGCCGGGGTGGCCGAGAACCGGGGGGCCGGCGCAGGCTGCACGATCCCGCCGAACTCCGTGAAGGTGGAACGGGCGGCGAGGTGCGGGTGTTCCGGGGCCTCGCGCAGGGAGAGCACGGGTGCCACGCACGCGTCGGTGCCCTCGAAGACGGCCGTCCACTCCGCGCGCGTACGGGTCTTGAAGCGCGCGGCGACGGCCTCGCGCAGCTCGCCCCAGCGGGCGAGGTCCTTGCGGGCCGGGGCCTGGTCCTTGATGCCGAGCAGCTCGACGAAGGTGTCGTAGAACTGCTGCTCCAGCGCGCCGACCGCCATGTACTGGCCGTCGGAGGTCTCGTAGGTGCCGTAGAAGGGGCAGCCGCCGTCGAGCAGGTTCGCCCCGCGCCGGTCCTGCCAGCCGCCCGCCGCCATCATGCCGTGGATCATGGCGGTGAGGTGGGCGGTCCCGTCGACGATGGCCGCGTCGACGACCTGGCCGGCGCCGCCGGGGGTCCGGGCGTGCTGGAGCGCGGCGAGGACGCCGATCACGAGGTAGAGCGAGCCGCCCGCGTAGTCGCCGACCAGGTTGGCGGGGACGGCCGGGGGCTCGCCCGGGTTGCCGATCATGCCGAGGGCCCCGGTGACGGCGATGTACGCGATGTCGTGCCCGGCGGTGTGCGCGAGCGGCCCCTCCTGGCCCCAGCCGGTCATCCGGCCGTAGACCAGCTTCGGGTTGCGGGCGTGGCAGTCGGCCGGACCGACGCCGAGCCGCTCGGCGACCCCGGGGCGGAAGCCCTCGATGAGGACGTCGGCCCGCTCGACCAGGTCCAGGACGCGGGACGGGCCGTCGGCCGACTTGAGGTCGACCAGGACGGAGCGCTTGTTGCGGTTGGTGACGTCGTAGGCGGGATTGACGGCGAGCCCGCCGCCGCCGGGCCGGTCCACGCGCACGACGTCCGCCCCCAGGTCGGCCAGGAGCATGGCGGCGAACGGCCCGGGGCCGATGCCCGCCAGTTCGACCACGCGCACTCCGGCGAGCGGGCCGCGCCCGGTACCGTCCCCGTTCCCTGTCACTGCCATCGAGCCCCCAGCGTTGTTAGCCGCACGGTGTGACACAACTGATGTAACACCAGCGATGCTAGGAACGTGTCCCCGTCAGCACAAGAGCAAGCGCTTAGTCGTTTGCCTCCATCCGGGCGTCCAGCTCCTTGACGTGCCGTTTGAGCGCCACGGTCCGGTAGCTCTCCTCCACCCACTCGCACAGCACCTGCAGCGAGGGCGCCCCCTTCTCCCCCAGGGGTACGGACACCCAGCCGGACCGGCCCAGCCCGTACCCGGTGGGCTCCGCGCCGGGCGCCGTCATCGCGTGCCCGTGCAGCGCCTCGTCCTTCAGCTTCACGGACATGCCCGGCGACCCGGTCACGGCCGCGTCGCCCAGGAAGACGAAGATCTTCTTGTTGACCTTCACCACGCAGTCCTCGGGCCCCCACGGATGGTCCTCGAAGGCCTCCGGGAGCCCCAGGGCGAACTCCCTCACCTGTTCCCACTTGCGCACCGCCGCCTGCCCGGCCTTCATCACGCCTCCTGCTACCGCTGGGTACACCTGCCCGCGCGGGCAGCCGCTCCTCACGCTAGCCTCAGCCCCCGACACCAGCTGGGAGGAGCGGTCATGAACACAACGGTTCGGGGTTCACGGGCTCGGCGGGACCAACCTGAACGGGCCTACGACGTCGTACTCTTCGGCGCGACCGGCTTCGTGGGGGCGCTGACCGCCGAGTACCTGGCCGCACACGCCCCCGCCGGCTGCCGGTGGGCGCTGGCCGGCCGCGACCTCGGGAAGCTGGAGCGGCTGCGCGAGCGGCTGGCGCTCACCGACCCGGCGTGCGCGCAGCTGCCCCTGCTCCGGGCGGACGCCGGGGACGCCGGGGCGATGCGCCAACTGGCCGCGTCCACCCGGGTGCTGGCCACCACCGTGGGTCCGTACGTGTGGCACGGCGCCGAGTTGGTCGCCGCCTGCGCCGAGGAGGGCACGGACTACGTCGACCTCACCGGGGAGCCGGAGTTCGTGGACCGGATGTACGTGGAGCACGACGCCCGGGCCCGGGAGACCGGCGCCCGCATCGTGCACGCGTGCGGCTTCGACTCGATCCCGGCGGACCTCGGCGCGTACTTCACGGTGTCCCGGCTGCCGGAGGGGGTTCCCCTGCGGGTCGACGGCTTCATGCGGTCCAACGCCCTCTTCTCCGGCGGGACCCTGGCCTCCGCGCTGACGGCCCTGGGGCGCGGCCCCCAGACCTTCGCCGCCGCGCGCGCCCGCCGACTGCACGAGCCGCGGCTCCTGGGCCGCCGCGCCCGGGGGCCCGTGGGGGCACCCCGGTTCAGCCGGGAGACCGGCACCTGGGCGCTGCCGCTCCCCACCCTGGACCCCGCGATCGTGGCGCGGTCGGCGGCCGCGCTGGAGCGCTACGGCCCGGACTTCCGCTACCGGCACTACGCCTCCGTCAAGCACCTCCCCTTCGCGGTGGGCGGCACGGCGGCCGTGGGCGCGACGGTCGCACTGGCCCAGGTCCCGCCCGCCCGGCGGTGGCTGATGAGCCGTTGGGAGTCGGGCCAGGGGCCGGACGCTGAGCGCCGCGCGCGCAGCTGGTTCACCGTACGGTTCGTGGGCGAGGGCGGCGGCCGGCGCGTGCTGACCGAGGTGTCGGGCGGGGACCCGGGATACGGGGAGACGGCGAAGATGCTGGCGGAGTCCGCGCTGTGCCTCGCCTACGACACCCTGCCCGACCGCGCCGGCCAGCTCACCACGGCGGTGGCGATGGGCGACGCCCTGGTGGACCGCCTGCGGAAGGCGGGCATCACGTTCCGGGTGGCGGACGAACGCTGAGGCGCCCCTGTCACCCGGCCGCCTCCCGCAGGGCCCGGCGGCACAGCGAATCGGCGTGCCGGGTGGTCTCGGGGATCCGGAAGCGGGGGCTGAGCGCGAGGGCCTGGGCGCAGGCGTTGTCCAGCGAGACCCGGTGCCCGACGGAGACGTAGACCGGCTTGATGCCGTCCTGCGTGCGCAGCGCCCGGCCGACCACGGTCCCGTCGGGCGCGAGCAGCGGGGCGGCGTCTCCGCGCCGGGCGCCGGGTTCCTCGTACGTGAAGGTGAACGGGTTCTTCGCGATGCCGATGGCCGGGAGGCCGGTGACCACGCCGAGGTGGCAGGCGAGGCCGAATCCGCGGGGGTGGGCCAGCCCGTAGCCGTCGCAGACCACGAGGCCGGGCGGGGCTGTCAGGGCGTCGAGGGCGGCGAGTACGGTCGGCAGCTCGCGGAAGGCGAGCAGCCCGGGCACGTAGGGGAAGCTGACGCGCCCGACGGCGGTGGCCTGCTCCACCACTTCCAGGGTGGCGGCGTCGAGCACCACGGCCGCGGCGGCGACCAGGTCGCGCTCGTCGTCGTAGGCGACGTCGACACCCGTGACCAGCCCGCGTCCGGGCGGGGGGCCGGGCTGGTCGAGCACGACCTGATGGCGTAGTTCGTCCTGTATCGCCCGGGCCTCGGCCTCGTCTTCAGGCGTCTTCACACTAGTCATGGTGCAGCGAGAGTAGCCTGGCGATCATGTTCGTCATGGAGCTCAGCTACACGGCCCCCATCGAAGCCGTCGAAGAACAGATGGACGCCCACATCGCCTGGCTGGACGGCTACTACGCCTCCGGCATCTTCCTCGCGTCGGGCCGCAAGGTCCCGCGCGACGGAGGCGTGATCCTGGCCAGCGGGGTCTCCCGCGCGGAGATCGAGAAGATCGCGGCCGAGGACCCCTTCACGGTGACGGGCGTCTGCGCCTACCGCATCACGGAGTTCATCGCGACGAAGACCTCGGCGGACCTGTCGACGGTGCGCGAGTCCCCGCTGACCTGAGTTGTGAGGACACCCCCGGAGCAGTCCCGTGCGGCGGGGTCGGGGGTTGGCGGGACCTTCACCGGCCGGAATCAGAGAAGTCCTGGGGGGTTTCCCGTCAGTCCCATAGTCCTTCCGTGTCGGGCCGGCCTGTAAAGGGCGCTCCTCCTTCGTCGTCGCGTCGCTTCGCGATCGCCTACGGCGACCCTTGACAGACCGTCCCGCCACGGAAAGACAAGAGACTGCCAGGAAACCCCCAAAAGAACGGGCCGGTCAGAGTTTCCAAGGACGGGTCGGTCAGGGATGTCCGGCCCCCCGGGCGAGGGGGCACACCCAGCCTCGGGCCCTCCCAGGCCGGTTCCCAAGCCGGGCAGGCGACCAGCCACCCCCAAACCTCGACCACAAAGACCTCAGGAGACTTCGGGCGCGTCAAATCGCTACGCGCTCCTCGCCAATGGCGTCTGACGACCGTCTTGGGCTGGTCATAAGCCGCAGCAGATCGCTACGCGCTCCTCAATGATCAGCGCCTGATGGCCGTCTGGGGCTGGTCCTGTTGAGGCGGCCCATCGATTGGCATCGCGCCGGTCGTCGTGACGGTTCCAGTCCACCAGCCCGGCCTGTCGGCAGGCAGCCACGAGACGCTCAGGTCCCTGCCGGTCAGCTCCTCGGCCTTACGGCACAGGGCAGCCTGTGCCGGTTCGGGCCCGCAGGACGAAGCGGGGTGACCGAGGGCGCCATCCGCTACTCCGCCCGGCGCTTCGAAGTAGACGGCATACCGCCACCGCTCGGGCGTGCGGTAGAGGACGAGCATCCTCGGAGTTCCGAACGCAAGCGGATAAGACTTCCTTCTGCTTCCCATGGAGCCAGTATCGGGAAATGGATGCTCCCGAGGCGGCCAGAGTCCCAAACAGCGGCTATTCCGAGCTGCATTCACGTCAAGCGAGGCAGCAGACGAAAAAGCCAGGCCATATGCCCCAATTGAGATGAATTGGGAGTGACTTTTTAGTGGCGTCTCCGTCCTGACGTGAATCCAGCTCGGATGGGCCGAGGAATCATTCCCCGATCCCTTCCCCGATCCCTTCCCCGGCCCCCTTTCCCGGTGTCTTTCAGTCCCATCAGCCCCAGACTGCCGTCGGACGCCGTCGTGGAGGAGCGCGTAGCGATCCGTGGCGGCTTATGACCAGCCCAAGAGGGCCGCAGACGCCGTCTTCGAGGAGCGCGTAGCGATTTGACGCGCCCGCCGCCGCCCGAGCTCCTTGTGGTCGAGGTTCATTGGAGGCTGCGCCGCCTGCCCGGTTCGGGGAACCGGCCTGGGAGGACCCGAGGCGGGGCGCGCCCCCTCGCTTACGGGGTCGGACATCCCTGGCTGACCCGCTTCTGCCTCTTTCTGCCCGGCCCGTTCTTTTGGGGGTTTCCCGGCAGTCTCTTGTCTTTCCGTGGCGGAATGGCTTGTCAAGGGTGGCCGAAGGCCATCGCGAAGCGACG
>NZ_JBFBFP010000052.1:0-51542 GCF_040684275.1 Streptomyces sp. NPDC091371
GTCGTCGTCTCCACCCGCGACTGCTCACTCCAGCGCCGCCACCAGAAGCTCGTCGAAGAGGCCCCCGCGCCGTTCCTGAGCGAGGCCCAGAACGCCGAGCTGTACGCCGCCTCCAAGGCCATCCTGAAGGAAGCCGGCTACGTCGGCGCCGGCACCGTGGAGTTCCTCGTCTCCGCGGACGGCCTGATCTCCTTCCTGGAGGTCAACACCCGCCTCCAGGTCGAGCACCCGGTCACCGAAGAGGTCTCCGGCATCGACCTGGTCCGCGAGATGTTCCGCATCGCCGACGGCGAGGAACTCGGCTACGGCGACCCCGCCCTGCGCGGCCACTCGATCGAGTTCCGCATCAACGGCGAGGACCCCGGCCGCGGCTTCCTCCCCGCCCCCGGCACCGTCACCAAGTTCAACCCGCCCACCGGCCCCGGCGTCCGCCTCGACACCGGCGTCGAATCCGGCTCGGTCATCGGCCCCGCCTGGGACTCCCTCCTCGCCAAGCTCATCGTCACCGGCGCCACCCGCGAACAGGCCCTCCAGCGCGCCGCCCGCGCCCTGGCCGAGTTCGAGGTCGAGGGCATGGCCACCGCCATCCCCTTCCACCGCGCCGTCGTCACCGACCCCGCATTCACCTCAGATCCCTTCCAGGTCTACACCCGCTGGATCGAGACCGAGTTCGTCAACGAGATCCCGGCCTTCACGGCACCCGCCGCCGAGGAGGCAGAGGACGAGCCGGGCCGCGAGACCCTGATCGTCGAGGTCGGCGGCAAGCGCCTCGCAGTCTCCCTGCCGTCCTCGCCGGGCATGACCCTGGCCCGCACCGCCTCGGCGGGCGGGACCAAGCCCAAGCGCCGTGCCGCCCGGAAGTCCGGCCCGGCCGCATCCGGCGACACCCTCGCCTCCCCGATGCAGGGCACCATCGTCAAGGTCGCCGTCGAGGAGGGCCAGCAGGTCAACGAGGGCGACCTGGTCGTCGTACTCGAGGCCATGAAGATGGAGCAGCCGCTCAACGCGCACCGCTCCGGCACCATCGTCGGCCTGACGGCCGAGGTCGGCGCGTCCCTCACCTCCGGCGCCGCCATCTGCGACATCAAGGCCGAGTCGTGACCGGCGCCACCGTGTCCGAGAGCACGGAGGTCACCGGGTGGACGGAGGTCCCCGGCTGGACGGTGCGGCTGCGCCCCTCGGTCCGTCCTGCCCGCCGGCTGCTCGTCTTCCCGCATGCGGGGGCGGGGCCGGCCACGTACGCCCGGCTGCTCGACGGCCTGCCCGCCGACGTGGAGCTGCTCTGCGTCACCCTCCCCGGCCGCGAGCACCGCGCCGCCGAGCTGCCCGGTACGACCCTGGCCGAAGCCGTGGCGGGCATCACCGGCGAACTGCGGCGCCGGGAGCCGCTGCCCACCGTGTACTACGGGCACAGCATGGGGGCGCTGCTGGCCGCCGGAACGGCCCACGCCGACCCTTCGCTGTGCCGTGCGCTGGTGATCACTGCCGGCCTGCCGGGGCCCGACGCCCTGGAACTGCCCGTCGAGCTGGACACCCCCGAAGGGCTGGAGCTGATGTTCGCCCGGCACCGGGTGCCGCTGCGGGCCCTGGACGCCGAGCTTGCCCGTACCCCGGACGAGTACCTCCTCGCCCACGACCTGGTGCTGGCCCGGGAGGCCCTGCTCTCCGTCGCCGGGGTGCGTCTCGGCTGTCCGGTGACGGCGTTCGGGGGCCGCGACGACCAGCTCGCGCCGGCGTCGGCGATACCGGCCTGGGAGCGGTACACCACGGGGCCGTTCACCCACGCGACGTTGAAGGGCTCCCATTTCTTCCCGTTCCTGCCCAAGAGCGGGCCCGTCGTACTGGCCGCGATCACCCGGGCGCTGGAACCGGTCCTGAACACCCCCACAGGAGGCATTGGATGACCACCCCGGCCAAGGCGCCCTTCCAGGGCGCCCTCAGTCCGGTGACGGAAGAGGTCACCGCCTTCGACCTGCCCGTCACTGGTATCCTCCCGCCCGAACTCGTCGGCCGCTTCCTGCGCAACGGCCCCAACCCGCTGGTTCCCGGCGATCCGCGCAACCACCTCTTCCGGGGTGAGGGCATGGTCCACGGTGTGCGGCTGCGGGACGGGAAGGCCGAGTGGTACCGCAACCGCTGGGTGCGCTCCGCCGCCGTGTCGCGCGCCCTCGGTGAGCCCCGGCGGCGCGGCGCCGCCGCGGCGCGCGCCGACATCTCGCCCAACACGCACGTCATCGGGCACGCCGGACGGACCTTCGCCCTCATCGAGTCCGGGTTCCGTCCGTACGAGCTGAGCGAGGAGCTCGAGACCTTCGGCGCCTGCGATTTCCAGGGCTCCCTGCCGGCGGGCTTCACCGCCCATCCCAAGCTGGACCCGGAGACGGGCGAGCTGCACGCCGTCGCGCACGCCACCCGGTTCCCCTTCATCCAGCACCTCGTCGTCTCGCCGTCCGGACTCGTCACCCGTGTGGTGAACGTCCCGGCACCGCACCGTCCGGTGATGCACGACTTCGGCCTGACCCAGAGGTACGTCGTCCTGTACGACCTGCCGGTGGTGAACAGCCTGGCGGCGGCCGCGGCGGGCGAGCAGATGGTCTACGACTGGGACGCGTCCCGGCCGGCCCGGATCGGGCTGCTGCCGCGCAACGGCACCGAGGTGCGGTGGTTCGAGATCGAGCCGTGCTGGGTCTTCCACACGCTGAACGCCTTCGACGACGGCGACCGTGTCGTGGTCGACGTGATCCGCTACCCGAAGATGTTCGACGGGCTGCGGCTGGACGGCAACACCTTGCCGACGCTGGACCGGTGGGTGGTGGACACCGTATCCGGGAAGGTCACCGAGACGCGTCTGGACGACCGCCCGCAGGAGTTCCCGGGCGTCAGTCCGGCCCGGGTCTCGATGCCGCACCGCTACGGCTATGCCGCCGGCGTTCCCGACCTGCTCGACTACTTCGGCCCGGCCGGCGACGGGCCGGACGCGGACGTCACCGACCGGCTGACCGGCGATGCGCTGCTCAAGCACGACTTCACCGCCGGCACCACCGAGCGGCGGGCCTTCCGCTCCGGCCACTACACGGGGGAGCCCGTGTTCGTGCCGGCCGCTTCCGCCCGCGGCGAGGACGACGGCTGGCTGCTCACCTACGTCTACGACCCCGAGCGCGGCGCCTCCGACCTCGTGGTGCTCTCCGCCGAGGACTTCACCGGCCCGCCCGTGGCGACCGTGCACCTGCCCGCGAGGGTTCCGCTCGGCTTCCACGGCAGCTGGATATCCGACCCGACCTGACCGCAGGAGCTGCGTTGTCCGTTCTGACTGCCGCCCCCGACTCCGTCGTCACCCGCCTGCGGACCGCCTTCACGTCGGGCCGTACCCGGCCGGCCGCGTGGCGCGTCCAGCAGCTCACCGCGCTGCGCGCCCTGTTGGACGGCCACCGTGCGGAGCTCGCCGACGCGCTCCACCAGGACCTGGGCAAGAGCCGGACCGATGCGTTCGCCGTCGAGGTCGACTTCGTCATCCGGGAGATCGACGGCCTGCTCGGCCATCTCGAGGCCTGGATGGAGCCGCAATCAGTGGCGGTGAGCGGCTGCCCGGCCGGCTCGACGGCCGCGGTGCACAACGTGCCGCTGGGCGTGGTCCTCGTCGTCGCGCCGTGGAACTATCCGGTGCAGCTCGCGCTGCTGCCGCTGGCCGGGGCGCTGGCCGCCGGCAATGCGGCCGTGGTCAAGCCGAGCGAGCTCGCCCCGGCGTCGTCCGCGCTGCTGGCCCGGCTGCTGCCGCTCCACCTGGACGCGGAGGCCGTGGCCGTCGTGGAGGGCGGGCCCGGGACGGCGCAGGAGCTGCTCGCGCAGCGCTTCGACCACATCTTCTACACCGGGAGCACGGCCGTGGGCCGGGTGGTGATGCGCGCCGCCGCGGAGCACCTGACCCCCGTCACCCTGGAACTCGGCGGCAAGTCGCCGGTCTTCGTCGACCGGGACGCGCCGTTGGCACACACCGCCAAGCGGCTGGTGCGCGCCAAGTTCACCAACGCCGGCCAGGCGTGCGTCGCCCCCGACTACGTCCTCACCGATCCGGCGACGGCCCGTGCTCTGGAGCCGGAGCTGGTGCGGGCCCTGCACCGGCTGTACGGGCCGGACCCGTCGACCGCGCCGGGGTACGGGCGGATCGTCAGTACCCGCCATTTCGACCGCCTGGCGGGGCTGCTGGACGCGGGGCGGACGGTGACCGGCGGCACCGGCGACCGTGACTCCCGGTACCTGGCCCCGACGGTGCTGGCCGAGGTGCCGGCCGACGCCCCGGTGATGCGGGAAGAGGTGTTCGGTCCGGTGCTGCCCATCACGGAGGTGTCCGGCCTGGACGAGGCCATCGGGTTCATCAACGCCCGGGAACGTCCGCTCGCCGTCTACGCCTTCACCGGCAACGACGAGACCCGCCGGCGGCTGGCCGCCGGGACCACGTCCGGTGCGGTGGTGTTCGGGATGCCCGCGGTGCAGGTGATGGCGCCGGAGCTGCCGTTCGGCGGGGTCGGCGCGAGCGGTACGGGCGCCTACCGGGGGCTGCACTCGCTGGCCGCGTTCAGCCACCGCAAGCCGGTGCTCGACGTGCCGTTCCGCTCCGGCCCACGGCGCTGAGCGGCTCCGATCGGCGCTCCCGGCGCCATCCACTTCTTGAGGAGACAGACCACGTGAAGATGCTGTTCGTGGCGGCGGGAAGCCCCGCGACCGTGTTCGCCCTGACCCCGCTGGCCACTGCCGCGCGCAACGCCGGCCACCAGGTGGTCATGGCCGCCAACGCCGACATGACGCCCGTCGTCACGTCCATGGGCCTGCCCGCCACCGAGACGACCGACCTGCCCATCAAGCACTTCATCACCACCGGCCGCGACGGGAAGCCGGTGCAGATTCCGTCGGACCCGGGCGGGGAGGCGGAATTCACCGGCAGCTGGTTCGCCCGGATGGCTCTGGCCGGGCTGCCGCGCCTGCTGGAACTGGCCGGGCACTGGCGTCCGGACGTGGTGGTCGGCGGCACCCTCAGCTATGTCGCGCCGCTGCTGGCGGCCCACCTGGGCGTCCCCCACGTCCGCCAGACCTGGGACGCGATCGACGCGGACGACATCCACCGCGGCGCGGGGGCCGAACTCGCCCCCGACCTCGCCGCGCTGGGCCTGGACCGGCTGCCCGACCCCGACCTGCTCATCGACATCTGCCCGCCGAGCCTGCGTCCCGCGGACGCCGCTCCGGCCCTGCCGATGCGCCACATCACGGCCGTCCGGCAGGACGGCCGGCTCGAGCCGTGGATGTACTCCCGCGGTGAGCGCCCCCGGATCTGCGTCACCTCCGGAAGCCGCGTCGCCAAGGACAGCTACGACGACAACTTCGCCTTCCTGCGCACCCTTGCGGGCGATCTGGCCGCCTGGGACGCCGAGCTCGTCGTCGCCGCGCCCGAGGGGGTGGCCGAGGCGCTGCGCCCCGAGCTGCCCGGGGCGCGCGTCGGCTGGATGCCCCTGGACGTGGTCGGCCCGACCTGCGACCTGATGGTGCACCACGCCGGCGGGGTGACCACCCTGTCCGGCCTGGCCGCCGGTGTGCCGCAGCTGCTGATCCCCAAGGGCGCGGTGCTGTGCACGCCCGCCCGCCGTGTCGCCGACCAGGGGGCGGCCATCGCGCTGCTGCCCGGCGAGGACACCCGGGAAGCGGTCGCCGCCGCCTGCCGTGACCTGCTCGAACAGCCGGGGTACCGCAAGCGGGCCGGTGACCTGGCCGCGGAGATCGCCCAGATGCCGTCGCCGGCGGCGCTGGTGCCCGTACTCGAACAGCTCGCACGCAGTTGACCCCCGCTGCCCTCCCCGCGCCCCGGCGCGCGGTGGAGTGCACCCCCTCGCGAACCGAAAGGACCCCTCCCATGAAGGCACTGGTTCTGTCAGGCGGGTCGGGCACGCGCCTGCGCCCGTTCAGCTACTCGATGCCCAAGCAGCTCATCCCGGTGGCCAACACCCCGGTCCTCGTCCACGTCCTGCGCAACATCCGGGAACTGGGCATCACGGAGATCGGCGTGGTCGTCGGTGACCGCGCCCCCGAGATCGAGGCGGTCGTCGGCGACGGCTCCCGCTTCGGCGCGAGCGTGACGTACCTGCGCCAGGACGCTCCGCGCGGCCTGGCCCACACGGTTGCCGTGGCCCGCGACTTCCTGGGCGACGACGACTTCGTGATGTACCTGGGCGACATCATGCTGCCCGACGGCATCGTCGCCGCGGCGGACGAGTTCGCGGCACGCCGGCCCGCCGCCCAGGTGGTGGTCCACAAGGTCGCCGACCCGCGGGCGTTCGGTGTGGTGGAGCTCGGTACGGACGGTGAGGTGCAGCGGCTGGTGGAGAAGCCCGAGGACCCCCGGAGCGACCTCGCCCTGTGCGGGGTGTACTTCTTCACGTCCGCCGTGCACGAGGCGGTGGCCGCGATCCCGCCGAGCCCGCGCGGCGAGCTGGAGATCACGGATGCGGTGCAGTGGCTGGTGACGGCCGGCGCGGACGTCCGTGCCCACCTGTACGACGGGTACTGGAAGGACACCGGCAGGGTCGAGGACGTCCTCGAGTGCAACCGGCATCTGCTCGGCCGGCTGGACCGCCTGGTGTCCGGACACGTCGACGCGGAGAGCGAGCTGATCGGGGAGGTCGTGGTGGAGCCGGGGGCGCGGATCGTCCGCTCCCGGATCACCGGACCGGTGATCGTGGGTGCCGGCTCGATCGTCCAGGACAGCCAGCTGGGTCCGTACACCTCGGTGGGCCGTGACTGCGTGGTGACGGGCAGCCGCCTGGCGGACTCCATCGCCCTCGACGGGGCTTCGGTCACCGGCATCGCCGGCCTGCGCCACTCCCTGATCGGACGGTCCGCTTCGGTGGGCGCCGTCACCGAGGAAGGCGACCACGTCCGGCTCGTCGTGGGCGACCACACGCGCGTGGAGGTGGCCGCATGAGGATCCTGGTCACCGGCGCCGCCGGCTTCATCGGTTCCCACTTCGTCCGCCGCCTGCTGGACAACCACTACCCGCAGTGGACGGACGCCCAGGTCACCGCCCTGGACAAACTCACGTACGCCGGGAACCGCGACAACCTTCCGGCCGCCCACCCCCGGCTGCGGTTCGTCCAGGGAGACGTGTGCGACCGGGCGCTGCTGGACGAGCTGCTGCCCGGCCACGACGCGGTGGTCCACTTCGCCGCCGAGTCGCACGTGGACCGTTCCCTGGACGGCGCGAGCGAGTTCTTCCGCACCAACGTGCTGGGCACGCAGACCCTCTTCGACGCGGCGGTGGCCGCCGGGACGGCCCGGGTCGTCCACGTCTCCACCGACGAGGTGTACGGCTCGCTCGACGAGGGCTCGTGGACCGAGGACCTGCCGCTGCTGCCCAACTCCCCGTACGCCGCCTCCAAGGCCGCCTCCGATCTGGTGGCCCGGGCGTACTGGCGCAGCCACGGCCTGAACGTGTCCGTCACGCGGTGTTCCAACAACTACGGGCCGTACCAGCACCCCGAGAAGCTGATACCGCTGTTCGTCACCAACCTTCTGGAGGGCGAGCAGGTCCCGCTGTACGGCGACGGCCGCAACGTCCGCGAGTGGCTCCACGTCGACGACCACTGCCGGGCCATCGCCCTCGTCCTGGACGGCGGCCGGGCCGGCGAGGTCTACAACATCGGCGGCGGCAACGAGCGCACCAACCTCGCCATCACCCAGCAGCTGCTGGAGCTGCTCGGTGCCGGACCGGAGGCGGTCCGGCGGGTGGCCGACCGCAAGGCGCACGACCTGCGCTACTCCATCGACGACTCGAAGATCCGGGAGGAGCTGGGGTACGCCCCGGCGATCGGCTTCGAGCAGGGCCTCGCCGACACCGTCGCCTGGTACCGCGACCGCCCGGACTGGTGGAAGCCGGTGAAGCACGGCTCGGACGGCGTCGCCGGCTGATCACCGCTGATCACCGCGCGCCGGACGGCTGCCCGGAGCCCTCGGGCTCCGGGCGGCCTCACCTGCGTACGTGCCCCCTCACTACCGGAACAGGACCACGCGCATGCACATCGTGGGAAACGGCTTCCTCGCACGGAACCTGCAGCCGCTCGCCGACCGCCACCCCGACACGGTCGCCCTCGCCGCCGGCGTCTCCTGGGCCAGCGGCACCAGCGAGGCGGACTTCGCCCGCGAACGGGCGCTGCTCGCCGACACGGCCCGCCACTGCGCCGCCACCGGCAGGCGGCTGCTCTTCTTCTCCACCTCCTCCGTCGGCCTGTACGGCCGCCTCGACGGGCCGGCCCGCGAGGACGTCCCCGTCACGCCGTCCACCCCGTACGGCGCCCACAAGGTCGCCCAGGAGGAACTGCTGCGCGCCAGCGGGGCCGACCACCTGATCCTGCGCCTGAGCCACCTCGTCGGCCCCGGCCAGCCCGACCACCAGCTGCTGCCCACCCTCGTGCGCAACCTGCGCGAGGGCGCCGTACGCGTCCACCGGGGCGCCACCCGGGACCTCATCGCCGTCGCCGACGTGGTCCGCGTCATCGACCGGCTGCTCGCCCTCCCGCTGCGCTCCGGCACGGTCAACGTCGCGTCCGGCACCGCGGCGCCCGTCGAGGACATCGCCGCGTACCTGCGGCTCCGGCTGGGCGTCGAGGCGCGCACCGAGCACGTGGACGCGGGCCCCGTCCACCCGCACACCGTCTCCATCGACAAGCTGCGGAGCCTCGTAGTGGAGACCGGTGCCCTGGGACTGGACCCCGACTACCACCACCGGCTCCTCGACGACTACCTCGCCGCCACGGAGCCGTGGCCCTCCCCCGCCTGACCTGGCCCCCGCCGCCCCGGAACCGAGGAGAGAACTGGGATGCTGTCCCTCACCCCGAGCCCCACCGCCCCCACCGCCCCCACCGCGTCGCCCACCGCGCTCCAGCCGCGCCAGAGCACGGCGCTCGGCACCCGCCTCGCCATTTCCGCCGCGACCCCCGACGGCGTGCACCTGCGCACCGCGGACTTCGCCGACTGGCTGGCCGACCGCGGCCGCGCCCAGGTCTTCCAGGTCGACCGCATCCCCTTCGACGCCCTGGACGGCTGGTCCTTCGAACCCGGCAGTGGCAACCTGCGCCACCGCACCGGCCGGTTCTTCACCGTCGCGGGGCTGCACGTCCGGCAGGAGGGCGAGCCCCTCGGCGACGGCCCCGCCGCCGAGTGGTACCAGCCCACCATCAGGCAGCCCGAAGTCGGCATCCTCGGCATCCTCGCCAAGGAGTTCGACGGCGTGCTGCACTTCCTGATGCAGGCCAAGATGGAGCCGGGCAACCCCAACCTGCTCCAGCTGTCCCCCACCGTGCAGGCCACCCGCAGCAACTACACGGGCGCCCACCGCGGCGCCGCCGTCCGGTACGTGGAGTACTTCAGCGGGCCCGGACGCGGGCGGGTGCTCGCCGACAGCCTCCAGTCCGAGCACGGCTCGTGGTTCTACCGGAAGGCGAACCGCAACATGGTGGTGGAGGCGCAGGGCGACGTCCCGCTGCACGAGGACTTCTGCTGGCTGACGCTGGGCCAGATCAATGCGCTGCTGTACCGGGACAACACCGTCAACATGGACTCCCGCACCGTGCTGGCCTGCCTGCCCGCGACCCCCGGTCCGTTCACCGGCCAGGCGGTGCTCGGCGACACCGAGCTGCTGTCCTGGATCACCGGCGAGCGCTCCCGCCACCACGTGCGTGCCGAGACCGTCCCGCTGGCCGGGCTGCCCGGCTGGACCCGCGGCAAGGACGCGATCAGCCACGACGAGGGCCGCTACTTCGATGTCGTCGCCGTCGCCGTGCGGGCCGGCAGCCGCGAGGTGTCCGGCTGGACGCAGCCCCTCTTCGCGCCCGTCGACCGCGGGGTCACCGCGTTCCTGATGCGAGAGTTCGGCGGCGTCCCGCACGTACTGGTGCACGCCCGGGTCGAGGGCGGCTTCCTCGACACGGTCGAGCTCGGGCCCACCGTCCAGTACACGCCCGGCAACCACGCCCACCTGCCCCCGGAGCGGCGGCCCCACTTCCTCGACACCGTGCTCGCGGCCCGCCCGGACACCATCCGGTACGAGGCCGTGCACGCGGAGGAGGGCGGACGCTTCTTCCACGCCGAGAGCCGCTACCTCCTCGTCTCCGGTGACGAGGGCAACGCCCCCGCCGACCCGCCGCCCGGCTACGCCTGGGTCACCCCGGCGCAGCTGTCCTCGCTGGCGCAGCACGGCCACTACCTCAACGTCCAGGCCCGCACGCTGCTCGCCTGCCTCAACGCCCTGCCAGGGGGCGCGCGATGACCGACGCCGTGCGGATCGGCGTACTGGGCTGCGCGGACATCTCCGTACGCCGGATGCTGCCCGCCTTCGCCGCGGACCCCGGCACGGTGGTCACGGCCGTCGCCAGCCGGGACGCGGACAAGGCCCGCCGGACGGCCGAGCGCTTCGGCGCCCGGCCCGTGCACGGCTACGCCGAACTCCTCGCCCGGGACGACGTCGACGCCGTGTACCTCCCGCTCCCGGTCGCGCTGCACCCTGCCTGGACCGAGGCCGCTCTCGACGCGGGCAAGCACGTCCTGGTGGAGAAGCCCCTCGGACAGGACGCGGCCACGGCCGCCGGGCTGTGCGAACGGGCGCGGAAGGCCGGCCTGGCCCTGGTGGAGAACGTGATGTTCGTCCACCACCCGCAGCACGCGGCGGTACGGCGGCTGGTCGCCGAGGGTGCGGTCGGTGAAGTCCGCTCCCTGCAGGCCGCGTTCACCATCCCCGCCCCCGCGGACGGCGACATCCGCTACGCCCCGGAACTGGGCGGCGGCGCCCTCGCCGACATCGGCCTGTATCCGGTCCGCGCCGCCCTGCACCTCCTCGGCGGCGAGCTCGAGGTGGTCGGCTCCCACCTCTGGGCCGGACCGGGCCGGCGCGTGGAGACCTCCGGCGCCGCGCTGCTGCGCACCCCGCACGGCGCCACCGCCCACGTGGAGTTCGGGATGGCGCACGCCTACCGGTCGGAGTACCGGATCTGGGGCAGCGAGGGCGGCATCCGCGTCGACCGGGCCTTCACCCCGCCCGCCGGCCACACACCCGACGTCGTCCTGCACCGGGGCGGTCGCACCGAGCGGATCCCCCTGGAGCCCTTCGACCAGGTCGCCGCGGCGGTCCGGGCCTTCGCCGCAGCCGTGCGGGAAGGTGCCGCGCCCGACGGGGCGATGGTCGCGCAGGCGGGGCTGCTGGACGCGGTCCGCCGCGCCGCCGGGGCCCCGCATGATGAGGGTCCGTAGACCGCCCGCCCCGTACACCACAAGAGACACACCGAACGGCACACGAGGAGACCAAGAAATGCAGCAGCAGACCGCAGTGCGGGCCGAGTTCGTCGTGGACGTGATCTGCGCCCACTCCTACATCGGCTGGACCCGGCTCGCCCGGGCCGCTGCCCGCCTGCGCAACGAGGGCGTCGAGGTCCAGCTGGACGTCCTGCCCTTCGAGCTGGCGCCCGGAGCCCCGACCACCGGCCAGCCCCTGCTCACGGTGCTGCGCCACGTCTTCGGCGAGCACGCGGTGACCGACGCCCTGGCCACGGCCGAGCGGGCCACCGCCGACGGCCTGCGCCTGGACTACGAGAACGCCGTGGCCACCGGGACGTTCGAGGCCCACCGGCTGATCCTGCTGGCCGGCCGTCAGGGCCGCGCCGAGCAGATGACGGAACGCCTCTTCCGCGCCCACTTCACGGACGGCCTGCACATCGGCGACCCGCAGGTGCTGGCCCGACTCGCCGCCGAGGCGGGCGTGCGCACCGACGAGGAGGCGGACGCCGACAGCGCCGACGAGCTGAAGGAGCGCCTGGCCCACGTCCGCGGCAAGGGCGTGACGGGAGTACCCGTGTTCGTCGTCGACGGGGTGCCGCCGATGAGCGGTGCGCAGTCCGAGGACACGGTGTACCGCGCCCTGCGGGCCGGCGCCGGCCCCCGGTAGGCCTCCCCGGGGCCGGCGACCACCCCCCGTCGTCGGCCCCGGGCCCTGCGCGGGCGCAGCCCGCCGGCCGCGCTCTGCCCGCGGAACATACAGACCGGCTGGTCCGTTCTAGGCCCCCGCCGCCAGGCAGTCCTCCAGGAAGGTCAGCACCCGCAGGTGGTAGGCGGGGGCCGCGTGGCCGAGGCTGATGTTGTGGCCCGCCGCCGGGAGGTGTTCCAGGGTGACGCGCGGGGACGCGGTGAGGCGGGCGGTCATCGCCGTCAGGGTGGCGGGGGCCAGGTCCCACCAGGCCTCGTGTTCCGCGAAGGTGAGCCGGACCGGGATGCGTACGCGGTCCGCGAGGTCCTCGTACTGGCCCGGCCAGCGCAGGGTTTCCGCCGACTCCCGGGGCGGGGTCGGGGAGAGCAGGGCGCGGCTGGCCTGGAAGGTGCCGCGCGGGTAGAGGGGCAGGGGGCCCCAGTTGAGCTTGGTGGCGCCGCCGCCGAGGGTGGACGGGAAGTGCAGGGCTTCGGGGTTGTAGCGGTAGCCGACGCCCGAGGCGTCCAGGCCGAGGAGGGGCACGCCGCCGGACGCGGCGGCCGTGTGCAGGGCGACCTTGCCGCCGTCCGAGTGGCCGAGGAGGAAGACGCCGGCGCCGATGTCGTACCCGGCGGCGTGCTCCTTGAGGGCCGCGTGGAGGGTTTCCGCCTGCTCGGCGAGGCGCTGGCCCTCGGGGAGCAGGTTCGCCGAGTCCCCGTAGCCCGGCCGGTCGACGGCCAGGACCGCGTGGCCCAGGCTGGTGGCGAGGGGGATGAAGGAGTTCCAGTAGGCCGCCCGCATGCCCCGGCCGTGGATGGCCAGGATCGTGGAGCGGGGCGGTGCTCCGCCCTCCGGCAGGGCGAGGATCGCCGACAGCGGGATGCCCGCCGCGTTCAGGGTGTAGGGGCGCGCGCCGGTCAGGAGAGTGGTCATCGGACCGCCAGCTCCTTCCGCGCCCCGGCCATCGCGTCCACCCAGGCCGTCGGGGATCCGGTGCGCAGCAGCGAGGTGCCGACCAGCAGGCCGCCGAAGCCGGCGTCGAGGAGTCCGGCGGCGGTCGCCGGGCCGTCGATGCCGCTGGCGCTCACCGGGCAGGCGGTGCCGATCGCGCGGAGCGCCGGGAGCAGGTCCAGGGAGCGGCCGAGGTCGCCGGCGCCGCGCTCGCGCGTCTTGATGTCCTTGTTGTTGACCGCGATCACGCACTCCTCGGGGTGGTGGACCGCTTCGAGTTCGGATTCCTCGGTGACCTCCACGAACGGGGTGAGGCCGGTCAGCAGGCATTCCGTGACCAGCGTGCGCATGCTGGAGGCGGGCAGCAGGGCCGCCGTCAGCAGCACCGCGGACGCGCCGAGTTCCTTCGCCGTACGGATCTGGTCCTTCCTCGTGATGAAGTCCTTCTGGAGGAGCGGGAGGTCGGTCAGCGCCGCGACGTCCCGCAGCAGTGCGGGCGAACCGCCGAACCAGCGACCCGTCACCACGGAGATGCAGGGTGCGCCCGCGAGTTCGTACGCCCCCACGATCGCGGCCGGGGTCCGGCCGCCGACCAGGTCGTAGCCGTGGGCGTCGCGCCGTTTCACCTCCATCACCACGGGGGTCGGGGAGGCCTGGAGGGCCTCGAGAAAAGGGAAGCCGGTCCGGTTCTGCTTCGTCATCGCGAAAGCTCCAGTCGGGGGTGGGCGGGGTGGGCGGGAGTGTGCGTGCCGGTGCGCCAGGCGCGGGCCAGGGCGGATATCTCCACGACGCCGAAGCGGCCGGTCGTCAGGTCGCGCGCCGCCGTGTCCACGTCGATGCCGCGGAACCCGGGGTGGTGCACGACCTCCTCGTAGCCGGGCCGGTTGTCCGGGGACAGGCCGCCTGCCAGCAGGAAGGGCCTGGTCAGGCGGGGCAGCAGGGCGGTGAGGCGGGCCGGGTCGAGGGTGCGTCCGGTGCTGCCGATGCGGCCGTCCCCGGTGGCCGTGTCGAGGAGGAAGAGGTCGGTGCCGGCCCGTTCGTACGCGCCGATCAGCGGGCGTTCCACGCAGCCGCCGCCCTCGTCGACGTGCAGCACCTTGACGATGCCGGTCTCGGCGGGGAGCGCCTCGCGCAGCGCCCGTACGACGGCGGGCGGCTGGTAGGCATGGAGCTGGACCCAGCGGACCCCGGTGGCCCGGACGATCCCGGCCAGCTCGGCGGGGTCGGCCAGGAAGGTCACCAGGACCGGGAGGAGGCCGGCCGTACGGGCCGCCGCCGCGAGGGCGGCGAGCCCGTCCGGGTCCAGTTCCGACGGGCCGCCGGGTACGCCGTGCCACAGGCCGACGCAGTCCGCCCCGGCGGCCGCCGCCGCCTCGATGTCCTGCGGGACCGTGGCCCCGCAGACCTTCAGCAGCGTCTGGGACAGGTGGCGGGTGGTGCTCACTTGCCCAGTCCCAGCGTGGAGGCGATGCGGTTGTACTGGATCTCGTTCGAGCCGGAGTAGATCGTGCCGCCGACGGCGTTGCGCACTTCCTGCTCGAGTCCGAACTCCGACATGTAGCCGTGGCCGCCGAAGATCTGCACGGCGGAGAGGCTGCTGGCCAGGTTGGCCTCGCTGGTGACGAGCTTGGCGATGGCGAGGTCCTGGGTGACGTTCTCGCCGGTCTGCAGCTTCTCGCCCGTGTCGTAGAGCCACTTGCGGGCGGTCTCCAGCTGGATCTTCATGTCGACGATCTTGTTGGCGATCGTCTGGTACGAACCGATCGCCTTTCCGAACGACTTACGCGTCTTCGCGTATTCGACACACCGCTCCAGCCGGTGCTGCATCTCGCCCACGTTGACGATGAAGGAGAAGAGGATCTCCCGCTTCATCACGTGGTCCATCACCATGAACCCGCCGCCGACGCGGCCGAGCACCGCGCTCCTGGGCACCCGTACGTCGTCGAAGAACAGCTCGCTGATCGGCGAGGTGCGCAGGCCCATCTTCTTCATGGGCTTGCCGGCGGTGATCCCGGGGGTCTTGCGGTCCACCAGGAACGCCGTCGTTCCGAGCGGCCCGCCGTCCGGGTGGGTCCGGGCGTAGACCACGATCACGTCGGCGACCGGTCCGTTGCTGACGAAGCACTTGCTGCCGTTGATGACGAAGTCGTCCCCGTCACGGACGGCCCTGGTGGCCATCGCCATGGCGTCGGAGCCGCCCTCGGCCTCGGTGATGGCGTGGGCGCCGATCGCCTCGCCCGAGCAGATCAGGGGCAGGTAGCGCTCCTTCTGCCCGACGGTGCCGAACTGCTGGAGCGGGATTCCGGTGGAGCAGATCGAGGTGGTGACCGAGAAGCTGAGGCCCGAGTCGCGGTTGTACTCGCCGAGGCCTTCCAGCACGTACATGGTGGTGAGGATCGACTGCCCGAGGCCTCCGTGGTCCTCTTCGAAGGGCAGCGAGAGGATCCCGGTCTTCTGGACGAGCTTCCACTTGTCCTCCGAGAAGGCGGACTGCTCGTCGAGTTCGATGTGGTCTGCGCTGAGTGCGTCTCCCCACCGCTCCAGGCCTTCACGCAGATCGGCCTGGTCGGCGTTCCAACGGATCACGACGGACCCCTTTGTTTCGGTGGCGGTGCTTCGGATGAGTGGCGCTCCGGATGTGCGCCTACGGGCCTCAGTAGGCGGAGGAGGTGTGGGCGTCGAGGCTGTGGACCTCGTCGCCGCGCAGGGCCGGCGAGAAGACGCAGACCAGGCGCAGGTCCTCGTGCGGGCTGGCGACGAGGTAGTGGGCGTCGTGCTGGTCGAGGGCGTACATCCGGCCGGGGACGATCTCGTGCGAGGTGCCGTCGAGCTCGATGACCTCGCCGGAGCCCTCGATGCAGTAGCAGGCCTCGAGGTGGTTGACGTACTCCAGGCGGGACTTGGTGCCGGCCAGCACGGTGGTGTCGGTGAGCGAGTAGCCCAGGCCGTCCTCGGCAAGGAGGAAGCGGCGGCTGAGGCCGTTGCCCCACTCGACGGTCTTCACGGACTCGATGTCGCGAACGATCATGACGGTCTCCCGGTGTGAGGGTGGTGCGCGGACGTTCCGGATGAGGGGTGGAGCCTTCTTTTTCTGCTGGTCAGGCGGGGCGGTGTGCTTCTTCGGGCAGGACCGAGCGGACGAACTCGCGGAAGGCCCCGGTCACATCGCGACCGGCCTCCTGCGCCCGCTCCACGGCCGCCACCGCGGCGGAGCCGATGATCGCGGCGTCGGCGCCGGCGGCCCCGACCGCCTCGACGTCCTGCCGTGTGCTGACCCCGAAGCCGACGGCGATCGGGGAGTCCGTGTGCGCCCGGAGCCCGGTGACCGTCCGCGCCAGCGCGGCGTGGCCTTCGGCGGGTGCGGTCCCGCTGCGTCCGTAGTGGGCGACGAGGTAGAGGTAGGCCGAGGCGTGTGCGGCGGCCAGGGCCCGGGTCTCGGGCTCGCTCTTGGCGTAGCAGGTGGTGACGACGGGGAGTCCCGCCGCCGCGGCGGACTCCAGGTGTTCGGCGCGCAGCCGCGGCGGCAGCGCGTGCACGAGCAGTCCGTCCGCTCCCGATGCGGCGATCTCGCGGGTGGTGGCGGCCAGGTCCCGGTGCTTGAGGGAGTGGCTCCAGTCGGCGAGCAGGGCGATCCGCAGGTGCGACAGGTGCGGCCGTACGTCCGCGATGAACGCGAGTACGTCGTCCAGTCCGGCCCCGCCGCGGTCCAGGGCCCGGCGCGCGGAGCGCCGGACGACCGGGCCGTCGGTGACCGAGTCGGGGAACGGGACGGCCAGTTCCAGGCAGTCCACGCCCTCCTCGTCGAGCATCGGGACCAGGTCCCGCAGGACCGGCAGGGGCGGGTCGCCCGCGTTGAGGAACAACGCCAGTCCGGGTGCTCCGCCGGCTGCCCGGCGGCCGGGGAAGAAGGGGGCCGGTGCGTGCGCCGCGGTCGAGGCCGCGAGGGTCCCCGCCGTCGTGTGGCTAGGCACCGGCCACCGCCAGGGTGCGCGGGGCCGGGGTGGTGGGCTTGGCGGCCGCCGCGATGCGCTGCGCCAGCTCGTGGGCGGCGCCGGAGCGGACCGCCTCCTCGGCGAGCGAGACCGCGGAGGGCCAGTCCCGGCGGGTGCCGGAGGCCACCACGAGGGCGGCCGCGCCGAGGCAGACCGTACGGGTGGCCACCCGGCCCGCCGTGCCGGAGAGCACGGAGAGGAAGTGGTCGACGGCCCCGGCCGGGTCGGCGGCCGGTCGCAGGTCGCCGAAGGAGCCGTCGCCGGGGGTGAGTTCGCCCGGCCTGATGATCCGGGTCAGGGAGCGGTCCCCGTGGACGGTGTTGGTGGCGAAGGGGAGCAGTTCGTCCGCGCCGGTGTCGTTCGTGACCAGCCAGATCCGTCGGCTGGTGGTGGTCGCGGCGAGCTCCCGCAGGGTGTCGAGCGGTGCGGCCGCCGACACCCCGGTGACCTGGGCGGCCACCGGCAGGTCGGCGAGGAAGGGGCCCAGGGCGTTCAGGAACCGGCCGAAGGGCTTCATGCTCAGCGGGGCCACGGTCCGTGCCAGCCGGGTCAGCTGCGCCGGGTAGACGAACGGCCCGGCGAAGGCGATCCCGTAGGTGGCGAGGGTGTCCTCGGTCTGGGCGTACGAGGAGGTGAGGCGGACCCCGAGCCGTTCCAGCAGGTCGACGGAGCCGAGCGAGCTGGTGTAGGCCCGGGAGCCGGTTTTGACGACCTTGACCCCGGCGGCCGCGGCGACGAACGCCGAGGCGGTGGAGATGTTGAACGTCTTGGGCCCGCCGCCGGTGCCGACGACGTTCACGGTGCCCTCCCAGGGGGTGGTCACCGGGCCCGCCGGCCGGCGCTCGGCGAGCGAGTCCAGCAGGTGGCGCAGGGTCTGGTGGTCGGGGAGCCGGCTGCTCAGAGAGGCCAGCAGGGCGAGGACCTCGGCCTTGTCGAGGCTGCCCGCGCCCAGCTGGTCCCACCAGGACCGCCAGGTCTCGCGGCCGACGGGAGCTTGCTGCTCCAGCAGGCCGGTGAGTGCGTCGTGCACGGTCGTCTCCGTCTCGTCTCCGTCGGGTGGGCCTTGGGTGGTTGGCCTAGGCGGCGGCCGTGCTGCGGGCCTGGGTGATGAAGGTGTCGATGGACTCGACGCTGCGGAAGTTGTTGGGGTCCAGGTCCTCGTCGCCGATGGCGAGCTCGAAGCGGTCCTCGACCCAGGCGATCAGCTTGAGGACGCCCAGGCTGTCGATGACCCCGTCGTTGAGCAGGTCGTGGTCGACCGCGAGTTCGGCGGCCGGGGTGCCCGGGAGGAACTCGGTGATGACGAAGTTCTTGATGGTGTCGACGTTGCTCATGACGGGATTCCTTCGGCGAGAGGTGTGGCGACGGGTGTGGTGGTGGAGCCGGTGCTGAGGGTCAGCCGGTCGAGCCGGTCGAGCGCCTTGCGGTCGACCTTTCCGGTGGCCGTCTTCGGCAGCGGCGCGTCGGTGACGGTGAGCTGGTGGGGCACGGCGGCCCTGGGCAGGTGCCGGGCGCAGTGGGTGCGCAGTTGCAGGCCGGTCAGGGTGGATCCGGGGGCGCGCTGGACGCCGGCGACGAGCCGCTTGCCGGCGATCGGGTCGGGCAGGGCGGCGACTCCCGCTTCCAGGACCTCGGGGTGTTCTTGCAGGACCCGTTCGATCTCGGCGGTGTTGACGGCGACTCCGCGCACCTTGACCTGGAAGTCGGTGCGTCCGGTCAGGTGCAGGGTGCCGGCGCCGTCGCGGCGTACGAGGTCGCCGGTGCGGAACCAGCGGCGGTCGTCGAGGCCGAGCGGGTGGTCGGTGAACTTGTCGGCGTGCCGGGTCCGGTCGAGGTAGCCGCGGGTCTGGAAGGGCGTGGAGACGAACAGCTCTCCGCTGCCGGGGCCTTCGACGGGGGTGAGGGTGTCGGGGTCGAGGACGAGGGCCCGTACGCCGGGCAGCGGCCGCCCGATGGGGACGGGCGGGAACGACACGGCGGACGTGTCGACCTCGTGGATGAAGCTGTCGTTGGTCTCCGTGCAGCCGTAGATGTTGTGGATGCGGGCCTTGGGGAAGAGGGCGGGCAGGGCCGCGAAGGTCCGGTCGGGGATGGCGTCCCCGGTGAACATCACGTGCTCCACGCCCGGGAAGATGTCGCCGGTCTTGGCGGCGGCGTCCTGGAGGAGCCCGAAGGCCATCGGTACGGCCTGCACCACGTGCACTTCGTGGCGCTTCACCAGATCGCTCAGGTGCCGGCCGTGGGCGGCCAGTGCCGGGTCGACGAGGACCACGCGTCCGCCGCGGGCGAGGGTGGTCCAGACGTCGAGGAGGCAGAGGTCGAAGTTGAGGGGGGCGTAGTTGAGGACGGTCCGGTCGGGGCCGATCTCGAAGGCGTTCCCGGCCCACCGCGTGAACCGGTCCACCGCGTCCAGTGTGATCGGGACGATCTTCGGGAGGCTGGTGGAGCCGGAGGTGGTGAGCATGAAGGCCGTGTCGGCGGCCTCGCCGGCCGGCAGCGGCTGGGCGGCGACGTCCGGGTTGGGTGCAACTCGGGCGGTCTCGCCGCCGGGGGCGAGGACGTGGGCGCAGCCGGCCTGGGCGAAGAGATCGGCGAGCAGGGTGTCGGCGAGGGCGGGGGACGGGAGCAGCAGCGGCCGGCGGGCCAGCAGGCATCCGAGTACGAGGGCCACGGCGGCCGGGGACTTGTCGGCGAGGACGCCGACCGGGACGCCGGGGGCGAGCTCCAGCCGGGCGAGCCGGTCCCGTTCCTGCCCCGCCAGCTCGTACAGCTCGCGGTAGGTGGTCTCGGCCCCGTTGAAGAGGAGCGCGGTGGCGTGGGGGCGGTCGCGGACCTGGGTCAGGAATCCGCCGAGGAGCCCGAGTTCGACGACGGGGGTGGCGGGGATCCCGGGTGCGGTGGTGGTCACGGCGCCTCACCCGCCTCCGCCGCGGCCGGCCGGTCGAACGCGATCCAGCCGCTCTTGACGGCCGCGCCCTTCGGGGTCTTGCAGGTGAAGCGGACGACGCGGGCCTCGGCGTCGGGCTGCAAGGTGATCTCCAGCGGGATGCCGGGCGGCACGGGGGCCGAGAAGCGGCAGCCGAGGCCGCGCACCTTGGCGGAGTCGCCGCCCGCGAAGCGGTCCACGGCCTCCTCCACCGCGAGGGCGACGACGCTCATGCCGTGCGCGATGACGGTGTCGAAGCCGGCCCCGCGGGCCGCCTCCTCGTCGAGGTGGATGGGGTTCAGGTCGCCGGAGGCGTGGGCGTACGTACTGATCCAGTCGGTGGTCAGCTCGTGCACCGCGGTCTGCGGCTCGCCGGCCCCGAGCGGGTTGGGTGCGGCGGGGCCGCCCGCGATGTCGCCGAAGGGCTCCAGCAGGGTGGCGCCCACCAGCAGGGCGGAGATGACCAGTTCCGCGAAGGGTTCCGGGCCGTCCTCGCCGTGGAGCCGGACCCGCAGGGCGATCCGGGCGCCGCGCGGCTCCTTGCGTATGCCGAGCACGTCGAGCCGTACGGTCACCTCCTCGCCGGGCCGGACCGGGCGGACGGTGCGGATGTCCTGGCCGAGGTGGACCACCGACACCGGGCCCGGCTCTGCCTCGGTCAGTGCGGCGACGGTCTGCTCGGCCACCGTGTGGGCGAGGACGAAGGTGTGCACGGGCGAGGCCTGGCCGGGGCGGGCGGTGGTCAGCCCGCGCCGGGCGGCGCCGCGGTAGTCGGTGATCTGGGGCTCGGTGACGGTGAGCGTGCGGACCGGGGAGGGCAGCGACAGGAGCGTCATACCGGCGTCACCACCACGGAGGAGTTGTGGCCGCCGAACCCGAAGGAGTTCGTGATCGCGGGTCCCGGGGGCACGGCGCGGGGTGCGCCGTGGACGACGTCGATGTCCATTCCTGGCTCCAGCTGTTCGTGGTTGGCGGTGGGCGGCACCTCGCAGTGCCGCATGGCCTGCACGGTGGCGATGAGTTCGACGGCGCCGGCGGCGCCGATGAGGTGGCCGATGACCGACTTGGGAGCGGTGACGGGCGGCTGGGCGGTGCCGAACACCTTCCGCAGGGCGGCCGCCTCGGACCGGTCGTTGTGCGGGGTCGAGGTGCCGTGCGCGTTGACGTGCACGATGTCGGAGGGGTCGAGGCCGGCGTCGGCGATGGCTCCGGCCATGGCGTCCGCGGCTCCGGCGCCGTCGGGCAGCGGCATCGCGAGGTGGTGGGCGTCGGCGGTGGCGGCGTATCCGGCGACCAGCCCGTACGTCTTCGCGCCGCGGGCGGTCGCGTCCTCGAGCCGTTCCAGTACGACGAACCCGGCGCCCTCTCCCATCACGAAGCCGTCGCGGTCCTTGTCGAAGGGGCGCGAGGCGCGCTCCGGGTCGTCGTTGCGGAAGGAGACCGCGTTGAGGTTGCCGAAGCCGGCCAGGGTGACCGGGGTGAGGGTGTGCTCGGCGCCGCCGGCGATGACGAGGTCGGCGCGGCCGGTCTGCAGGAGCATCAGGGCGTGGCCGATGGCGTCGGCGCCGCTGGCGCAGGTGTTGGCGACGGTGAGGGCGGGTCCGGTCCAGCCGAGCCGGATGGCGATGTGCGCGGCGGCCGCGTTGGGCATCGTCATCAGCGGCATCAGCGGGTTGACCTTGGCCGGGCCGCCTTCGGTGAAGTGGGCGGACTCCAGGTCGCTGGTGGCGCGGCCGCCGACGGCGTTGCCGACGACGATGGCGGTGCGGCCGGCTTCGGCGGTGGGCGATCCCGCGTCGCGGTGGGCGGCGAGGGCCGCGGCCGTTCCGTAGTGGGCGAAGGGGTCCATCCGGCGGGCTTCCTTGGCGGGGACGAGCCCGGCGAGCCCGTCGAGGCCGCGGACCCGGCAGCCGATCCGGACCCGGTGCCGGCTGAGGTCGAAGTGGGTGAGCTCGGCGGCGGTGGACCGGCCGGCCCGCAGCGTCTGCCACAGCTCGTCCGGGGTGCACCCGCCGGGGGTGACCACGCCCATGCCGGTGATGGCTACGGGCGGCCGCGCCGAACTGCCCCTGGACGGTCCAGGCATGTCTGCTCCTTCAGGACGTACTTCAGGCGTGTGAGCGGTCGTCGTGAGGGCGGTCAGATGATCCGGCACTCGCGCGCGGACTTGATGAAGGCGTCGGCGGCGAAGTCGAGGTCGGCCTCGGTGTGGGCGGCGGTGATCGCGATGCGCAGCCGGGCCAGGTCGTTGGGGACGGCCGGGGTGACCACGGGGAGGCCGATGACGCCGTTCTTGCGGGCGACGGTCGCCAGGTCGTAGGCGGCGTGGTCGGAGCCGGCGATGACGGGGACGACGGCGGTCTCGCTGTCGACGGTGCTGATGCCGGCCTCGTTGAGGGTGTCGCGGAAGCGCTGGGACTGCTTCTGGATGAACTCCACCCGCCACGGCTCGCGCTGCAGGATCCGCAGGGACTCCAGGGCGGCGCCGGTCTGGGCTCCGCCGAGGGCCGCGGAGAAGAGGAAGGGGCGGGCCGCGTAGCGCAGGTGGTGGATGAACTCGGCGGAGCCGGCGACCCAGCCGCCCATGGAGGGGATGGCCTTGGAGAGGGTGCCGAGCTTGACGTCGACCTTCACCTCGTGGTTGAAGTGCTCCTCGATGCCCTTGCCGGTGGCGCCGATGACGCCGAGCGCGTGGGCCTCGTCGACCATCAGCAGCGCGTTGTGGGCGTCGCAGACCTTGCGCAGGTCGACCAGGGGGGCGATGTCGCCGTCCATGGAGTAGACGCTGTCGACGATGACGAGGCGGACGCCGGTGTCGGGGGCGGCGGCGAGGCGGCGCTCCAGGTGGGCGACGTCGTTGTGGCGGAAGCGGGTGACGGTGGCGCCGGAGAGCTTGCAGCCGTCGACGATGCTCGCGTGGTCGTACTTGTCGATGAAGACGGTGTCGCCGGGGCCGACGATCGCGCCGACGGTGCCGGTGTTCGCGGCGTAGCCGGAGCCGAAGACGAGGGCCTTCTCGCGGCCGGCCACCTTGGCGACCTCGGCTTCCAGCTCCTCGTGCAGGGGGGTGGTGCCGGCCAGGGCCCGCACGCCGTGGTTGCCGGTGCCGTAGAGGTCGACGGCGGCCTTGGCGGCGGCGACGACGCGCTCGTCGCCGGCGAGGCCGAGGTAGGAGTAGCCCGACATCATCAGCAGCCGGCGGCCGTCCTGGTCGGCGTAGGCGGAGTCCCGCTCGGCCGTGTAGGCGACGAAGCTGTTCTTCCGGTTGGGCTCGTATTCCAGCGATGCGACGCGGTCACGGAAATACGCCAGCTTCGGCTCCAAGCGCTTCCAGGCAGCGGATGAGTTCACGTTGCTTCTCCTCGTCGTGATCGTCCGGCGGACCCGGAACTCCATCGGCGCTCCGCCCTTTTTCCGGCGGGGCTCTAGTGGAATTCCATTAAGGCTCGTGGGGCGCAAGAGCGACGCAAGAGCAGGACGCCGCTATTCTCTGAATCGCACGACCTTGGGGGACTCGGCCGGATGACGACCGTTTCGGAGAGTGCATAGTGCTGATCAGACTCGTAGGCCTTGTCACGATCGAGCCGGACGGAGCACCGCCACAACACCTGTCGAGCGCCCAGGCCCAAGTGGCGTTCGCACGGCTGCTCATGGAGCGGGCCGGGGGCACGGACCGTGACCAACTGGCCGAAACCATCTGGCCCGAGGGGCTGCCCGACACCTGGGCTTCCGCACTGCGCAGCCTGGTGAGCCGGGTGCGCACCTTCGTCACGACGCCCCAGGACCAGCCCGGGGTCACCCCGCTCGTCGCGCAGGGCGGCCGGTACGTCCTGCGGCTGCCGCAGGACGCGGCCGTCGACGTGGAGTGCGCGGAGGTCGCCGTGACGGAGGCCGCCGAGGCGTACGCGACGGGCGCCTACCCAGTCGCGCAGCAGCTCGCGGCCGGCGCGGTGTCGAACCTGCGCGGCTCGTTCCTGCCCTCGCACGAGGGCGAATGGGTCGACGCGATGCGCGTGCAGCTCGAGGAACTCCGCCTGAAGGCGCTGGAGATCGCGAGCCTGTCCTCCTCCGCCCTGGGCGACGAGCACCACTCCCTGCGCTATGCGGAGGAGGCCGTGCGCCGGGCCCCGTTCCGGGAGAGCGCCTACCGCTGCCGGATGGCGGCCCACGCCCGGGCCGGCAACCGCGCCGAAGCGCTGCGCAGCTACCAGCAGTTGCGGGAGGTGCTGGCGGAGGAGCTCGGCATAGACCCCGCGCCGGAGACGGAGGCGGCGTACCTGGAGCTGCTGCGCACCCCGGAGCCCCGGCCGGCCCCGCGCTCCTGCACCTGCCTGGACCCGGTGCTGATGGGGGTCTTCGAGGTGGACCACCGCGCGCCGGGCCCGCGCCGCTCCCCGGCCGGCGACGGGTGCGCCGCGCACGGGGCGGTGTCCTTCCCCGCCGCCTGACCCTCGCCCGTGAAGAAGGCCGCCGCCGCGGGAACTCCGCGGCGGCGGCCTTCTTCGTACGCCCCTCGACAAGGCACGGCGAGCGGCCCCGGCCTCCCCGGGGGGAGGGAGGCCGGGGCCGAGAGGGGGAGGAGATCCGGGGGTCAGGTGATGGAGACTCCGCTGTCGATGCTGATGACCTGGCCCGTCATGCAGTCCTGCTCCAGGAAGAGGCGGGCGCTGCGGGCGACCTCTTCGACCGTGACGAAGCGGGGGATGGGGGCCTTGTCCTCCATGCCCTCGATCACGCGCTCCGGGAGGGTGTTCGTCATGCCGGTGATCATGAAGCCGGGGGACAGCGCGTTGACCGTCACCCCGCGCCGGCCGCACTCGGACGCCAGGGTCCGGGTGAATCCGATGAGACCGGCCTTGGACGCCGAGTACGCCGTCTGCCCGGCCGTCGCGATGATGCCGGACGGGGACACGATGTTGATCACCCGGCCCCACCGCTGCCGCAGCATGTACGGAACGGAGGCGCGGGCGGTGTGGAAGGACCCGATGAGGTTGGTCTGGATGACCTGCGCCCAGTCCGCCGGGTTCTGCATGGCCATCAGGCTGTCCTTGCGGATGGCCCCGTTGTTGACGAGGACGTCCACCGGGCCGAGCTCCTCGGTGATCCGGGCGTAGAGGGCCTGGGTGGCCTCCCAGGACCCGACGTCACCGGTGACCAGCACCGACGGGTTCACGAGTTTCTCCCGGACGGCCTCCGCGGCCTCCTTGGAGCTGTTGTAGTGGACCGCGACCCGGCAGCCCAGCGCGTCCAGCTCCAGCGCCAGGGCCTGGCCGAGGCCGCCCGAGGCGCCGGTCACGAGCGCGACCGGGGACTCCGGGCGCTCACCCGCACTGTTCTTGCTCATGCCGCGACACCGCCCCACTCCATCAGGATCGAACCCCATGTCATGCCGGCTCCGAAGCCGGCCAGCAGGACCTTGTCACCGACCTTGATCCGGCCCTCGTCCAGCGCTTCGGTCAGCGCGATCGGGATCGACGCCGAGGCCGTGTTGCCGTACTTCTGGAGGTTGGTGATCAGGGCCTCCTGGCGCAGGCCGGTGTGCGACAGGATCGAGTTGATGATCCGGATGTTGGCCTGGTGCGGTACGACGTGGTCGACGTCCGCCGCGTCCACCTTGGCGTTCTCCAGCGTCTCGCGCACGGTGCGGACGGTGTAGCGGACGGCGTTGAGGTAGATCTCGTTGCCGTTGATCTGCGCGTAGTGCAGGCCCGCGTCCAGCGTCTCCTGGGTGGTCGGCATCCGGCTGCCGCCGGCGAGCACCTTGAGCGAGCCGGTGCAGGCGCCGTCGGCGCCCAGGTTCCACGCCTTGACCCGGTTCTCGGAGCCGGGCTGCAGGACGATGGCGCCCGCGCCGTCGCCGACGAGGATGGACAGGTCCCGGTCGGCCGGGTTGGCCGTCAGGGTGTGGGTGTCGGAGCCGATCAGCAGGATCGGGCGGGGGTCGATGGCGATCAGCGCCATCGCGGACACCAGCCCGTAGACGAACCCGGCGCACTCGGAGTTGACGTCGTGCGCGCTCCCCGCGATGTCCAGCTCGTGGTGGACGAACGCGGAGGTCGCCGGGGACGGCTGCTCGGGCGTGGCGGTCGCGACGATGAGGTGGGCGATGTCGGCGCCGGTCAGGCCCGCCTTCTCCAGCGCGCGCCGGCCGGCCTCGACGGCCAGGGAGGCGGTGGTCTGCCCCGGGTCGACCGCCCGCCGCTCGCTGATGCCGCAGCGGCTGGTGATCCAGTGCTCGTCCACGCCGAACCGCTCGGCGAGCTCGGCACTGGTGACGATGCGTTCGGGTACGGACATGCCCCACCCGGTGATGTCGAAGCCGGTCACGTCACCCCTCGCTACGCCTGAGCCGGGACGAGGTCGACGATCTTCGCGTACACGTCACGGAGGGTGGTCGTGTCGTCGAGGTCGGCGAAGAGGGACTCGTCGGCCGGGATGTGCGGGTACTGGTTCTGGAACCCGTACAGCCACTCCATCAGGTCCAGCGAGTCGACGTCCGCGATGTGCTGGAGCGGGGCGTCGGGGCTGACCTCCGCAGCACCCGAAACGGCCTCGAGCTGGCTCGCCAGTTCTTCGATGGTGGGCAGCGACATTGGTCGGTCCTCTCTCGGCAATGCAACTCGGCAGTACGTGTCTGGTTTTCGAGAGCGATAAAAGCGCCGCCCCCGCAAGGAACGCGCAACACGCCGCCGGCGGCCGGATCCGGCCCGTCTTGCGCACGCCTTGCGGGGCATCCGGTTTTCTCTGACGCGAATTCGGAAATACGGCCCGCCGGACACGCAGGAAAGAGGATCAGGATGACAACGGTCGCCCCCAAGTCGGTGGACCCCGAGGTCGATGCGATCAGGCACCACTACGAGGTCAGCAACGATTTCTACCGGCTCCTGCTGGGCCCCACGATGATGTACTCCGGCGGCTACTGGGAGGACGGCGAGGACCTCGTCGCCACCCTGGACGAGGCCCAGGAGCGCAAGCTCGACAAGTTCGCCGAGCTCGCGGGCGTCCGCGCCGGCTCCACCCGGCGGGTCCTGGACATCGGCTGCGGCTGGGGCACCATGCTCAACCGCCTCACCACCGTGCACGGCGCCGAGCAGGCCGTCGGCCTGACCCTGTCCCGCACCCAGGAAGCCTTCATCGACGGGCTGAACAACCCGAAGATCACCACGCTGGTCCAGAGCTGGGCGGACTACAAGGTCGCCGACGACAGCGAGAAGTACGACGCCGCGTTCTGCATCAACGCGCTGGAGCACTTCGTCTCCTCCAACCTGCCGCCGAAGGAGCGCACCAAGCGCTACCGCTACTTCTTCCAGCAGGTCGCGAACGCCCTCAACCCGGGCGCGAAGTTCGTGCTGCACACCATGACCGCCGAGGCGCTGCCGATGAACCGCGCGCTCCTGGACGACCTGAAGTTCCTGCAGCGCTCCGAGTTCGAGGGCTGCCACATCCCCCACCTGCACGAGCTGAGCTCGGCCGCCGAGGGCCTCTTCGAGATCGACGAGGTCGTCAACGAGCGCGAGTCCTTCGCGATGGCCTGCCGCGCCTGGCTGGTCCTGCTGGCCGAGCGCCGGGACGAGGCCGTGGCGATGGAGGGCGAGGAGGTCGTCTCCCGCTTCGAGCGCTACCTCGACATCTTCGCGTACACGCTCGAGGACAAGTTCTTCAACAACTTCCGCGTCACCATCACGCGCCGTTAAGGAGGCCGACGTGGCGAGCATTCTCAACCCGGCCAAGGACGGCGGGGCGCTGACGGGCACCGCGTCGGTCCCCGGCAGCGGCGGCGGCCCGACCCGCCACCTGCGGGTCGCGGTCATCGGCACCGGCTTCTCGGGCCTGGGCACCGCGATCCGGCTGCTGCAGTCGGGCATCGACGACTTCCTGGTGTTCGAGCGGGCCGACGAGGTCGGCGGCACCTGGCGCGACAACAGCTATCCGGGTTGTGCGTGCGACGTCATGTCCCACCTCTACTCGTTCTCGTTCGCCCAGAACCCGAACTGGAAGTCCACCTTCGGCAAGCGCGACGAGCTGTACGCGTACCTGCGCGACACGGCCGACCGCTTCGGGGTGCGCCCCCACATCCGGTTCGGGCACGAACTGGTCGCCGCCCGCTGGGACGACGGCGAGCGGCACTGGAAGATCGAGACCTCGCAGGGCGAGTACACCGCGCAGGTCCTGGTCACCGGCACCGGCTACCTCAGCGAGGCGGCCGTGCCGGACATCAAGGGCCTCGGCGACTTCGAGGGGAAGGTCTTCCACTCCTCGAACTGGGACCACGACCACGACCTGGCCGGCCGCCGCGTCGCCGTCATCGGTACGGGCGCCTCGGCCATCCAGTTCGTACCGCAGATCCAGCCCGAGGTCGGGCACATGGACCTCTACCAGCGCACGCCCCCGTGGATCGGCCCGAAGAACGACAAGCCGACCAGCCCGCTCCAGGCCAAGCTGCTGCGCTCGCTGCCCGGCTACCAGAACTTCCGGCGGAACTTCAACATGTGGGGCCGGGAGATCCTGGCCTTCGTCATGGCCCGCCCGAAGGTCGCCGGGAAGATGCAGAAGATGGCGAGCGACCACCTGAAGAAGTCGGTCCCGGACGAGGCGCTGCGCGCCAAGCTCACCCCCGACTACGTGATGGCCTGCAAGCGCCTCCTCTTCAGCAACACCTGGTACCCGGCGATCCAGCAGTCCAACGTGGACCTGGTCACCGACGGGATCGCCGAGGTCCGCGCCAAGTCGATCGTCGGCAAGGACGGGGTCGAGCGCGAGGTCGACACCATCATCCTGGGCACCGGCTTCCAGGCCACCGACCGCCCCGTCGCGAAGCGGATCTGGGGCCGGGACGGCGTGCAGCTGCGCGAGGCGTGGAAGGACGGCATGTCCGCGCACCGCGGCACGACCATCGCCGGCTTCCCCAACCTCTTCATGCTGCTGGGCCCGAACACGACCCTGGGGCACTCCTCGCAGGTCGTGATGATCGAGGCGCAGATCGCGTACGTCCTCGACGCGCTGAAGCAGATCGAGAAGCGCGGCCTGGCCAGCGTCGAGGTCCGCCAGGAGGCGCAGGACGCGTACAACAAGGCGCTCGACGCCAAGCTCGACGGCACCGTGTGGAACGCGGGCAACTGCCAGAGCTGGTACCTGGACGCCAGTGGCCGCAATCCGTCGATCTGGCCGACGTACACCTGGCGCTTCCGCGGCGCCACCAAGCGCTTCGACCTGAGCGAGTACCAGCTCGCCTCACAGGTGCGCACCAGCAAGCCGGTACCTCACCAGTAGTACGCCCACGGGATTCGGGAGACGCACCCAGATGAGCACTACCCCAAGAACCACCGCCGGCCCCTCCGCCGACTCCGCCGGCGCCGTCGCGCAGCCTTCGCGGCGCAGGATCCTCGGCGGCATCGCCGCCACCGCCGTCGCGGTCGTCGGCTGGAACGCGGTCGACCAGAGCTGGGCGACGGCCGCCGAGGCCGCGGGCAACGCGAACATCGTCCCGGTTCCGGGACTGGCCGGCACCCTGACGACGGACCCGGCCACGGTCGACTCCTTCGGCCACGACTTCGGCCACCTGTGGGACAACGCGAAGCCGTGGGCGGTGCTGCGGCCCGCCGGGATCGACGACATCGTCAAGATCGTCAACTTCGCCCGGGTCAACGGCATCAAGGTCGCCGTCAACGGCCAGGGCGGCACCGGCAACGACATCGAGTCGCACTCGGTGTACGGCCAGGCCCGGGTCCCGGGCGGCATCTCCATCGACGCCAAGGGCATGTCGAAGATCCTGTCCATCGGCAGCGACTACGCCGTGGTCGAGGCCGGCGTGACGTGGGGCCAGCTGACCGACGCCACCCTCGCGCTCGGCAAGACCCCGCCGGCCCTCCCGGACTACCTGTACATCTCCATCGGCGGGACGATCTCCATCGGCGGCATCGGCGGCACCGTGCAGAAGTACGGCCTGATGTGCGACACGGTCCAGGCCATCGACATCATCACGGGCGACGGCAAGCTGGTCACGGCCACCCCGTGGCTGCGCCCGGACCTGTTCAACGCGGCCCTGTCGGGCGGCGGCCAGGTCGGCATCATCGTCCGGGTCAACGTCAAGCTGATCCCGGCGCCGACGCGCTCGGTCATCTTCAGCCTCTTCTACAACGACGTGACCACCTACCTCGCCGACTCCGAGAAGGTCATGGCCGAGGGCCGGTTCCAGGTCCACGCGGGCGAAATGCTGCAGAAGCCCGACGGGTCGGGCTGGCGCTACAAGATGGAGGTCGGCGCCACCTACACGACGACCCCGCCGGACCGGAACGTGCTCCTCGCGGACCTGAGCGACGTACGGGCCGAGGCGGTCATCGAGGACGTCTCGTACCGGGACTACATGTTCCGCCTGGACGCCTACGAGGCGTACCTCAAGGAATCCGGCCACTGGTACCAGCCCAAGCCGTGGCTGAGCATGTTCCTGCCGGCGTCGAAGACGAAGACCTTCATGCAGCAGGTCGAGCGGGAGATGAACGCCGAGTCGCTGGGCGGCGGGTTCCTGCTCTTCTACCCGTACTTCACCTCGAAGATCAAGCGGCCCCTCGCCGTGCAGCCCAACGAGTCGGTCGGCTACCTCTTCGACCTGCTGCGCTTCCCCAACCCGGGCGCGGACATCCAGGGCATGCTCGACCAGAACCGCCGCCTGTACGAGATCGCGCGCGCCATGGGCGCCAAGCGCTACCTGGTGGGCTCGATCCCGAACATGACCCGGGACGACTGGAAGGCCCACTTCGGCAACCGCTGGACGGCCTTCTGCAACGCCAAGCGGAAGTACGACCCCAACAACACCTTCACGCCCGGCCAGGGCTTCTTCGCCTGACGGCGGCCCTACCGGTCGTGGAGTTCCGGCGGGGGCGGGGAGAGGGACCCCGCCCCCGCCACTCCCTTTTCCTGGACGTTTCTCCACTGGAGGCTTCGACATGACGACGTACGACCTGATCGACGAGGCGGTGATCGACGCCCCGGCGGACGCCGTCTGGGACGCCCTCCTCGCCGAGTTCCGCGGCGCGCAGAAGTGGTGGGTCCCCGCCAACACGTTCACCACCATCTCCGGCTCCCCCGACGAGGTCGGCGGCAAAGTGGGCGTGACCGTACACACCAAGGGCTCCGACAAGGGCGGGCTGAAGCTGCGCTTCACCTCGCGCACGGTGGCGGTGGAGCCGGGCCGCCGGCTCGACATCGAGTACGTGGACGGGGTCTTCCGGGGCCCGAGCACCTTCCGCCTCGACCCGCTCCCCGACGGCCGCACCCGGATCTCCATGCACTTCGTGGGCACCCCCCACGGCTGGCTGAAGCTGCTCTCCAAAGTCGCCGACCTGGGCGCGGAGCACTCCAAGGGCACCCTCGCCGCCTTCGAATCCCTGGGCCGGCAGCTGTCGGCGGTGCCGCGGTGACGACGACCCCCGAGACCACCCACGAGCTAACAATCCGTACGGACGACGGCGCCGACCTGGCGGTCACCGTGCTAGCCCCACTCCCAGGCACCCCTTCATCCGGCGATGTGGTCCTCGTCCACGGCTGGGCGCACGCACGCCGGGCGTGGGGCACGGTCGCGGACCGGCTGATCCGGGCCGGCCACCGGGTGGTGCTGTACGACCAGCGCGGCCACGGCGCCTCCACGGAGGGCCGCACGCCGGTCTCGGTGGAACGCCTCGGCTCCGACCTGGCGGCAGTACTCGCGGAGACGGGCGCCCGCGAAGCGGTGGTCGTCGGCCACTCGGGCGGCGGTTTCGCCGCTCTCTCGTACGCCGCGACCTCCCCCTCCGCGGGCAGGCTGCGCGGCCTCGTCCTGCTGGGCACGGCGGCGCACGGCCAGGACACCCCGGACAGCGAGGTGAAGATGATGGGCAGCCCCGTCTTCTCCCGCGCCCTGCGCCGCCCGTGGCTGGGCCGCAAACTGCTCGGCTCCACGATGGCCAAAGGCGTAGATCCGATCATCCTCGACGTCAACCGCCAGATGTTCGCCGCGACGCTCCCCCGGGTCCGGGCGGACTTCTTCCGCTGCACCCGTGGCTGGGACCTCCGAGAGGCGCTGGCGTCCGTTACGATCCCGGCGGTGGTCCTGCACGGGGAGGCCGACAAGGTGATCGACATCGCGCTGGCGGAAACCCTCGCGGGCGTCCTACCCGGCGCCCGCTTCGAACGGGTCCCGGACGCGGGCCACATGCTCCCCCTCGAACGACCGCACCTAGCCGTGTCCGCGGTCTCCGAACTCACCTCGCTCGCCTCGCGGTGAGGTGACCCGGCCTTGATCGAGGAACTCCTCCCCCCGGGCGTCACGTCGTCGGAAGCCTTCGACGACGCGGCGCCCGCTCCTCTGTTCCCGGCCGAGGCGGCCCTGATGGAGGGCCGCCGGGAGCGTCGGCGCCTGCAATTCGCGACGGCCCGCGCCTGCGCCCGCCGCTGCCTCGCGGATCTCGGCGCCCCTCCGGTCGCCCTGCTCCCGGGTCCGGGCGGCGCCCCCCAGTGGCCGTCGGGCGTGGTGGGCAGCATCACCCACTGCGAGGGCTACCGGGGCGCGGTGGCGGCCCGCGCCTCCTCACTGGCGGCCCTGGGCATCGACGCGGAACCGGCCGGCCCGCTCCCCAAGGGCGTCCTCTCCCTGATCGCCTCCGCCAAGGAACGCGCCCACCTGGCCGCCCTCACCACCGCCGACCCCTCCCTCTCCTGGGACCGCATCTTCTTCTCCGCGAAGGAGGCCGCCTACAAGGCCTGGTACCCGGCCACCGGCATCTGGCTCGGCTTCCGCGAAGCCACCCTCACCCTCTCCCCCACGGGCACCTTCAAGGCCACCCTCCACCCCCCGGTCCCCCCACCCGTAGACCCGGTATACGAGGGCCGCTGGCTGGCGGGCCCGGCCCTGGTGCTCACCGCCGTGGCCCGCGCCGTCCCCCAGCCCGCACTCGCGACGATCTCCGCGGCCGCGTCCTCGTAGGGGAGCGAGCCGCACGCCAAGCCCGTACAGGCCACCGCAGATTGCAGTCCACCCACCCGTGGCCGGGGCGGCCGGCCGCGAGGGCAAGGCGGGCGCTGCTTCGGCAACGGCCAATGAACGGGCGGAAGTTGATGTGCTCTGTGTTGACGGACGGATCGTGTCGGCCTCTTCCTGCTACGGTCGTCCGTTCGCCGAGGAGGTCGTGATGACTGTTTCCCTGCCCGTTGCTGCCCAGGTGGATCTGCGCCGTCAGCCGGTGGAAGAGGTGCTGGAGCGCGTGGAAGAGGCCCTGCATGTGCGACTGGATCGGCAGGCGCTGGTACGCAAGCGCCGTTCCTTGGGCGGCCGTACGGAGCGGGGTACGTGGGTGCGGATCGAGCGGCGGGGATTCGAGCGGATCGGCCCCCAGGGCTGGAACGGGACCGAGGCCGCCGCTGTGCTGCAAGGGGTTGTGATGCCCGAGTGGTACCAGGGTGTGGCGTGGCGCGAGCCGGGCGAGCCGGTGATGTGGCGCGCGGATGAGCTGGAGCTGATTGCGTCGCCGCCTGTCGGCAAGGGCGCCCTGGTGCTCGAAGATCCGGGCCTGCCGGACTCGTGGTGGGAGGCGCTGAACACTTCACTGGACGCGCTTGCCGCACAGCGGACGCCGCGGATCGCGACGCCGGACACGGTGACGATCACGCAGGAGCAGGTGACGCGGACCCTCGGGGAGGTCTTCCCTGGCATCACCGATACGAGGATCGAGCGGTGGGCGCCGGCTCATGCGGATCTGACCTGGGCCAACGTGATGGGACCGGAGTTCTCCATCATCGACTGGGAGGACTGGGGCATGGCGCCCCGGGGCCTGGACGCCGCAACCTTGTGGGGCAACGCACTTGCCGTCCCGGTTCTTGCGGACCGCGTCCGCCATGAGCGGCGTGCGGACTTGGCGAGCCGGGACGGCAAGCTGATGTCGCTGTTCTTCCTGTCGAAGATCGTCGGACCCTACGCGTACGAGGAGGATCCGCTGCTGGCGCCGGCCCGGAAGGAGGCCGAACGCCTGGTGGCCGAGCTTCAGCTCTGACGGTGCCCGTGGAGGGCCCACAGGTACTGACTGACAGCGGTGGTGTCCACCTCTGCCCCCAGGGCCTGGACCAGCTGGGTCAGGTGGCCTGGGTCGTCGGTGCCGACCGCCACCGCGGTAGCGCTCGGCAGGTGGAACGCGGTCCGGAACGCCGCCTGTATGCGGGACAGATCCCCGTCATGCGGTCGCAGGAACGGCCGAGGGTCGAACTCCTCCCATACCTTCCCGTGTCCGCCCCCGAAGGGGCTCATGCCCCAGGTCTCGCCCGCCTGCCAGTCGGTGCCCAGGACGGTGGTGGCGTCGAGGAGGTCGATGCCCACGAGGAACCCGGCCCGGACCATGAGGACGTCCGGAGACGGCAGGTTGTCCACCCGGACCCTGCCGAGCGGCCTGGCGTCCCAGGAGGCCACACCCCAGGCGTGGCACAGGCCGTCACGGGCGGCGTCGGCCAGGGCAGTGCAGGCGTTGCCGAGGAGGACATGGCCCTCGGCTGGGGACAGGCCCGTGAGGCTCAGTTCGGGGTTGTGGAGGAGCACGGTGTCAGGTTCCCTGCCGAGTTCCCGGGCCGCCTTCTCGATGGCCAGGCGCAGCCGGCTCGGATCGAGGGAGTGCTCAGCACCTCCGGTGCCCGGGAAGAAGCCCACCTTCGTGGAGAGGGCGAACTTCGGCAGTAGATCGGTCGCAGTCTCGGCCAGTACCGCGTGTGAGCGGAATCCGAGATAGGGAGCCGCGGTGTCCAGGGCGGTGACGCCGAGGTCGAGTGCGGCCGTCAGGATGTCGCGGTGGTGACCAGACCGGTGTAGGCCGAGGACAAGGCGGGGGTCAGCTCCGTGCACAGCTCCTCCTTCAGCAGGATCTCGGCGAGCTGTTCCACGTCCAGGCCGGTCTTCTCGGCGGCATCGGCGATGTCGACGGGGTGGCCGCTCAGCAGCAGGGCGAGGGCGGGGTACGCCTTGCCGGTGAACGTGAGCTTCTTGCCCGCGGCGAGCACGTCCACGGTTTCGCCGTGCTGCTTGACCACGGGCTCGAAATCGGTGACGCACACCACGGCCGCGGGCTTGCCGAACAGGCCGGTGGCCGGGATGTGCCGGGCGGCCAGACGTTCCCGCTCGCGGGCATCGAGGAAGTCCTGCGGGTTCAGCTTCGTAGCCATCTCGGCGACGGCGTCGGCCAGGAGCCGCTGCTGCCCCTCCCACTGGCCAGGGGAGTTCCAACGGCCCAGGTCGTACCGGAACAGCTCCTGCGTGCGAGCCTGGTCGGCGAGCCAGGCCAGCCAGTTCACGCCAACGCGCTTCACGATGCCGAAGGTGGCGTGCAGGCTGTAGCCGTCGCCCTGGTCGTCCCGGGTGGCCTGGTGCCAGAAGCCCCGCGGGATGTGCATCACGTCGCCGGGCTCCATGACGCCCTGCCACACGATCTCATCGCTGGGCTCGGCGTTGCGGGCGGAGTCGCGGTACATCGGAACCTTGCGCGAGGTACCACGGACTTCCCAGCTCTTGCGGCCGGCGAGCTGGACGATCACGGTGTCGTGGTCGTCCCAGTGGAGCTTGAAGCCGCTGGCGTCCTGGGTGGTCAGGTAGGCGTTCACCTGCACCAGCTCGCGGGCCCACCACTGGAGCGCGCGGCAGGTCGCCTCCATGGCCGGGTCGAAGAAGTCGACCTCGTCCAGAACCATGGTGCAGCCCTCACGCATCAGCGCGCCGACGCGGTGCATGTCGGCCATGGGGATGGCCTGTCCCCGCCGGGTGACGGAGGGGTGGATGTAGCGGCCAGGGTGCAGTTCGGCCCCGTCCTGGAAGATGCGGAACTGGGGCGTGGTGACGCTGCGGCGCATCACCAGGTCCAGCAGCTTCCTGGGATTGAGCAGGCGATCGAGCAGATCAAGGTCACCGATCGTTCCCCGGGCAAAAGCGGCTCCGAGTTCACCGGGGCCATCCCAGCCGAGGGCTTTCTCCATCCCGGTAACGAAGTGGTGGTCCACGTGTTCCTCCGGTCTGCGTCATGGGGGTGAGGGCGGGGGGCCCGCCGTAGACGACGGGCCACCGGCTGGTGCAGCGGCGTGCTGGTGGCGCTACTCCTGCGGCAGGTTCAGGCCGTCGCGGTTCTCACCGTCGTCGCCTGCGGAGGTGCCGGTGGAGTCGGACTCCGCCGCCGCGGCGGTGAAACGGTCCTGAACCTTGATCAGGCTCTCGACGCTGATCAGGAGGTTCTCCGTCTGCGCTGCCATGTGTGTCTCCATTTCCTGGAAGTCCAGGGCCGACGGGTGCCGGCCCAGCCCCGATGGGGGCGTGCCTCACCAGCCCTGTTGTTGCCGGGCGTGGGAGGAGACGGGGGGTGGCACGAGGCCACGAATCGAGCGAACGCGGGCTTCGTTACGGAAGCCGGTTGCCGCGGCCGGGATCGCCAGCGATGGCCAGGGCGACCACCAGGACGGTGACGGCAGCGGCGTAGAGGCGCACGGCGAGCTGTTGGCGCCAGCCCCACGGGGCTTGACCACGGACCCGGGATTCTCGCTCGCACCCACTACGCAGCCCCCGGCGCGATGGACGCTGACTGAAGGGCACGCGCCGAAGACGACGCACCGCCACAGCGGGGGCACTGGCACGGGGGGTAGCGGCCGGGGTTGGAGAGGATGTCGAACGGTTCGCCTTCCAGGACCTGCGTGCTCGGCGACCACGTCCGGCCCGAGTCCCGCGATACCCGGATGCTCATCAGGACGCGGGGTTCTATGCCCAGGTCAGGGGTTCTCCCGAGGGCCGTACGCTCTGTGTCAGGAGTTCCCGCCGAATCGTTCAAGGCGGTCGTGCTAGGTCGCTTCGCCATGTCCAGAAGGATCGCGATCAGGACGACTGGCCAGAAAGGCCCAGCGGATTACCCAACTTGGGTAACATCACGGTCGGTTGAGCCCCTGAAGCGATCCGTAGTCTTCCTCCGGAGCGTGCCCCATGCCCGAGCCACGTCGCACGAAGGAACTACCGGCAAGTCTGCTCACCGATCCCGAGATGATCGACGCGTGCCGCGTACGTGACTTCGCGAGGGTCTTTCGCCTGGTCAAGGCTCGGGCAGGCATCTACCCGTCGATGATCGCGCGCCAGTGCGAGCTGACGCCGAGCCGGGTGGGTGAGGTAATCGCAGGCCAGCGGCAGCTCCTCCACATGGACGTGATCGAGCGGATTGCCGACGGCTTGCGCATCCCGGGGCACATGCTCGGGCTTGCGCGACGGGAGTGGGAAACGCCGGCTGCGCTTGCCTTGGCCGAACGTGAGCCACCGGAGGCTATGCACTCGCCCGCCGATCCCAGACCGCTTGCGGCTTTACCCGGGGTGGAGGTGGACAGCATCCTTGCCTTGGCTGCCGGGGCCAAGCCGAGCCCTTCCACTCTCCAGGCGCTCCGGTCCTCGATCGAGGACTACTGGCGACGCGATGACGAGCACGGAGGGGAGACCCTTCGACCGGCCGTCGTCGGCCAGCTTCGATACGTCGAGGGGCTGCTGAAGGATCAGCGGCCAACACCGATACAGCACGGCCTGTACGGCGTTGCGGCGGAGCTGGCGCGACTGACCGGGTGGACGTACTTCGATGCTCGGCAGTACCACCAAGCCCGCGCGTACTTCTCGGAAGCCCTGCAACTAGCCAGGGAGATCGACGACCATCCCTTCATGGCCAACGTGCTGGCCTGCATGAGCCTGCAAGCGACCTACCAGGACAAGCCGGCGGATGCCCTTGCCCTCGTGTCGGCCGCCCAGGACCAGGCCCGTGCCGCCATCGGGACGACGCCGAGGGTGCGGGCGATGCTGGCCATGCGCGAAGCCTTCGCCCACGCGACGTTGGGGGACCGGAGGGCGACACATGCCGCGATCTCCGAGGCCCACAGCCAGTTCGAGCGCATCCACGACGGCGACCCGGACCCGGCATGGGTGACGTACTTCGATGAGCCGAAGCTCATCGTGGACACGGGCATCGCGCACGGCCGTCTCGGCGAGGCGGCGATCGCCGAACCGCTGATCGCGGATGCGCTGGCGCGGGAGGATCCTGCGAACCAGCGGGGCCGGGCGTTCCATGCCTTATGGCTGGCCCGTACGCAGCTCCAGCGAGGCAAGCTCGACCAGGCTTGCCACACAGCGATAGGGGCACTGGCGCCCGCCACCGCTGTGTCGTCCGAGCGTGTGACCGGGCACCTTCGCGAGTTCTACGAGCAGCTTGCGCCCTATCGCGAGGTGCCGGCCGCGGTTGCCTTCGAGGCACGTCTACGAGCAGTGCTTCCCCCGCCGGGTCAGCGAACCCCTTCGTCCATCAGGACGTAGAGGAGGCCGACGAGAGAGCCGCTGCTGACGATCTCGCGGCGGTCGATCATGCCCCGGATGTTCGCCAGCGGGATCCACTCGATCCGGTCCGACTCGTTCTTCTCGGTCGGCGGCCCGTCGTACGTGGCGCCGTCGGCGCGGAACAGGTGGTGCTGCGAGTCCGTGATGCCGTTCGCCGGTTCGGCGTAGATCAGCGGCTTCATCGGGCCTGGACGCCAGCCGGTCTCTTCTAGGACTTCACGGGCAGCAGCCTCGCCGGGGGTCTCATCCGCCTCGACCAGGCCCATGGGCAGTTCCCAGGCCCAGGCATCCGTGATGAAGCGGTGGCGCCACATCATCAGGACCTCTTGGCGGTCATTGATGACAGCGGCCACGGCCAGGTGGCGGAGCTTGACGACGTGGTGTTCCCAACGGTGCCCGTCCGGCGTCTCGACATCGGTGAGCCACAGGTTCACCCATGGGTTCTCGTAGATCGGACGTTCCCCGTGGATCTTCCACTGCATTGCTGCTGCCCCTCTCGATCGGCGTCCAGCATCGCAGAGCTAGGCTGAACTACGGCCGAGTTCAGGCAAATTCACGTCACAGTGACGAATACGGCGGTGCCTTCGCGGCCCGTCCGGGGCCAGTGAACCAGGTGTGGACCAAATAGCCTCCGGTCGGCCGGTGCCGGGCGACACAGTGTCGCAGGCCCGGTCGGGAAGCCACTCACCACGGCCTCACGAGGCGCCTCGATTCCGCTCCCGCATGAGTGCTGTCGCCGGCCTCCACCGCCGCGCCGCGACGGCGAGACGTGTGGTCGAGGCCAGCAGAACAAGCGAGGGCCCCAAGACGAATTTGTCTTGGGGCTGCTCATATATTTCCTCTGGTGCACAGTGTCGTGAAGCAGGAGCACGCGTCACCTTTCCTGACAGGAAAGGTGACGTGCAGTCGGCTTCCTCATGCTGTGCGCCGGAGCGACACAACGTTGTTGCGCCTCGGCTCGGCGACCGGTCCGAGGCCGTAGTACGTGATGTTGCCGTGGCGCTGCGCCACCTTCAGCCAGCCGGCTGCCGTGAGGATCGGCAGCTGCTTGCTGAACGTCGTCCGGTTCATCTCGATCGACTCCGCGATCTCCTGGCCGGACATGACCACCCCGTACGAGAACACGGGGTCCTTCTCAGCGGTCAGATAGAACAGCACGATACGCATTTGCGGATGGGGCAGGGACAGGGTCTGGCGTAGGACGGCGGGATCGACCCCATCCTCGACAAGTCTGTATTCGCTCATGCCGTACGTCCTTTCTGCTGAGAGATGCCGGGGGCGACGGGCAGACGGTAGGCGGTGGCATCCTCTTGCTGCTGCTTCCCGCCGCTCCGCGAGGCATGGTGCGGAGTGGCCCGGTAATAGATGGTCCGCCCGTGCCGTTCCGCCTCGAAGATCCATCCGCCCTTGGTGAGCTTCTTGATCGCTGAGGCCACGGTACGTGCCGTGATGCCGAGGTAGTCGGCCATCGCCTGCCGGGACCAGCGGAGTACGTCTCCGCACCTCTCGGGGCCGTGCACATGGAGCGCGAGCACGTCCCGGTCCGAGGGGGTCAGCCCGGACTCCTTGCTCAGGATCGCCAGGCCGGTTCGGTTGCTTACTGCGGAGAATCCTCCAGGGAAGTTGTAGGGGGTCGTCCGGGTAGCGGCGTCCAGGTCTTCGAACTCCTGGATCAGACCAGTCTCGCGGTCGGCGAACCGCCGTACACGCGCGGGCTTTGCTGACATCTCAGCAAGGCGCACCTTTCCCCTGGGGAACAGTTACAGGAAGACCGTTTCACGACACTGTTCCTCAGGGCAACACTGCACATGTGTCGCAAATCTGTTCCCTTTCCCGGCAGTTCAGACCCCCGGTGAATGATGAAACCAGAGACAGGTCACCGTCTCTCAGGGCCACACTGACAGGCTCCCAGTTTCACCATGTCATGAAGTGAGAGACCGGTTCCGAAGACACGTTTTCGCAGGTCAAAGACAGTTCTGTCGCGGATCCCTCTAAATACGGTTCCAATGCAGGCCGCCGACAAGGGCCAGGCGCCACGCTGCACTGCGGGCCAACTGTGGCTCTGCGCAACAGGCGTTCGCACACAGCCAGGCAGCCCGTCTCCACGATCGTGTCAGCCGCGCCGTACGGGGCTGGGTTCCTCGGGGGCCCGGCCCCGTACGGCCCCCGGCCGGCGGTCGCTGCCCGACCTGTCGCTCAGTTCACGCGCGGCTCGTCGCCCTCGGCCTGGTGGTGGGGGTGCGCGGCAGGGTGTGGTCCCGCCGGGCCCGGGGGCCCGTCGCGCCCCCACTGGGTTCGCGTCCGCCATCGGCGGCCGCGGGCCCGTGGCGGGCTTCAAAGCCGGCTACGTGGCTGATCAGAGTGGTGGGCTGAGCGAGCCCCGAACGCCCGGCATTCGGCCTGCGGGCTTCGCGTGGGCGCACCTTCTGTGGCTTGGGTCGTCAAGGTGGGCAAGGGGTTGCGCACTCATCGAGAGAGCAGCTTCGCCGGCAGCCAGCGTTCAGACGCGTACGCGAGCGCCTCCTGCCCTCGCAGCACGGCCCTGGGTTCTCGGGCAGTACAGCGGCTCCCGCAGGTGGCACAGGGCCGTACGCGAAGACCCGAACGGGCGTACGGCAGTCCGTCCGGCCTCAACGCCCGGGTAGCACCACCGTGCGCGGCGGCTGCCCGTCCGACGGCGGGGCCGCCGCGGTCGCCGCGGCGCCGCTGCGGAACTCCTGGGGGCTCACCCCGCGGACCCGCTTGAAGGCGGTCGAGAGGGCGAACGCCGAGCTGTAGCCCACGCGCCGGGCCACCGTGGCGACCGTGGCGTCCGGTTCGCGGAGCAGATCGGCGGCGAGGGCGAGGCGCCAGCCGGTCAGGTAGGCCACCGGGGGCTCGCCCACGATGTCCGTGAACCGGCGGGCCAGGGAGGCCCGCGAGACGCCGACCTTCAGGGCGAGTTCCTCGACGGTCCAGCCGTACGCCGGGTTCTCGTGCAGCATCCGCAGCGCGGGGCCGACCACCGGGTCGCTCTGGGCGCGGTACCAGGCGGGGGCGCCGCTGCCGGGCGCCGCCAGCCAGGTCCGCAGGACCCCGATGAGGAGCAGGTCCAGGAGCCGGTCCAGGACGATCTCCTGGCCCGGTTCATCCTTGGAGATCTCCGAGGTCAGCAGGGTGACCAGGGTGTTGTCGGCGGCTTCGGCCGGTCGTACGAGGATGGTCGGCAGGGCGCTCAGCAGCCGGCGGCCGATCTCGCTCGGCGCCTGGTAGGTGCCGCTGAGCATGACCGCCGAGCCGGCGTCCTGGAAACCGTCGCCCCAGGTGCGTACGCCCAGCGCCATGGTGTCGGTGACGTCCTCCCCCTCCTCCGTGCTGCACCGCTGCTCCGGGCCGACGGTGATCTGGACGGGGGTGTCGGGGGCGTCGGCGACGGTGTAGGCCTCGGGACCCCGTACGACGGCCACGTCGCCCGGCCTGATCTGCACCGGGTCCCCGTGGTCGGGGACCAGCCAGGCGTCGCCGTGCACCATCGTGACGACGGACAGCGGCGCCCGGTCCTCGACGCGCAGCGACCAGGGCGGGTTGAAGACGGACTTGAGGAGGAAGGCCCCCCGGGCCTTGGGGCCTTCGAGCAGGCCGGTCAGCGTGTCCATGCGCACATCCTCTCCGACGCCCCTGCGAAATGCGGCACGTGCACGGCGAAGCGCCCGCTCTGCCGCGGGGGACGGAGAGAGAGCGGGCGCCGTTCACGGGGGTGGTGCGACAGCGGCAGGGTCTACGCCGCCGATCCGCGGCCGTGCAGGGTCAGTACGCGGCCCAGCGCGGCGAGGGCCGCCGTACAGGCCACCGTGCGCACGACGTTGCCGGAGGTCCAGCGGCCGCCGAAGCGGGTGCGGGCGGCCGAGACGTCGGCGCCGGCCCGCGCGAGCTGGTTGTTGAGGGGGATGTTCACGATCGCCGTCACGAGCAGCGACAGCCCGTACAGGGCGAAGGCCACCCAGCCCCAGCGCGCCGCGTCGGGGCGGCCGCCGCGCTGCTGCTGCGCGGCCGCGATCCCGGTCGCGAGGAAGGCGCCCAGGAAGAGCAGGCCGAACAGGCCGTTGTCGATGGCCTCGTTCATGTTCCGCATCGCGGTCACGTAGGTCTGGTCGTCGCCGCGGCCGAGGCCCGGCATCACCGAGATGTCGAAGGCGAAGTACAGGCCGGCCATCAGTCCGGTGCCCACCGTCGCCGCCACCAGGGTCACGGATTGCGTCGTCGTGCTGGTCACTTGAGGATTCCCTTCAGCGTGCGCTCGTACCGCCTCTTCAACAGCGTCGCACCGATCAGCCGGACGGGGGGCGGAATCGTCGCGGAGACGTGGGCGACGGAGCGGCTGGTCGCGCCGTCGAACATCCACGGCTGGAGGTACGTCATCACGCGCATCGGGGCGCTGGAGACGACCTTGCGCTCCTCGGCGAGGTAGGCGCGCTCGCCGAGCCGGTCGAAGACGGGGAAGACAATGCGCTCCTCGTCACGGAGGTGGTCGCGCAGGACGCCTTCGAAGGTCGAGGCCGCCCGGACCAGGTCCTCGCCGCGGCGGGAGATCGCCGTCGACACGGCCGCCATGGCCGCGTCGAGTTCCTCGTGGTCCTCGTGCAGTTCACGTGCCTGGGCGTCGAAGTCGGCGTCCCGGCGGCGCAGTCCGGGCCACAGGACGTCGTCCTCGCTGATGTGGTGCCATTCGACGACCTCGCGGAACCGCTGCCACCACTCGGCTCCCGCTCCGTTCCACGTGGTGGCGGCGGTACGCAGGCGGGCCGCGTCGCGCCGCATCGCGATGTGCATCAGGGCGAAGCCGTGGAAGTGCGGGGGAAGGGAGTCCAGTCCGTGTTCGCTGGAGAACGACTTGGGAGTGGGCACGGGAGCCTCCTGCCGGTCGGTCGTGCGTGGTGCGCGGGTGGTGCGTGGTGCGTGAGTGCTTCCCCGGGGGCCCTGCGTACCGGGCGGCGGCCGTACCAGAGTCGCCGCCCGGTAGGCGGGCACATGGGGAAGCGCTTGGTCAGACGTTCCAGACGCCGGTCGCGGCCGCCTCGCGGGCGAAGTCCGCGAAGTCCTTGGGCTTGCGGCCCAGGGCCTCCTCGACACCGTGCACCAGGTGCGCGTTGCGCCCGTCGAGGATCATGGTGAAGAGGTCGGCGAACTCCTCCGGGAGGCCGTTCTCCCGCAGGACCGCGCGGTACTCCTCGTTGGTGACGGAGATGAACTTGATCTCGCGTCCGGTGGCCTTCGTCAGCTCGACGGCGACGTCGCCGTAGCTGAGCAGGCGCGGGCCGGACAGCTCGTAGGTCTTGCCGATGTGCTTGTCGTCGGTCAGCGCGGCCACCACGACGTCCGCGATGTCGTCGGCGTCGACGAAGGCCTCCACGGCGTCCCCGGTCGGCAGGGCAATCTCGCCGGCCAGGACGGGCTCCAGGAAGAAGCTCTCGGAGAAGTTCTGGTTGAACCAGCTGGAGCGGACGATGGTCCAGTCGGCGCCGGAGGCCTTCAGGTTCTCCTCGCTGACCTCGGCGGCCTCCTCGCCGCGGCCGGACAGCAGCACCAGGCGGCCCGCGCCGTTCGCGACGGCCACCTTGGAGAACTCGCCGACCTGCTCGGCGGCGCCGGGGAAGGCGAGGTCGGGGTAGTAGGTCACGTACACCCGGTCGACGCCCTCGAGCGCCGGCTCCCAGGTGGAGGGCTCGTTCCAGTCGAAGGCGGGCTCGCCGCTGCGGGAGCCGATGCGGACCTGGCGGCCCTGGGCGGAGAGCTTCTCGGCGACGCGGCGTCCGGTCTTGCCGTGTCCGCCGATGACGAGGGTGATGTTCGCGTTCTGAGTCATGAGTACAGTCAATTCCAGTCTCGTGAGACGGGCCATAGCCACAAAGCTCAGTTCCATGTGCGTGCGTCTACGAGGGGTCGGCTCGGAGCACGACTTGGGAAAGTGCGGCTTCGGTATGAGCCCGAGAATCGTAGACACGCGCAGGGGAGCCCGGCCAGGTCGTCTTGAGCGGCCCTCGACCCCGTCTCGACCGGCCTTCCAGTGCTCCCTGAGCGGCCCCCGACGGGCGCCTGACCAGTCCTCTACGCCGAGACTTGAGCGGTTCTCCGGCGCGGCCCGACACCATCGGGCGTGGAGTAACGACCCGCCCGCTGGGAGGCCGCATGAACGCCACTCCGGACCATCCGGAGCTCGACCAGTTGTCCGCCGACCTGGCCGGTCTGCTCGGACGGATCGGGCTCGACCCGGCCGGCGAGTGGCCCGCGGGCCGGGACCGCATCGACGTCCGATTCGCGGCCGCGGCCGCCCGCCATCCGGGCCGGGTCGCCGCCCAGGACGCGCAGGAGAAGGCGACCTACCTCGAACTGGAGTGGGCGGCGGACGACATCGCGCGCCGCCTGTCGGGGCGGACCGGCCCCGGTTCGGCCGTCGCCGTGCGCGTACAGCGGTCCTGCATGGCGGCCGCGGCCGTGGTGGGCGCGCTGCGCACCGGGGCGGCGGTGCTGCCGCTGGAGCCCGGACACAACGCGGGGCTGCAGGAGTTCCTGATGCGCGACGCGGGCGCCGAGATGGTCGTCTCGGACGGCGGGCTTCTGCGCGACGAGATCCCGGTGGCCAAGGCGGGCCGGTTCGTCATCGCGGTCCGGCCGGAGATGGCGGTGCGCCGCGAGGTCCCGCCGCAGACGGCCTTCATGGCGCTGCCCTCGGGCGGCGATCCGGGGCGGGCGGTGGCCGTGCGGCCGGTGACCCACCTGGACGTGCTGTCGTGGGTGGACGGTTGTGTCCCGATGCTGGAGACGGGCCCGGACGACGTGTGGACGTACTTCCACTCCATGAGCCTGGACCTGGGCATGCGCGAGATGTGGGGGCCGCTGCTGTCGGGCGGACGGGCCGTCGTCGTGGACCGGGAGACGGCCTCCGACGCGGGCAGGTTCGTACGGATGCTGGCGGAGCGGGAGGTGACGGTGGTGACGCAGCTGCCGTCCGCGTTCGCCCGGATGACCGCGGCGGGCCGCGGGAGCAGCCTGCCGGCGCTGCGGCACGTCCTGCTGGCGGACGAGCGGGTGGACCCCGCGGTGCTGGCCGAGTGGCGGGCTTCCGGGATCGCCCCGCAGGCCGTCGTACGGGACGTGTCGGGGTCGCCGACCATCCTGTGAGGAGCAGTGGACGCACCGAGGGCCCCGGCCGATCGAACCGGCCGGGGCCCTCTCGCACGTCCGGCGCCGATGCGGCCTCAGTAATTCCCCAGGCCGCCGCACACGTTGAGCGCCTGCGCGGTGATGGAGGCCGCGAGGTCGGTGGTCAGGTAGCCCACCAGACCCGCGACCTCCTCCGAGGTGGAGTAGCGGCCGAGCGGGATCTTGGCCTCGAACTGCTCCTGGATGTACTCCTCGGTGGTGTCCCACGCCTGCGCGTACCCGCTGCGCACCCGGGCCGCCATGGGCGTCTCCACGTAGCCGGGGCAGACCGCGTTGACGGTGGTCCCGGTCGTGGCGAGCTCCTTGCCGAGCGACTTGGTGAAGCCGATCACCGCGTGCTTGGACGCCGAGTAGGGGGCGCCGAGCAGCACCCCGTGCTTGCCCGCGGTGGAGGCGATGTTGACGATGCGCCCCCAGGGCTCGGCGCCGAGGCCGCCGCTGGTGAGCACCTCGCGGGTCAGCAGGAACACGCTGTTGAGGTTGGTGTCGATGACGTCGTGCCACAGCTCGTCGGTGATCCCGGCGGTGGCGCCGCCGCCGCTGCGGCCCGCGTTGTTGACGAGGATGCTGACGGGCGCTCCGTACGTCGTCACGGCCGCGGCGACCAGCGCCTCCACGGCGGCACGGTCGCGCACGTCGGCGGCCGTGCCCTCCACGGTGAGCCCTTCGGCCCGCAGGTCCTCCACGGTCTGCTTGACCGCGGACCGGGTGCGGGCGCAGACGAACACCCGGTGGCCGCGGGCCCCCAGATCCCGGGCGACGGCCAGCCCGATGCCGCTGGTGGCCCCGGTCACCAGCGCCACGGGCCTCTCGGGAGCCCTGCCCATCGCGTTCACCGTCATCTGCCATCCCTCCGTCGCTCGCCTGGACGCGTCGAGCGTGTCCCAGGACACTCGGGGCGCGGCGGAAGTGGGATGGAGGCGTCAGATCAGGCCTTGCGCCAGCATCGCGTCGGCCACCCGCTCGAAGCCGGCGAGGTTCGCGCCCGCCACGTAGTCGCCGGGGCGGCCGTAGCGCTCGGCCGTCTCGTACGCCGTGTCGTGGATGCGGCGCATGACCCCCGCCAGCTCGTCCTCGACCCGGGTGAAGGGCCACGCCTCGCGGGCGGCGTTCTGGCTCATCTCCAGGGCGCTGGTGGCCACCCCGCCCGCGTTCGCGGCCTTCCCGGGGCCGAAGGCGACGCCGGCCGCCTGCAGGACGCGTACGGCCTCGGGCGTGGTCGGCATGTTGGCGCCCTCCGACACGGCCTTCACTCCGCCCCGCACCAGGTTCAGGGCGTCGGCCTCGGTCAGCTCGTTCTGCGTGGCGGACGGCAGCGCCACGTCGGTCGGCACGTCCCACACGCTGCCGCCGGCGACGTAGCGGGCGGAGCCGCCGCGGCGCTCGGCGTAGTCGCTGATCCGGCCGCGCTCGACCTCCTTGACCTGCTTGAGCAGTTCCAGGTCGAGCCCCTTCTCGTCAACCACATACCCGGCGGAGTCCGACACGGTCAGCACGTGCGCGCCCAGCGCCTGCGCCTTCTCGACGGTGTAGATGGCGACGTTGCCCGAGCCGGACACGGTGACCCGCTGCCCGTCGAGGTCCTCGCCGCGCACGCGGAGCATCTCACTCGTGAAGAGCACGTTGCCGTAGCCGGTGGCCTCGGTGCGGACGTGGGAGCCGCCCCATCCGATGCCCTTCCCGGTGAGGACGCCGGCCTCCCAGCGGTTGGTGATGCGCCGGTACTGCCCGAAGAGGTAGCCGATCTCGCGGCCGCCGACGCCGATGTCACCGGCCGGAACGTCGGTCTGCTCGCCCAGATGCCGCTGCAACTCGGTCATGAAGGCCTGGCAGAACCGCATGACCTCGGCGTCGGACCGCCCCCGCGGATCGAAGTCGCTGCCGCCCTTGCCACCACCGATGCCCAGCCCCGTCAGGGCGTTCTTGAAGATCTGCTCGAACCCGAGGAACTTCACGATCCCGAGGTTCACCGACGGGTGGAAGCGCAGGCCGCCCTTGTAGGGGCCGAGCGCGCTGTTGAACTCCACCCGGTAGCCGCGGTTGACCTGCGTACGGCCCTCGTCGTCCTGCCACACCACCCGGAAGAGGATCTGCCGCTCGGGCTCGGTGATCCGCTCCATCACACTGGCCTCGCGCAGTTCGGGGCGCGCGTCGAAGACCGGCGCGAGCGTCTCCAACACCTCCCGCACGGCCTGGTGGAACTCCGGCTCCCCGGGGTCACGGCGCTCGATCCGCTGCTCCAGCGCGGCGAGCCAGGCGGTCGTGGTGGTGATCGACGTCGACGGCATCAGGGCGGTTCCTCTTCTCTGAGTCCGGGAGACACGTTGCGCTCAACCGCCTGATGGTGCGCCCCGCCACTTGAGTCCCGGATGTGCGCGGACCTCGCCCCACCCAACCCACCGCCGCCCCGCCCGAGCCGACCCGCCGCCGCCCCGCCCGGCGCCGTCCCGCACCGCCCCGACCCGCCGCCGCACCGCCCAGCCCCGCCCCGCCCCGCCCCGCCCCGCCCCGCCGGCCTGTCGACCCGGGGAGGCCCACGGCACCGCGAGCCGAAATCCAGTCGGCCGGTCCGGGGCCGGACCCTAAACTGCCCCCATGATCGCCACGGCCACCCCCGCCTCCGCCTCTCCCTCCCCCCGCCTGGAGCCCGTCACCGCGGACAACGTCGACACGGTGTGCGCCGTACAGATCCGCCCCGACCAGGACCATGTCGTCTCCCCCGTGGTGAAGTCCCTGGCCGAGGCGTACGTCCACGGCGAGGTCGCCTGGCCGCGGGCCATCGTCGACGGCGACGAGGTGGTCGGCTTCGTCATGGCCTTCCTCGACATCGCCTGGAACCCCGCCAAGGACCCCGCCGACCGGCGCTCGGGCATCTGGCGCCTGAACATCGCCGCCGAGCACCAGGGCAAGGGGTACGGCCGCTTCGCGGTCCAGGCGGTCGCCGAGGAGATCCGCCGCCGGGGCGGCTCGCAGGCGTACGTCACCTGGCACGCCGGCGAGGGCAGCCCGGAGCCGTTCTACCTGGGCCTCGGCTTCCAGCGGACCGGCGAGCTCAGCGGCGGCCAGCCGGTCGGCGTACTCCCCCTGACCGGCTGACCGCCTGTCCGCACGGCCCCGCCCCTTACTCCGGATCCGCCGCCACCTGCGTGTTCTGGCACGCGGTCAGCAACCAGCGCCCGCCCTCACCGGCTTCCCGGGTCATCACGTACAGCGGAGCACCCTCGCTGCCCACCCCGTCCGCGCCCCGGTAGACCTGGCGCACCTTCACCGCCGCCACGTCGGGCCGCAGGAACTGGGTGTGCACCACCTCGTAGGTGACCTCCCCGTCCCAGCTCGCCGCCGGCAGCACCTTGCGCGTGAACTCGGCTATCGCGTCGAAGCCGATGAGGACCTTCCCGTGCGCGGTGGTCCAGAGCGCATCCGGGTGGAACAGGGCGAGGAACCCCTCGGCGTCCTTGCCCCGCTGCGTACGCTCGACGGTGGCGACCACGTTGGCGATCGCCTCGATCTCAGCGGCATTCGCCGCAATCTGGCTGCTCATGCTCCCCATCCTGGTACCTCAAGTATGGTCAAGGTCAAGCAATATGATCATATTGCGGCATGACCACGAAGACTCTCTATCTGCTCTGCTCCGCCGCTCCGCCCGTCTTCGACGTGGCCCACGTGGTCGAGGACGCCCAGGCCCGCGGCTGGGACGTCTGCCTGGGCCTCACCCCCACCGCGGCGCACTGGCTGGGCGCGAGCCTCGACGGACTGGCCGCCCTGACGGGCCACCCGGTGCGCTGGCAGTACAAGCTCCCCGGCGAGCCCGACGTCTGGCCCGCGGCCGACGCCCTGCTCTTCGCCCCGGCCACCTTCAACTCGGTCAACGCCTGGGCCCTCGGCCTGACCGACCGCTTCGTGGTGGGGGTCGCCGCCGAGGCCATCGGCAAGGGCACTCCCGTCGTCGCCATGCCCTGCACGAACGCCGCCCTCGCCGCGCACCCCCAGTTCGACCAGTCCGTGGCCGTCCTGCGCACCGCGGGCGTCGATTTCCTCTACGGCGAGGACGGTTTCACCCCCGGCCCGGCCGGCCCCGACGCCCCGCCCCACTTCCCGTGGCAGCCGGCCCTCGACGCCGTGGACCGCACCACCACCCCGGCCTGACCGGGCGCCGGCCCCGGCACCCGGCCCCTACTCCCCGGTCACCCCGTCGATCGCCTCGCGCAACAGGTCCGCATGCCCGTTGTGACGGGCGTACTCCTCGATCATGTGCCCGAGGATGTAGCGCAGCGAGTACCGCTCCTCCCCGAAGGACCCGGTCGCGTCCAGCGAGCCGGCGGCCGCCACGATCGCCCGCGACCGCTCGCAGGTGTCCTCCCACACCTTGAACGACTCCGCCGGATCCGCGTTCTCGACGTGGAACTCCGTCCACTCCCCGGCCTCGTTCTTCGGGAAGTAGCCCCGCACGTCCTCGCCACCGAAGACGTTGCGGAACCAGCCCCGCTCGACCTCCGCCAGGTGCCGCACCAGCCCCAGCAGGCTCAGGCCCGACGGCGCCACTGCCTTCAGCCGCAACTGCTCGGCGGTCAGGCCTGCGCACTTCATCATCAAGGTGTCCCGCTGCCACTGCAGCAGGCTGGTCAGGGTGGCGCGCTCATCGCCCACCAGCACAGGCGGGGTCCTGCCCTCATCATTCATCAGATGATCATCCCATCCGCAGTTCGCGGAAGAACGCCCGCACGTCCCCCACCAACAGCTCCGGCACCTCCATGGCCGCAAAGTGCCCGCCCCGGTCGTACGAAGTCCACCGCACGACGGAGTCGGTCCGCGCGGCCACGTGCCGCAGCGGAACGAAGTTGTCCCGCGGGAAGTCGGCCAGCGCGGTCGGCGTCCGCGACACCTCGACCGGCTGCCCGGCGTACGCGGCGTGTGCCCGCTCGTAGTAGATCCGGGCGGCGGAGCCAGCCGTGCCGGTGAGCCAGTACAGCATCACATTCGTCAGCATCTGGTCCCGGTCGATCGGGCACCGGGGATCGCTCCACTCGGCGAACTTCTCCCCGATCCAGGCGAGCAGCCCGACCGGCGAATCGTTCAGCCCGTACGCGAGGGTCTGCGGCCGGGTCGCCTGGATGTCGGCGTAGCCCTGCCGCTCGCGCGCCCACACCCGGTAGCGCTCCCAAGAGGCCCATGTCCGCTCCCGCTCCTCCGGACTCAGCGCGGCGAGCTCCTCCTCCCCGGGCTCGGCGGTGGCCCCGCCCCCGGGCAGCAGGTTCAGGTGCACCCCCACCACGTTCTGCGGCCGCAACCGCCCGAGCTCCCGCGAGATCGCGGCGCCCCAGTCCCCGCCCTGCACCCCGTACTCGGCGTACCCGAGCCGCTCCATCAGCGTCCCGAAGGCCCGCGCCACCCGCTTGAACTCCCAGCCGGCCTCCGTCGTCGGCCCGGACAGGCCGAAGCCCGGGATGTGGGGCAGCACCAGATGGAAGGCATCGGCCGGATCCCCGCCGTGCGCCCGCGGATCGGTGAGCGGACCCGCGACCTTCTGGAACTCCACGAACGATCCCGGCCAGCCATGGGTCATCAGCAGCGGCACGGCGTCCGGCTCGGGCGACCGGATGTGCGCGAAGTGCACCCGCGCCCCGTCGATGACCGTCGTCCACTGCGGCCACTCGCCCAGCCGCGCCTCGGCCGCCCGCCAGTCGTATTCCTCGCGCCAGTACCGCACGAGCTCGCGCATCTCGCCGAGCGGAATCCCGTAGGCCCACTCCACTCCGGGCAGCTCGTCGGGCCACCGCACCCGCTCCAGCCGCTCACGGAGGTCGTCCAACTCCCCCTGCGCCACGTCGAGCCGGAACTCATCAAGATCGTCCACGGCCGCCAGACTAGGGGGGTCTTTCGGATCAGGCCGGGCCCGGATCCGCACCTCATGCCTCAGACCCGTACGAGCCTCTCGCTCCGGAAATCCGCTCCAGCGGCACCGGCCACCGCGGCCAGGCTCTCCGGAGCCGCCGTCAGGATCGAGCGCTGCAAGCGCCGCAGCACCACGGACGGCTCCAGCCCCAGTTCCCGTACGAGGGTCGCGCGCAGCCGCTGGTAGACGTCGAGGGCCTCACCCCGCCGGCCCGACCGGTGCAGGGCGAGCATGAACTGCCC